>JAJNAU010000044.1 GCA_021462625.1 Shewanella sp.
TGAGCAAACGGAAAAGTCAAAGCAAACAATTGAGCAGTTTTTGACATATGTTTGTCACCACTCAGCTTCAACAAAGCTCGATAACTTAGCCGCTTAATGACTTAACAACTTAAATGTTAAATGGCTGATTGGAATATGGTTAATATTGATAGTCTCTTAGCACCGATCACAAATGGATCTCCCTGTGGCATCTATTTAAAACTTGATAGAAGTGCTTATCGAGCATTAAGAAATAATTACAACGCTGCGCAGTCGTCGTTTCGCCAATTGGTTGAAACAACCAATGCCTTTAGTTTTAGTGATGAAGCGTTGCTAAAGAGCAACAATGAAAACTGGACACAACTGCGCAATGCGACATATCACGCCTTAACTCAGTCGAGCAAAGACTTAGAGTTGTTGGGTTGGTATATCACCAGTCAGTTATTTACCGACGCACCTTACCGCGATCTTGCCGACGCAACGCAAGCGCTGCTGTACACCGTTGAGCAATTTTGGAATTCACTCAACCCTTTCCTTCCCGAGGATAAATTAAAAAGCACTGAAGCGTCAGGTATCGAAAGAGAGCGGGCAGAGTTTCGCATGAAGCCTTTACTGCAACTGGTAGGCGAAAGTCACTATACCACCGCATTATACATGCCTTTGCAATTAATTGGATTGATTGATGAGATTACGTTCGGCGATTACCTACGTGCTAAGCGAAATGGTTCGCTTGACGAAATCAAAACCAAAGCTCAAAAACTTTTCAGTGCGGATACTCAAGACAGGTTAATGAATTTGGCACAAACATATCAGAACTTTGATGCTACAGAGCAAGCTATAGTCAAGCAGTGCCAACCTGTTAACGCTTCACCTGTCAGTTTTAAGTTCATCAAAGAGAACATTGCTGAGCTGATCAATGCGATTCGCTACCTGACTGAAGACAAGTTTTCTAAGTGGCCACTGGACGAAAAATTTAGGCTGGTTAAAGATAGCCCGCAAACAATTCAAGCTAGTCAAGAAGCCAACCAAGTGGCTTCTGGTCAGCAAATCGATTTTGTGTCCCCCACTTCAGCAACACAAACTCAACCCTATATTCAAGCGTCTACCGTAACCATTGACAATCAAAAACAAAATCGCGACTGCGCCTTTCACGAACTCAGAAAATTAGCAGACTACTTCAAACAAACCGAGCCACACAGCCCTGTCCCATTCTTGCTCGAACGTGCAATTCGCTGGGGCTACCTAAGTTTGCCTGAACTGCTGCAAGAAATGACTGGCGGCAACAGCCAAGTACTCGAACATATCAATCAACTCACAGGAATGGACAACTTAAAACAAACCATTCTGAAGAAAATTCCTGAACCACAACTCACGTCTGAGCCGGTTCCAACCGTGCCAGTGCCTGAGGTTCAAACTGCCTCGAATGAGGAGTCTCAAACTGCAACGTCAATTGAACCAACAATGTCAGAGCAAAGCGACACTCCTAATACAACCAACCAACCAGAAGTAAATGCTACTCAATCATCGAGCGGTATTACCGATTTTGAGTGGTGAATAGTAAACGCAAAAATGCTAAGGAGATCCAAATGGCTTCTATTTTCATGAGAATTGATGGCTATAATCCAGAAGGTGCTGCAACGGTAGAAAAGATCAATGGCAAGGAGGGTTTTTTTGCCATTGATACAGTGAACTGGGGTGCGGTTCGTGGCGTAGACATCAACGTCGGTGACGCGAACAACGCTGACCAAGGCATGGTAGCACTAGGTGAAGTTAACATCACTCGCGGCTGTGATGGTGCGTCCGCGTACCTAACCAGTTTCCTGTACAAACCGGGCAGTGAAGGCAAAACCATCGAAATCATCATGACCAAACCAAACCGTGAAGGTCTTGGCGCAGATCCATATCTTATCCTAACGTTAACCTCAGCACGTATCGCGAGCTACAACTTCGGCGCATATGATGGTCAGCTACCGAAAGAATCATTCAGCCTGACTTACACTGAGATTGCGAAAAAGTATTACGTCGAAAACGAAAAAGGCGCCATCAAGAAAGCCTCTGAAGTGGGCTTTAATACGTCGACAGCGAAAATTACTTCAACCGCTATTACTGGTGGTTAATGGAATATGGAATAAGGAGATACCATTATGGCACTAAAATCCCAGCACAAGCGAGTTAGCAAAAACCGTGTAAGCATTACTTACGATGTCGAGACGAATGGTGCAGTAGAAACCAAAGAACTCCCTTTTGTGGTGGGAGTCATCGGTGATTATTCGGGTCATAAACAAGACAAAGATGACGTCGAAGATCGTACTTTTTACAACGTCGACAAAGACAACTTCAATACGGTAATGAAGCGCGTTGGTCCAGAACTTTCACTCAAAGTGGACAACATGTTGGCTGATGACGATAGCCAAATCGAAGCGAGTCTTAAATTTTCATCAATGAAAGATTTCGAGCCGGAAGCGATCATTGAGCAAGTTGAGCCGCTCAAGAGGCTTGTTGAAACTCGTAACCAACTCAAGGTACTGCTTTCAAAAGCGGATCGTTCCCGTGATCTAGAGAAGCTACTTAAAGAAGTTCTGCAAAATGCAGACGCCATCAACGCCCTTTCCAATGAGCTAGGCATTCAGAAAGAAGGAGCAGAATAATGACTGCGGAAGTTGAAAACCAACCACAACCACAAGCAGAAGCTGCTGAAGCATCGTTAAGCTTACTGGATCGTGCAATCGAAGCGACCACTCTAACACCTGCTGACACAACCAAAGAACTGTTCTCTGTTCTGGCGGAGCAAGCTCTGAGCGGCACCGTCACTTGGGACAAGAACGTCACTAAAACGATTGAAAACGCCATCGTTGAGATCGACAAAAAGCTTTCTAAACAGCTATCGAAAGTCATGCAAGAAAACGACTTCCAGAAACTAGAAGGCTCTTGGCGTGGTCTGCAAAAACTAGTGAAAGAGAGCGAGCTTGGACTTTCACTGAAGATAAAAATGGTCGATTACACCAAAGACGAGCTGCTTGACCAATTTGAAGATGCGCCAGCTATCGACCGTAGCCCATTGTTTAACGCCGTTTACCAAGGCGAATACGGCACGGCAGGTGGTGAACCATATGGCACCTTCATCGGCGACTACGAGTTCAGCGCTAGAGACGAAGACGTCGCCCTGCTTTGTTACATGGGCGAAGTTGCAGCAGCGTGTCATGCACCGTTCATTGCTTCGGCAAACGCAGAAATGTTTGAGTACAATGATTTCACTAGCTTTAACGAAGGCAAACCCATAGGCGCAGGCTTTGATTCTCCTGCTTACACGGCGTGGAACTCATTCCGTGAAAGTGACGACGCTCGTTATGTAGCACTGACGCTACCACGAACACTGGCTCGCCTCCCATACGGTGAGAAAGGTCTTGGTACCAAGCTGTTCAATTACGAAGAGTTGGACACTGACCAAGATGGTAATCCAAGTCCATCCAGCAATGATGAGCTAGTTTGGTCGAATGCCGCTTATGAACTGGGGTTGAAAATAACTCAAGCGTTCACTGCTTACGGTTGGTGTACCGCAATTCGTGGTCTGGATAACGGCGGTAAAGTAGAAAACCTACTAAACCTAACCTACAAGACCGAAGCTGGCGATTTAGTTCAACAGTGTCCGACTGAAGTCAACCTAACTGACGAACGCGAGAAAGAGCTGAGTGACCTCGGCTTCTTGCCACTGGTTCACTATAAGAACTCAAGCTACGGCGTGTTTTTTGGCGGACAGACGACGCAGAAACCGAAGACCTACACAGACTCAGATGCAACGGAAAACGCTGCTATTTCAGCTCGTCTTCCGTACATCATGGCCAGTAGTCGCATCGCTCACTTCTTGAAAATCATGGGTCGTGACAAGCTAGGTTCCAACCTAGGAGCATCAGACATTCAACGTGAACTGCAACTTTGGATCGATCAATACACCAACGCGGGTGCGATTGGTAACGATCAGCGTGCGAAAACACCATTGGCAGAGTCTCGAATTGAAGTGGTTGAACAACCGGGTAAACCGGGTGCTTTTTCAGCCGTTGCTCACTTAAGACCTTGGCTACAACTAGAAACACTGACGACTTCAGTTCGTATGGTAGCGAAGATCCCAGGTTCAGCAGGTTAAAGCACGGTCGGAGTAGAACGCTTCGACCATGCCAACTAGATTTAGGTCACGAGGATAGTATGAGTAAGATTTATCACTCAGGTTGGCAAACTCAATTTACACAGTTAGACGATAAAGACAGTGACTTTTTACGAGAGGCGCTCTTTTTACTGTCTCAAGTGTCTCACCCCGCGCTGGACAGTTGTGATGCACTTATTACTTATATTTCGCGCTTAATCGCGGAGATCGATAATAGGTTATCTGAACAGATGGATAAGCTCCTTCATCATCCAGATTTTGAGGCACTGCAAACCAATTGGCTGGGACTCCAAGGCTTAGCTACCCTATCCGTTAATCATCAACGCACTCAGCTCAAACTGCTTAATATGAGCTGGGAAGAAGTCTCTTCAGATGTCAATCATGCCTACAGCACTAAAACTTCTGAGCTGTATAACAAGATAGGAAACAAAGAGTTGAATACTGTGGGCGGACATCCTTTTGGTTGTTTGTTATTCACACAGCCCGTTGCGGCGAATATGGATTTCGAATCTGACTACGATGATTTGTTCACTGTCGAGCTATTGAGCCGTTTGGGCGAAGCGACTTTATGTCCGATGCTGTTTGCTCCAAATCGTGATTTCTTTGTTGAATCCGGTGCCGATTGGCTATCTGACATCAACCGAATCGAGAAGATCCTCACCAGCCCTGATTATCAATCGTGGCAGTCCTTACGCAATAAACCTTCTGCACGTTTTGTTGGCTTGGTGATGCCGGAGATGTGCATGCGAACACGTTACCAGAACGCCAAAGTTGGGTTTATCTACAACGAGAAACAAAATGGACTCTGGGGCAATGCTGGCTTTGCGTTCGCGTCCACCATTATGCGAGAGTATCAACGCGTAAGTTGGTTTGGTTTCTTAAAATCACGCTGGAACGACAACAATCAAGGCGCCGTCGTTAACCAAAGCGAGAGCGACAGCCATTTTATGATTCAACCTCAAACCAAAGTGACTTTATTTGGACGGCTGTCTACCTTCTACAGTTGCAACGGATTTATCCCATTAACTAAGAGTCCACTGAGTGACAAGTTCTATTTCAACGGCAACAACTCGATTTGGCGAAACAGTGAATCCGACAACGAAAAAGTGCTGACTCAAATCCAAACCTCATTGATGTCTTGCCGTATCGCACACTATCTCAAAGCGCAATTGCGCGAGATGATTGGTAGCTTCAAAACCGCGGCAGAGTCTGAGTTGATACTCTCTCAATGGATTGAAAAATTCTCGAGCAACGTCACTAATGCCAATGAAGAAACACTTGCAAAATACCCATTGAGCTTTGCAAAGATCAGCGTATGCGATTCTGACCATCATCCGGGTAATTTCGTTTGCACCTTACGTATTGTTCCTCAATATCAATACGACCATTTCACTGGCGAAGTGGTTCTCACAACAGAATTGGACGAGGTGGCGTAATGAGTTTTTGGGGTACCTTCGTGCAAACTTCCGCTGCTACTCGTCGAGATGATATCGAGGACATCAAATACCATCTGACCCGCCTGATAGATGCTGAAGCGCCACTGATCAGCATTGATGACCGCTTAACCGAAGTGCAACGCTCTAACTATCGTTTTGGTATTGAAGATGTGCATTTGCTTAGTGCCAGTCTAGACCAGCAATTGGCACTTAAGCTAGAGAATTACATTCGACATTTCGAACCTCGCCTTAGTCAAGTCATGGTCGAGCTTGTAGAACGAAAAGCTGGAGAAAACACTATCGCTTTCAATATCGTTGCCAAAGCCAAAACTATACAAGACGAAAAAGAACTGATGTTCGACTCCAAGATTTCATTAAGCGACATGACCACCGATATAAAGGAGGGTTTGTATGAGTGATCCTCTACTGCGTTATTACGAGCAAGAGCTTACCTTTGTTCGCCGTGCACTTGGCCAGTTTGGTTCTGCACATCCAGAACATGCACAGCGCCTGAATATCCATCAGGGGCAAATAGAAGATCCTAGTTTGGCAAGATTACTTGATGGCGTGGCGCTGTTGAATGCCAAGGCTGAAAAGCGTCTGTCCGAGCAAATCCCTGAGGTTGTCGAAGGGTTACTTGGCGTGCTCTACCCAAGTTACATTCAAACTGTGCCCAGCGTGGCTTATCTGGAGATGACCACAGACGCGCCTTCCACCGACAGTGCGACACTTCCTAAAGGCACTCGTTTTTCTTCTGTATCGCAGGGTAAAACGTGTTTGTTCACCACCGCTGATGAACTTAAGACCACACCATTTATGCTAATTGATACCAAAGCGAGCAGCGCGCCATTTAATTTCAATCGCCCCAAAGGTAGCGAACATACCACCGCGGTCATTCAGCTTACTCTGTCTACAGGCGATGATGATGTGCATTTCAGCCAATTGGCGTTAGAAGATTTAGACTTCTTCGTACAAGGTTTTGAAAACAATGCAGACTCGCTGGTAGAACTGCTGCTCAGTGAAACTCGTGCAATCTCGGTTTCCGACATCAATGGCGAGAATCACGCGGTCTTGCCTGCGAATCAACTCAAGAGCCGAATCAGCGACAAACAGTTCCAGTTTCTTCCGCAAAAAGGCAATCAATTCTCTGGCTACCATTTGATGAATGAGTTTTTCTTCTTCAAAGAGAAACGCCAGTTCTTCCGACTAAAAGGTTTTGGCGAAGCGTGCCAACAACACGATTGTTCATCTGTTGTATTGAATCTGTTCATGCATTCATTGCCGATGGAGTTTATCCGTCTTTTTGATAATCAAGTGTTTAAGCTTAACGTTGTGCCCGCGATGAACCTCTTCGAGCAAACGGGCGAGCCAACAAGTTACGACCAACGCAGCCTGACGATTCCCGTGAATGCAGATGCGCATACCGACAATGAGATTCAAGTGATCGACATTTTGGATGTGTTTGAGATTACATCGAGCGGTCAAAAGCTGCTGACGCCATTGTTTAAAGACAGCTACCAAAGCGATCCACATTGCGACTATTGGCAAAGCCGAAAAGATTTCACGGGCGAGCTGCGATTGGCCATCAGCTTAAATACCAATCAAGAATTGGAGTTCAACAAACTCTATGGCACTCGCCTTCTGTGTTCCAATGGCAAACAGGCATGCACGATCAGCGGTGAGATGACGTGTTTAGAGCCCATCGATTTGCCCGGTGATTTTCATGCACTCTACCCGCCTTCAGCTCCAATTGAGCGCGAGTCTGACGTCAACATGCACTGGCAGTTTATTGGGTTACTTAACAGCAACTTCTCTTCTCTATTGCATTGCGAAGATCCAACCCAGCAGCTCAAACAAATGCTGCAGTTATGTACCCGCAACCAACTTGTGAGCGATGAGATACAAATGATTCAATCAGTTAAGGTGCGGTCCCAGGTTTCATCCATGCGTCTTCTAGGCAAGAACGTTTTCTCTCCCGGTACGGAGATCGAAATCACGCTCGATACGTCCGGCAACTATCTGACTTTCACTGATGTGTTGGATCGCTTCTTTCAGCAGTTCTGTAGTTTTGATCGCTACATACAGCTCACGATTCGTCTGTATGGTAAAGATGGCATTGCGAGATGTTATCCAAGAATCCACGGGAGCCAACGCTCGATGTAGCGTGGAAGATAGATGATGTGGATGTCACTGATTAACGATTTAAAAGCCAACCCGCACCAGTATGACTTTGCACAGGCAATGCGACTACTGATGCAAATGGCAAAACAGTCCGTTCACAAGCTCAAATTTGAACTCAAAGCGGAGGCCATGCCACACGGAGACGCCGACGATATTCAGTACTTTTCATTCAGTGACCACAGCGCAAAAGTCCGCATCGCGCAGCAGGCGTTATCTGGTGCACAGGGCGTTATACCAAACTACATCTATGAAGAACTGTTGTTCGCACTGCATAACGATGATCACGCGTTAAAAGACTTTTTAGATGTGTTTAATCAGCGCCACTTTGAACTTGCCGCGCAGCTTGAACTCGCGCCTCATCTATTGGTGCAGAAAGAGCTATCAAAAGAGAAAACCGATTTGCTCAATCAACTGGCGAATCTAAAACACGAACACGGCGCACTCTTTCAATACACGCTGTTGTTCGCTCAAGGACATCGTAACTTAGAAACATTAGAACAGATTCTTAACGACTACTTCTCTTACCAAATCGATGTGTCGACTGAGAGCCATGAACGCCGACAGTTACCAGCAAGTTCCCTCACCCGTTTAGGGCAAAAAGACGAATACAACAGAGGAATTGGGCAAGGTTTTCTGATTGGCAAAACTTGCATGACTTACAACCCACATTTGGTGGTGAGCATCCAACCAGCGAATCGAAAAGAGCTGCATCAAATTCATCGAGATACTCAGTTGGCGTTCCACATTCGCCAGCTCATTCAACATTACTTACGAGACGCCACACCGATTTTTATTTATCTCAACGTTAAATGTGCGTATCTCGGAAAACCAAGGCTGTCTGCTCAACCAGATCAAGCCGCGAAATTGGGTGAAGTGGACTGCCTCGCCCCAGAACGTAAATGTGCAGAGCGGATTCGAATTCTTCTGAAGTAGCTAGGTAGAAAACGCGACAACAAAGAAGGTTATCGCGCAAAAGACTAGGATAAGGTTATGACACAAGTAACGCTGACAAATTTGGTCGCCAAGTTATCGCCAGAGTTAAAACGTGCATTGGAAACCTCTGCAGGCGCAGCAATGAACCAAGGCGTTGCCGCTATTGAGCCTGAGCATTGGCTGCTGACTTTACTCATCCAACAAGATGCGCATTTAAAAGCGCTGATTCAAAGTCAAAAGATCAACCAAGATCAGCTTGCCAGTGAAATGGAAAATCGCATTGAGCGCTTACCTAAAGTGCAAGACAGTCAACCAACGTTGAGTCATGCACTCACCGAACTTCTTAAAGATGCCTGGATGATTGCCTCCATCAACTATGGTCATGGTGAAATTATCAGTCTGCACCTTGTTCAGGCACTATTGCAGCAGAGCGTGATGGGCAATTCGAGCAACTATCTCGAGTCACTACAAAATGTATCTACCGAGTCACTGCAAGGGTTAATCAACAAAACTCCTGTTAAGCGAGCAACGCAACAAGGTACAGCGGAGGCAAGTTCAGCAGCGAACACCGCCAGCGCAAATGACGCATTGAGCAAGTACACTATTAACCTCACACAGCAAGCGATTGAAGGCAATATCGACCCGATTTCTGGTCGTAACTCAGAAGTCAAAAAAGCCATCGATATTCTGTGTCGTAAGCGTCAGAACAACCCTATTTTTGTTGGTGAGCCGGGTGTGGGTAAAACGGCTGTGGTAGAAGGCTTAGCGCTGAGAATTGCCGCGGATGAAGTACCAAGTGCATTACAAGGCGTTCAACTCCATTCGCTTGATTTGGGACTGTTACAAGCAGGCGCAAGTGTGAAAGGCGAATTCGAAAATCGCTTAAAAGATGTCATTAACGAAGTGAAAAACAGCGATACGCCAATCATCGTTTTCATTGATGAAGCGCATACACTCATCGGCGCTGGCAGTGCGGCAGGACAAAACGATGCCGCTAACCTGCTTAAACCTGCACTCGCGCGCGGTGAATTTAAAACTATTGCAGCCACCACATGGACAGAGTACAAAAAGTACTTCGAGAAAGATCCTGCCCTTACCCGCCGCTTCCAGGTTGTCACGATTGAAGAACCAAACGCAGAAGATGCCAAACAGATGCTGCGCGGCATTGCGGCTTCGCTACAGAAACACCACGGCGCGTTCATCACAGAATCCGCAATTGATGCGGCGGTTAACCTTTCGATTCGTTACTTACCTTCTCGCCAATTGCCAGACAAAGCCATCAGCCTGCTCGATACTGCCAGTGCGCGTATTGCATTAACCCAAGGTGCGAAACCGGAAGTGATTGAAGCGCTTGAGCAAACCATTCGTTACCAACAAAACGAGCTGTCAGCACTGAAAAAAGAGTTTGACTTGTTCGGCACTGGCACAGAAGAAATTGCCGAGTTAAAGCAAGACATCACGATTAATCAATCTCAATTCGCCGAATACCAAACGCGTTGGGAACAAGAGATTAAGTTAGTCGATGACATCAAAGCGCTTCAGCAAAGCATTATCGAAAGCGAAACACCAGAGGAAGCGAAACGAACCCGGTTGAACGCTTTACTTGACCAATTGCACAAGCTTCAAGGTGAAGAGCCATTAGTCAATGCGATGGTGGACGATTCGACCATTGCGCAAGTCATTTCAGGTTGGACCGGCATTCCGGTCGGCAACATGATGAGTGATGAAATTGCTCGTTTACGGTCACTGGAAGAAGAGCTTGGTAAACGCGTTATCGGTCAAAACGTAGCGAAACAAGAGCTAGCAAAAGCGATTCGAATCTCACGCGCTGGCTTAACCGATAATCGCAAGCCTATTGGTGTGTTCTTGATGTGTGGCCCTAGTGGCGTGGGTAAAACCGAAACCGCAATGGCGCTTGCTGAGCAGCTCTACGGAGGCCGCAACGATCTAACCAGCATCAACATGACCGAATTTAAAGAAGAGCACAAAATCTCGATGCTACTTGGCTCACCTGCGGGTTATGTCGGCTTTGGTGAAGGTGGTGTGCTTACCGAAGCCATTCGCCGCAATCCATACTCTGTCTTGCTTCTGGATGAGATGGAAAAAGCGCATCCGGGCGTGCACGATCTCTTCTATCAAATCTTCGATAAAGGACAGATCAAAGACAGCGAAGGGCGAACGGTTGATTTCAAAAACACTCTTATCATCATGACTTCTAACGCCGCAGACAAAGCGATTTGCGATGTGTGTGATGAAAACGCCGAACGCATCAGTAACGATGAACTGCTCGAGGCGATTCGTCCCGAACTACAGCGTTACTTCAAGCCCGCATTCTTAGGGCGCACAACTATAGTGCCGTATTACCCGCTCAACGATGATGAACTGGCGAAGATCACCGAAATCGCTCTAAACCGCATTCGCAAAAAACTGGCAGAACAATACCAAGCAAGCTTTACATGGGATGCAGGTTTTGTGGATTTGGTCGTCAGCAAAAACACCGACCCAACCACAGGCGGTCGAGCGATTGAACAGATCATTAACCGCTCTTTGATGCCAAAACTGGCAGAAGAATGCATTGCACGCTTAAGTACACAACAACCCATTAGCCAAGTGACGGTCACCGCTGCATCGACGCCACAAGGCTTTGAATTGGATATTCAGTAGTAACAAATCATGATGTTTAGAAGCGTACATTCACCCCATCTCGTCACGACCTCGACCCTTGTTCAAGAGGCGGCGGTCAGTTGTGGGGTGAGTCTTTTCCGCAAAATAACCAAGCTGATTTCATCGCTGTTTATTTTGCTTGGCGCTTTGTTCTCGTTTGAGGCTTGGGCGCAAGTGTGGATTGGTGCAGACCGACTGCGACTCGCGACATACAAATGGGCACCGTATCAAACTCACCAAAATCAAAATATGAATGGGTTTGCGCTCAATCGCGTGCAATGTGCGCTTGGCCAAATGGGACAACCTTATCAACTCACCATGACGCAGTGGTCTGACGCGCAGCTTCATGTGCACAGCGGTCAGCAACATGGCTTTTTCGTCTCCCCAAAAACCAAAGAACACGACAGCTATGCAACGCTATCTGCACCGATTACCCAGGGAAAACTGCGTTGGTATGTTGGTCCCGGTGTAGAGCCTAAGCTTGATGATTTGTCAAAGTTGAACCTCAAGTTCTCCGCAGAATTTGGCTCAAGCACATGGTTTTGGCTGAAAAGTAATGGATATCACGTCGTTAAGCAGCCACGAGATGCTGAGGTTTTACTAACGCTTTTAAAACAAAGAGAAATTGATGTCGCACTGGAAGATGAACTGGTGTTCTATACGGAAATCAGCCAAGCCTCTCTTCCGAGCAATTACTTCTATTCTCGAGTATTCGAAACCAAGCTCATGGGCGTGTATCTCTCTAACTGTTTTTTGGACAAATATTCTGATTTCTTAACCGTTTTCAACACAGCGTTGGCTAAATGCGAGGGGTAACAAGTGGCGATCAGCATACATTTAATTTCTGTACCCTCTGAAGAGATGGTGACGTCAAGAGTCATCTATCTGCCCGAGTCCGGCGGGCAATTTGGGCGCTCAGCTTCTTGTGAAGTTGCGTTGTCCGATCAATCAAAACGCATCTCGCGTATTCACGGACAAATTCGTCTCACTGAAACCGGCTACTTGGTGAAAAGTACTGGCAAGAACCCGGCTCGCCTCAACGATAAGACCATGGTAAGAAACAAAGATTACCCACTCAACGATGGCGATATTTTAAAGATCGAAAACTATTCGATGCTTATATCCACACTGACGTCGAGCAAAGCCCCCGTCGAAGGTCAACCTGATGATGTGGTTGCGACTAAGTTCGATTTGCAACTTGGAGACAATGTCGATTTTCTTGATGAAGGTGAAATAGCCGAGCCTGTAAAATCTGAAGTTCACTATTCACCCCACAATGTGATGAGCGATGACCCCTTCTCTTCTGACCCATTCGCAGATATCGACGATGACGAACTGTCCGATCATTTCGAAGCTGATGAAGTGTCTAAACAGCAACAAGCAATGGTGCGTTCAACGAAGATTGAATATCTTCCGTGCGATCACTTACCGATGTCTGGATTGCAAGCCTCAATCGAAAAGCTGATTACGATTACCGAGAAGAATCAACAATACCTTCGTAATCGACCGCTTGCGCATGAAGCATGGTTTGATGCGCTGGATAAAACACTCGATCAGTTCCTCAACGAGTTCGCACCAAATCAATTAGAAAACCAATTTAGCGAGTTTGTGTCTGGCGAACTGTCCAGCAGCAAAGATAAGAAGTATTGGAAAATCTATCGCAAACACTTTCAGCACCGACAAGATAACGGCGATTTCCGTCGTCAGTTCAAAGCGATGTTTATGGAAAACATGCAGAAGCAAAGTGAGGAAAACTGATGAAGATTTGGCTTAGTTTGCTTGCTCTTGTATTGGTGGGTTGCTCATCCGACCCGAAACCTGTTGTGACGCAGTATCAACTGGCAGTGAGCGCAGAGAAAATCATCAACCCCACCACGAACAACACCACCAATCCGGTGGTGGTGCGTTTGTATCAACTCACCGACGCACAGCAGTTTAAGCAATTGCCGTTTATTGATTTGTACAACAATGATGTGAGCCTACTGGGCGCGAATTTGGTGTCTAAACAAGTGTTGCCTGTGGTGATGCCAGACAGTAACAGCAAGCAAACCTTAGACATCAATAACACCACTCAGTACATCGGTGTGCTGGTGGAATTTGCCGAGTACGACGCAAGCATAGCGACGGTCGTCACGACCGCGCCTGAGAAAGAAAAACAATATATCCAGTTAAAGATCAGCGGTAATAAAGCAGCTTTGCAAACCGTGACACCAGATTCGCCTTGGTGGGATATCTTTTAACTCGATTCAGTAGATAGGGAAATTACGTGGACGCATATAATAAAGTCGTTTGGCAAGAAGGTATGTTCATTGCCCCACAACACTTTCAGCAACAAGACAGATACACGCAAAACTACGTCAGGCAAAATGTCGAAACACTTGCCGGTTACGCTCCTTACTATGGCGTGACCGACTTAGTGATCAATCACGATCTGCTTAAAATTGGCAAACTTTCGGTTTTGTCAAGCGCAGGCTTGTTCCCGGATGGTAGCCATTTCGAACTCAAACGCGAAGTCGCCAGAGATGTGCCGCACGGTACAATTGAGAAGATGGCTTACTTGGCACTGCCTGTCTCTCTGCAAGGCAATAATGACTACGCCAATGATGAATCCGAACAAAGTCGCTACCTCACTCGCACCATCAATGTGTTTGACACTTCGACTTCAGGGAATGCCAGCGTTGAAGTCGAGGTAGCGCAGCTCAACATCGCGATTAAACTCGAAGGTGAGGACACTTCTGGCTTTACTCTCATTCCTTTCGCCAAAGTGCTGGAATGCAGCGAAACTGGTGAGGTGATGCTCGATCGCTCATTCATCCCAGCTTGTTTGCATTATGGTGCCTCACAATTGTTGGTCGAGCGTTTGAAAGAAATCCACGCCCTTACCTCCAATCGTGCCACCAGCTTACTCAAGCGCATTCAAGCCGGACAAGGACAAAAGAGTACACAGTCGATGATGCAAGATTATTTGTGGCTGCAAACGCTCAACACATGGCTGCCGTGGTTTGATTTATCCTTATCGAATCCAAAGTTCCAAACCCATCAGCTCTACTTGGAGTTACGTAAGTTTGAAGCGCAAGTCATGGCATCCACACCTGCGATTCCAGAGCCATGTCAGCCGTTGAATTTCCACCGTTTGTATGATTGCTTTAATCCCTTGTTTTCGAACCTGCGCAATATGCTCTCGCTGGTTCAGCAAGACTCGGTGATTAAGTTTGCGTTCGATACCTCGTTGTTTGAGCGACGCCGATTGCTACGAACTTTGGTGAAAGATGGTCATAACCTGTCAGATCGCCGTTTTGTTCTCAGTGTGCGCTCCAATATCAGCAGTACTGAACTCAATGAGCTTTTCCCTGCCGCAGCCAAACTCAGCAGCAACAACAAGATTGTAGAGATCGTACGTAACGCCCTTTCTGGCGTGCAACTGACGCCGCTACCTGTTGCGCCAAGCGAGCTAAAACCGATGCAAGGCACTGCGTATTTTGAAGTGGATACGTCGCACAGAAATTGGTTGGAAATGATTGAAAACCGCGATGCACTGGCGCTGCACGTCGATACACGTGTTGGCGACTTAGAAGTGATGCTGTACGCTCTGAGGTAGTAAGTTATGAACTATTTGGATGAAGATACCTTAGTTTGGGACAACGGCGAAAATGACTTCGTCAGTAAAGACACGGAGGTGTCAAACGTAAAATGGCACTCGGTGAACGCCGCGCAAACCAATAATGGGTTCTTACATCATTTCGACAAAGCTGAGAATCAGCTGATCAACATAAGTTCCGAGTTGTTGGCGGTAATACTCAAGCTCAACACCTTGCCTGAACCAGAAGACATCGCGACGCTCAGGCATCAACTGGTTGCCTCCATCAATGAAATCAAAACCAAAGGTGAAGAACTCGCCTACCCAATCGCCGTGATCGACAAGCTGTGTTTTCTGTATGCGGTGGTTTTGGATGAGTTGATTGTCTACACCGATTGGGGTGAGAAACGTGGATGGCAAAACAAAACGCTGCTCAGTGAATTGTTTGGCATGCGCAATGGCGGTGAGCTCTTCTTCACTGTGGCGGAGAAAGCGGCACGTCAACCGCATAAGCTAGTCGACTTACTCGAAGTCGTTTATCTGTTCCTCAATATTGGCTTCAAAGGTCAGTACCGAGAAACAGGTTATGATCAGTTGAAGCGTTTTACCTACCGTATAGCACAAATCTTAAGTCAGTACCGACAAGCGGGTGGCATCTACTGTCGTACCAAGGTGGCAGTACCTAAAACACGCAAACCGACACGCAAAGAACGTTACCTTATCACCACGCTATTATTCTCAACTATCATTGGCTTAAGTGTTGCCCTGAGCTATTTCTGGTACAACCAAACCAAACCGCAACGCGCGAGGGATTTTGTTCAGCTCGCAGATTACAGCCAACGTTATATTAAGTCTGGTCACGCAGAAGACTCTGGTCACGCAGAAGACATTGTTTACGTCAGTAGCGACGATGATTTAAAAGGCAACAAGGTATCGGTAAATACCACACAGTCACCTCGTCCAGAGCCAAGCCAACCTAAAGCAGTGACGTCACCAGCTAAAACATCAGCGCCAATGACAAATAGCAATAAAATCACGAGTCCTGCGGCGGATACCAATTGGCTAGTGCAACTTGCCACCTTCTCTAATCTTAAGAATGCTGAGAAGTTCATCGCCCAATTGCCAACATCCAACTATCAACCAGTCGCGGACAACATCAATTCATACGTTCGCGTCATCGTTCGGTGTGACAATGCTGAACAAGCCAAATCCATCAATAACTGGTATCGAGATAACGCCAACGTCAACGGCTTAGTGATGCATAACAAAAACAAACAAAGCGAGGTTGAGTCACGATGACGCAAGACAACCCCAACACACCAACGCGCAAGAAGACGATTATTTGGAGCCTCGTTACCCTTCTGGTATTGGCAATCCTTGGCGGTTTACTGACTTGGCTTGTCATGTCCCCAGATTTCTTATGGACGGGCGTTATCACAACAGCGATTGTTGCTCTGCTCTCTGCTAGGCTTTGCTTTTGGTTAATCAATTGCAACGTGAAAAATAGCCTTGAGCAAGACCAAGAACGCGCATTGATCATCAAGCGTTCTAAATTGCTCGCTTTTCACTTTAAAAAAATGCTCGGTGTGCAAAAGCGTAAAAAGCGCTTAACCAGCCGTTATGATCAGCCGATTTATCTGCTACTCAGTGACAACCCAAGCAAAGACAAAAGCATCATTATGCAGATGGGTTATGAAGCTTATAAAGTGGATGACTTTGGCGACGATATTGAGTTTCCGATTCTGTTTTGGCTCAGTGAACATTCGATTCTGATTTCCGTCAGCATGGGCGAAGATCAGCAGCCGCTTTATCTAAAAACACTGTGCCAATGCCTCAACAAGTGGCGTCCAAGACAAGCAATCAACGGGTTATTGTTAACGACAGAAATCGAACAGTTAATAGGTAACAGCGAAACCCTCTCACAAAAAGCCGACCAACTGAAATCTCAAATTAAAGCGTTTAACCGCTCGTTTGGTTTGAATTTACCTGTCTACAATGTCCTGACCAACATGGGGCAAGTGAGCGATTTCTGTCAGTTCTTTTCGGCATTTGATGAAGCACGACGCAACGAAGTGTTCGGTGCCACCAGCCCAGTAAAAAAGCATGGTGGCATTGACGCCGATTGGTTCAATGACGAATACGATCACATAATCGGGCAGTTGATTTCTAATGTGAGCAATGCGTTGGGTGCGCAGCTCAACCAAGATTTCCGTAATGCCATTTGTAGCGCGCCATACCAGTTTGGGCTGCTTAAACAGAACTTGTGGCACTTCTTACAGCGCTTGCATCGAGGCGACCAATACAC
The DNA here is from genome assembly GCA_021462625.1 of Shewanella sp. Classification (GTDB taxonomy): domain Bacteria; phylum Pseudomonadota; class Gammaproteobacteria; order Enterobacterales; family Shewanellaceae; genus Shewanella. Next base: position 17,235 of record JAJNAU010000044.1, read on the forward strand.
AGACGGGCTGAACTTCCGCGGATTCTACTTTACCCACAGTGGCAGTGACTTCTCGCAGCACGATTTGCTGGCGAACGTGGTCAATCAATCCCTAGGTAATGAGCAATATCAGCAGCACCAACAAATGCCCGTTCAACAAACCTTGTTTGCCCAGCATTTGATGTCTCATGTGGTGCTTAATGAGAATACTTTAGTTGGCGTTAACCGTTACAAAGAGAGTTGGTTGTGGTTCAGCCAAACCGCCTACATCCTGATTTGGCTTGGGTTATTGGTTGGTACATTAACGATCCTCAAGCTCGACTTCGATTATCAAACCAATCGGGAAGCCAAAGCCGATGCGATGCTAGAGCGCTACAAAGAAGCCATTGCCGCGCAACCTTACAGCGAAGAAGATCTGGTTGGCAATATTCCAAACCTGTACACCATGCATCGCATTTATGCACTGTATCAAGAGCCAGAACCTTGGTACAGGTTACCTTTCCTGCCGAATGCAACCATCAAACCCGAAGTCGAAGCTGCTTATACCAAAGAGCTGCAACAAGTGCTGATCCCATCCATGGCGTACACGATTAGACGCGACCTAAAAGTGTATGTGAACTTGAAAGATCAAGCCAAAACACTCGAATTGCTAAACGCCTATAGACTGCTGTTTGATAAAAACCGCACCAACGTCGAAGAGCTAAAAAGCTACTTTTTGGCGAAATTAGAGCATCAAGGCGAAGCCGACAAAACCAACGTAGCTCAACTTAACGTACTGCTCGACGATGTGTTCCAACAGCACCTTGTAGCAAAAACTGCCAACCTAGAGCTCAAAGGGCTGGCGAAACAGGTTATCAACCAATCCAATATAGAGACGCTGCTCTACCAACACATTTTGGATGTTCATGCGTATGACAAACGCATCGATGTGCGCAAAGAGCTTGGCTCAAACTTCGATCAGATATACCAGTTCAAACCGGGCTACGTCGGCTATTTAGTTCCGTACCTGTACACACCGATAGGCTTTAACGAGCTGGATCTTTCCGTTGAATCCCCTCTGCTTATCGAAGCCTTATCCGCTTATGAAGGCATCGAGGGACAAGCACCAAGTGCGCTGGCGGTGCACCGAATCAGCCACGATTTGAAACGCATGTATCAGAACGATTACATCAAGTACTGGCGCGATTTTATTAACAGCATCGAGGTTAAAGCCATTTCTGGCTCAAAGCAGCTTAATGCGAGCCTTAATGTGTTAAACAATGCATCGAACAATCCCATGTCCAAATTGTTTACCACCATAAGCAACTACACCTTGGTCCTTCTACCACAGCCAAAAGACGCGAAGAAGACAACCGATGAAGAGATTGCAGATGCCGCACAAGACAACGAGAAGACGGAATCGGCTCGACAAATCACGCTGACGTTTAATGATTTCCACAAACAAGTGACACCAGACGATCAAGGTAAGAAGCCATTGGATTCGGTTCTTGAAGGTTTTGCCAATACCGCGAAATGGCTCGATCAGTTCTACACATCAAATATGCCTGACAAGTTAGCTTACGAGACATTGTCTGCGGGTTTAAAAGCACAAAACCCAGTCGCGCAGTTAGCTTCACTTACCGATTCACAGCCGCCACTATCCGGTGAAGTGATTGACTATGTGACGGTGCAAACCAATGAGCTGGTGATGAACTTGGCTCATCAATACCTCAATAGCATGTGGAACAGCAAAGTTTATCAGCCTTATGAGAACACCATTGCTGCCTTCTACCCATTTAAGAAAAGTGCGAACAGCGACGCAAGCACAGCGGATGTCGCCGCATTCTTTAAAACCGGCGGCACATTGGATACTTTCTACCAAACCATGCTTAAAGGTTTTTCGACCGAGCAACATGCGCCATTAATGTCTGGGTTATTGCCCAATACGGGCTTTGCGTTAGATCCTGCGATTTGGTTGATGTTTGATAAAGCCAAAGACATTCGCTCTGCCCTGTTCTTAGCCGATCCACAGAACGTCGCGATTCAGTTCCAGATGAAGCCGACGGAAATGAATTCGGCATTAACGGAATTCTCGATTCGTGCTGAAAAACCGATTTTCACCTATCAACACGGTCCGATGTTGTGGACGCAACAAAGCTGGAAAGGTGACTCTGTTGCTCAAGACACATTAACTGTGCGCCTACAAAAACAGGCCACACTAATTGCGAATGAACAGTTCAAGGGTCGTTGGGCATGGTTCCGCTTGATTGAGCCTCACGTCACTTCCACCACCTCGCAAAGCACGCAACTTGAGTTTGATTATGATGGCGACAAGGTTCGCTTAACCATCAAAACTCAAGGACAAAACAACCCGTTCGCACCGAACTTCTTTGCTGGTTTTGTTTTACCTGCGAGCATTTAGTAATGAACACGTTCGCGAATCAAACTCTGTTTAGAGCCTGTGGCGTTACTTATGTAGCGCCTTTAAGCGATAACGTGTTTAAGTGCGAACACAAACTTTATGGTGCAGTCGTCATCAAAATTGCGCGTAACTTGGCGGAGAAACGTGCCTTGATGGCAGAAGCGGATTTCCTCTCTAAATATGCCTCTGATTACTGGGCAAACTTTCATGATTACGGCTCGCAAAATCATGCAGACTGGTTGATGAGTCAATATTTCGAAGGCAAAACACTTAATGCCATAGCGCCTGATTTATTGCCTCACGACTTGTTAACCAATCTGGAGTTCGCGTTACTTAATCTGCATAAAACGGGTTATCTCCATGGCGACATTAAGCCACACAACGTCATACTGACGCCGAATAACCAAGTTCGGCTTATCGACTTTGGCAGCGTGATACGAATCGACTCCAAATACGCAGAGCAGCAACACACAACGGTCAGCCGTGCCTACAGTGCTACACGCCCTTCTATGCGTATCGGTCAAGCGAACCAGAACGACGACTTCTATGCCTTGGCGATGACGTTACTTGGTTGTCGCGATCAACACCCCTTTGCCGGGCTTTCTCTACAAGAAGCGACAGAGTTATTGCCAGCGCCTAGTGACCTTGACTTACCTGCGCGCTATCAAATGCTGATACAAAAAGAGTGGCAACGAATGAAGTTGTAGATCTTACATGGATCAAACTACTTATATGTAAACATTATTTAATTAAAACTTTTGTGACATCTACCGCTCAAAAGTGTGATAGATATCAGGTCAATGGCAGTAAGTTCATAGGTTATTCCGTTACAGAGTCAAGCCAAACCGTACCATTATATCTTGAAAATGCTCCCTCTTGAGTTTTATATTGCTATTTGCCACTAAGTGGCTTCACAGTTATAGCTCCGGCTTCAAGCGCACAATAATTTTGCTGCGTTTCAACCTTTACAAGTTTTCCGGTTGTTTTATTTCTAAAGGTAAAAAGAAATGGCCCCAAAAATTCGGACACGATTTTAAGTGAATAAACTGCTTAAATAACCAGCAAGACAACTGGAGCAGACTATGACCAGAAA
>JAJNAU010000045.1 GCA_021462625.1 Shewanella sp.
CGAGTTCGAGGTATTCAGATAAAGGAAGGCTGGTTGCCTTTCAAAGCTGAATACCAAAGAGATCGTGATTGCTCGAAAGCCCCGTAGGGCGGGGCTGACAGCCCTATCTGCTTTGCAGCTCTCGCTAAGGACTCAGGCCATTAGCGTCGGGCTGCGTGGCGCATCTAGACGCTGCCATCACTCGCATAGCACGCACGGGATTTGTTCGCACCCTCCCTGACTAATCATTTCAAATCCAGCAAATTAATTCATGTTAATCATGGTTGAATTTGGCGATTAAAAGTGTACAACTGGTTAAAATTGGTTTTTTTTGTCAATTCAGCCATGTGTTGCACTTATTGCTATTGCACTTATTGCTATTGCACTTAATTAAGCAACTGAATTCAGCAATAGTCATTAAAAAAGTCATTAAAATTAAAAGTTTTTTATGCATTCCAACGTGTCAGAAAATATAACCTATAACCTATAACCTATAACCTATAACCTAAAACCTATAACCTATAACCTATAACCTATCTTAAAACATAGGAGGATTTTATGAATATACGAAAAAGCGCTATAATTACAGTTTTCTTAGGCTGTGTTTTTGCTACTCATGCCTATGCTTCTAATAAATTAAAAGAATATCCATTTGCCGATAAATGCGTGTGGTTCGTCGTTCATATCAGTGACCGCATATTAGATAAATACATTGTGTCATCGAATCAATTTGTGATGAATAGAGGTGAATTTGATAATTGTATTGCTATAAATACTGGTATTAATAATATGGATTGTATATTCAGACAAGGTGCTTTTTATGGACCAGATGCGACTCTATTATTTAAACGTAAAACAGACGGACAAATAGCGAAAATTAGAGTGCAACAAAATTTTTGTTTGATGGAGGCTGGGAGTATAACAGTAGAGCCAATTCGCGGGAAATGGGTGTATAGAACTCAAGAGGGGAGTGCTGGTAGCTTCAAGCATGGCAATGTATGGCTCGATCAAGTGTCGTTGGATAACTAGTTGTTGAACAACTAAGGAAGGTGCAAACAAGGACTCGTACCGCTCTGTCTTACGGGCAAATTTGAGATCAAACTATTCTGGGGTTGCCTTTCAAAACGATACCAGAGTAGTAATTGTGTTTGCCCGAAAGCCCCGTAGGGCGAGGCTGACAGCCCTATCTGCTTTGCAGCTCTCGCTAAGGACTCAGGCCATTAGCGTCGGGCTGCGTGGCGCATCTAGACGCTGCCATCACTCGCATAGCACGCACGGGACTTATTCGCACCTTCCTTAGCGCATTGTTCTGATAGTAGATAGAATTTCTCATATAGAGTAACTCATATAGAGTAACTGAGCGGCCTTTGGAGGCTATCGATGCTCACTGGGCCATTAGGCGTTTATGCTCTCGGATGTCTGACCAATCGACCAGCACAATCGGCCTAGGGTTAGCCGAACAAATGACGCTGGCACGACTATGATCCGAAGTGAGTGATTTTGCTGATTTTATTATTATTTTATCTGTTACATTCATATGGATATATCAGCAGTGGATCAAATAATGTTCAAGTGAAATTGCGTCATATTTGATATAAAAAAACTATGAAGCTGCTGAAAGCCTGGTAACCACTGAGCTTCAGGGAATAAAAAAGCCGGCACTGCCGCAATGCTGTTCACTTAGTATGTTTCCGTTACGGAAAGATTGAACCACGAAGACCGCGAAGAAAAGCTTTTCTTTGCTATCCCTTCGTGTCCTCTGTGTAGCGAGCGAAGTGAGCGCTTCGTGGTGAACTGGTTTCAAAAACAAAAAGAGCCCTGCTTTAGCAGAGCTCTTTTTATATTCGCCTTAACTGAACGGTATTGCGGCACCGCCGGCTTTTCTCTTGGGTTTTGCTTTGGGTTCTAATCCGCTTCTTTCAGATTTTGGGTTAACTCGACAATGGCTTTTTTGCCATCGCCGAATAACATCAGGGTGTTATCCATGGCAAACAGCGGATTGGGCAAACCGGCGAATCCGGGGCTGAGTGAACGCTTCACTACCACCACAGTTCGGGCTTTATCCACGTTCAAAATCGGCATGCCGTAAATCGGGCTGCTCTTGTCTTCACGGGCCATGGGGTTGGTCACGTCGTTGGCGCCGATAACGATAGCCACATCAGTTTGTTCAAACTGAGGGTTAATCTCATCCATCTCTACCAGTTGTTCGTAGGGCACTTCGGCTTCTGCCAGCAATACGTTCATATGGCCAGGCATCCGACCGGCAACCGGGTGAATGGCGTATTTCACCTCTGCCCCGCGGCTTTCCAGTACACTGGCAAGGTCCCGCACTGCATGCTGAGCCTGAGCCATGGCCAGACCATAGCCCGGTACAATCACCACGCGCTCAGCCGTGTCCAACAGCATGGCGACTTCTTCGGGTGAAGAGGTTTTAACTTTACCTGCATAGACTTCATCAGCACCGATTGTAGTACCACCTTCGGCCATAACGCCAAAAAGTACGTTGAACAGGGAGCGATTCATCGCCTTACACATGATCTGGGTCAGGATGATACCAGAAGCCCCCACCAGCGAGCCGGACACAATCAGTACAGTGTTACCCGTGATAAAGCCTGTGGTCGCGGCGGCAATACCTGAATAGGAGTTCAGCAGAGCGATCACCACGGGCATATCCGCGCCGCCAATGGGCACTACCAGGAAGATACCCAGCGTGAGCGCGACAGCAACCAAAATATAGATGTTGGTGAGGTTAGCAGGTTCAGTCACCATCATCACGCCTAGTACTAGGGACACAGTCAGCAACGCAGCGTTGATGACCTTATTGCCGGGAACCCGGATAGGGTTGCCTGAGATCAGCTCCTGCAGCTTAGCAAAGGCAACAAAGGAGCCGGAGAGGGTCACGCCACCAATCAGCACGGTTGCGGCGATGGAGATCAATGCCACTGTGTGAGTGGCCGATTCAGGGTCAATAAAGTTGGCCAGTGCAATAAACAGCGAAGCGCCACCACCAAAACCGTTGAGCAGCGCCACCATCTGCGGCATGGCTGTCACCTGGATCTTGATGGCCATAATGGCCCCGATTGCCGAGCCCAGCGCGATACCGGCGATGATCCACTCATAGCTGAGAATGCTTTTATCAAGCAGAGTCACTACCACAGCGATAAGCATCCCCAAGGCTGACAGCTGATTGCCACGCACCGCCGTGCGAGGTTTGGTCATACCCTTAATCCCCAGAATAAACAGACTGGCGGCAATCAGGTAAGCCAGATAGATAATTGTTGTACTCATGTCGGCTTACTTCCTCTTGAACATGGCGAGCATGCGGTTGGTGACCAGATAACCGCCTACCACGTTAATGGTGGCCAGTACTACGGCGATAAAACCCAGCACGTTTACCCACCAGCCGGCACCGCTGCCGGCCGCCAGCAGGGCGCCCACCAGGGCGATTCCGGATATGGCATTGGAGCCGGACATCAGTGGAGTGTGCAGTGTGGGAGGAACTTTGGTGATCAGTTCAACCCCGAGGAAAACGGCGACCACAAACAGGGTCAGCAAGAGCAACAAAGATATTGATTCCATTATTCTGTCTCCGTCTCAGTTGATGCATGAGCTTCTTTGACCGCCAGTGCCGGCAGACCTGCCAGCTCTCTGAGTCTGGTATTGACCAGCTCTCCACCGTGGCAGACGACTGTGTCTTTGATGATTTCATCGTCGAAATCCAGTTGCAGCTTGCCTTCATTGTCCAGCAGCAGCTTGAGCAGATTCTCAAGGTTGGTGCCATACATCTGGCTGGCGTGGGTTGCTGCTGTGCCTGCGATGTTTTTGGGTCCCAGAATGGTCACGCCGTTGTGAACGACAACCTCACCAGCCTGGGTCAATTCACAGTTCCCGCCGGTTTCTGCTGCCAAATCTACAATCACAGTGCCGGGTTTCATGGCATCCACCATCTCGTGGGTCACCAACACAGGGGCTTTGCGTCCGGGAATCGCTGCTGTGGTGATTACCACATCCTGCTGGGCCAGCACGTTAGCCATGGCCTGCTGCTGACGGCGGATAAAGTCATCACTCTGCTCGGCGGCATAACCGCCTGTGGTTTCAGTGTCTTGGGCTTCAATATCTAGCTCGACCGGTTTGGCACCCACAGACAGGATCTGCTCGCGGGCAGCCGGACGGATATCATAGGCCTCAACCACTGCGCCCAGACGTTTGGCGGTGGCACAGGCCTGCAGACCGGCCACACCAACACCCATAACAAAGGCGCGACATGGCTTAAGCGTGCCGGCTGCTGTCATCATCATAGGGAACAAACGGGGAGCATAATGCGCTGCCAGAATCACCGCCTTATAACCGGCAATAGTGGCAATGGAAGACAATACATCCATGCTTTGTGCCCGGGTGATCCGTGGGATCAGTTCCAGCGCAATACTGGTGATCCCCGCGCCAGCGGTTCCAGCCAGTGCTTGATACTGCACCAACGGATCCATCATACCGATCACCAGTTGGCCAGGACGGCTGTGGGCGGTTATTTCGTCCAGTTGTTCACCTTTGGCATTAACCAGAGTAATGATGTCTGCGTTTTTCAGCATAGCGCTGCGGTCAGTGACCAGGGTTGCCCCTGCATTAACATACTCCTGATCGGGATAGCCGGCAGTGGCACCTGCACCGGTCTCAACGAGTACCTCTATGGGCTTTTTCATCAGGCGGGAAATATTGGCCGGGGTCAGCGCAACCCGGGTTTCCTCACTGATGGTTTCTTTGGGTAGACCTATCTTCAACGGGATAACCTCGCAATTCAGAATTAATGGATGTGGCAAACAGATTCCCTGAGCTGAAAACCGGTACTACGGGTTGACGACCTGGCAGCAAAGGCAGGGAGCTGACCGACACCTTCCTTTTGGGATACTGGTCACAGAAAGAGTGGCTATTGTGGCAACCCTTTCGTTTTCTACAAGCATTTCCCGGTAACCATGACGCAAATTCACTCACCAAGAATAAGTTGTTTGCACTAGGTCACAGATTTTGTAACTCAAAAAATCCACATCGCATATACCAAACATTAGGGTCTGTTGACCTTTCATGGTTGAATTTTGCTCGTTCTAGACGCGCTTTAATCGCGACGCAAGGTGTGCCGCCTAGTGGGCCTAAGCAAATACCTTGCAACAAAGAGTAAAGCGCGTATAGCCGAGCCCTTCGGGCAGCATTTGTCGTCGCTTTCTACTGCATTAACGCTCATTTATGTAGAACAACTACACCACAATCGCGTTGCTTTGTATAAAACAACGACAAAGTGCTGCAAAAACCATCTTCAAAGGTCAACAGACCCTAATAAACTAAATTAATTTTATTTCTTTTTTGTGGATAAGCTGGCGCCATTAGAGTATCACAGGATCGGGTTTACCATGTCGTTAAAGGAACTTTCTCAATTCAATGCCTTGCTTTGTGCCTCACCGGTGATACAGCTGATGCAACTCGCTTCAATGGGATAAAACATAAAATGGGAGCATAGATTGCACTTTGATACCTAGACACCTGATGGCTATACAGAAAAAGTATGATTTTCTGATCGTTGCGATAAGTTTGTCGGTGGTTTTTATGGATGTGGATAAAAGATCTGCGGCATGTGAATGCCTGGTTAAATATAATTAATCTTTATAATATAGTCAGTTAGCTGTGTTAGTATTAGCCTTATTCATACTTTTGTACACTTTTGCTAACAGGGTTATGCACAGGTTTCAAGGTTGTTGTATAGTCATAACTCCGTAGATGGTTTGGTAAACAGATGCAGGGTCCTCAGTTGAGTGTTCTCGCTGGCGCAACCCAAGAGGAGGCTTCCAACCTGTTTTAGGTGACTGACTTGGTGACCACAGGTACTCCTTCGGATTCAGGGATGAATCCTTGCTGATGTTTGCAAATCACCCAGCTGCATTTTGCAGCTTCTTGATTGGTTGGACTTGCTAGCGCATGGAAAACTAATCAAAGCAAACTTCCCGGACAGTGATCGTCACCACTGTCCGGGGAGGGAGCTAGTATCTTGGCAACCCTTCCCTTCGGTAACCTTTCTCATGCAATTTTTAAAGTGCTTATAAAACACAAACTTCTGTTAGGGTTTGTTGACCTTCTGTTGTGCTTGCAACTAACCTGAGGGTTCCATCAACACAAGAATAACAATGGAAGGTTCCCGATGGTTTTTGACACGGCATCCCATTTGGATACCAGCAGGTATCAGACGCTCCCTCAATTGTTGGAGACAGCAATCACCCGGTTTTCGAATAAACCCGCTTACGCCTGTTTGGGGAAAACCCATTCTTTCAAGGAGATAGACAGTCTCTCGCGGGATTTTGCAGCCTATTTGCAACACTCCGGCTTGCAGGCCGGTGACCGTGTTGCCATTCAACTGCCCAATCTAACTCAGTTTGTGATTGCGGCTTATGGCGTGCTGCGTGCCGGCATGGTACTGGTCAATACTAACCCGCTGTACACTGAGCGGGAACTTATCCATCAATTTAACGACAGTGGTGCCAAAGCTCTGGTCGTGCTGTCAGATCTGTTGCCGACACTGGCCAAAGTGGTCAAAACCACGCCGCTAGAATTAGTCATTTCCACCCATGCACTGGATCTGGTCGACCCCCAGCCTCAACCCCAAACCGGCCTGAATAACATCCCATTTTTAAAGGCACTGGAGATAGGCCGTGGCCAGAAGCTTGAGCCTGTGGTCTTGTCTCAGGACTCTTTGGCTGCACTTCAGTACACGGGAGGTACGACAGGTCTTTCCAAGGGAGCCATGCTCAGTCATGGGAATCTGATTGCCAACGCATTGCAGTGTAAGTCCCGGTTGGGTAACAAATTGGTTGAGGGAGAAGAGATCTTTGTCGCGCCTCTGCCCATCTATCACATCTACGCCTTTCTGGTGAATCTGGTGCTGTATTTTGAAAGCGGCGGTTGCTCCGTACTCATTCCCAATCCCAGAGACATACCGGGAATGATAAAGACCCTGAGTAAGTACCCATTTACCGGATTTGCCGGTCTGAATACTCTGTTTATTGGGCTGTGTTATCAACTCGACTTCCAGAAGCTGAATTTCAGCCACCTTAAGGTCACCATTTCCGGGGGGACGGCTTTGACGGAGTCGGCCTCGGATCTTTGGCGCCAAATCACAGGCTGTACCATCAGTGAAGGTTACGGATTATCGGAAACTTCACCTGTGGTATCGCTCAATTGTCCCGGAAAGGAAGTGCTTGGCACCATAGGCATGCCGGTGCTGGGAACTGAAGTGAAGATCCTAGATGACAATGATCAGCAAGTGTCTCCGGGGCAGGTTGGTGAACTGGCGGTACGCGGGCCGCAGGTAATGTCAGGTTATTGGCAACAGCCTGAAGAAACAGCCAATGTGTTCACAGCTGATGATTTTTTTAAAACCGGGGATATTGCTCTGGCTTTGGAAAATGGCATGCACAGGATTGTGGATCGCAAGAAAGATATGGTGAATGTGTCCGGTTTCAATGTGTATCCCAACGAAGTGGAAAATGTATTGACTGCCCATACCGCTGTTATGGAGTGTGCTGTGATAGGCGTGCCGGATGAGCGTACCGGAGAAGCCCTTAAGGCAGTGATTGTGTTGACTCAGGAGACTCCAGCGTCTGATGTGGTACGGGAGTCCGTGACAGCTCATTGTCGGGCGCAACTGACCGGCTACAAAGTGCCCCGTGACATCGAGTTTGTGGCGCAGTTGCCAAAAAGTACCGTGGGTAAAATCCTGCGCCGGGAGTTACGCCCCGCCTGATATGATAACTACGCTGAAACAGCGGGATTTTTCCCGCTGTTTTTGTTTTCTGCCTTTTAAACTCGCTCTGAGGAGTTCGATCTTCTATGCGGATTGATATAAATAGAGGTGATTGACGAATCTGGCGTATTTCGGTTTTACTGCACCCGGGACATATCCAGCTGATAAACGGCGAATTCAGGTTTGTCTGTTCCGACTCGCAAAACAGATAAGCAAACGCCGAAAGACAGGGCGCTCATGCTGGAGCGCTGACTTCCGTATAGAGATGTTTTTTGGGTTTGCAACCAAATAAATTAAGATCAGGTGGGAAAGTATAATCTTGCCAAGGCTCCCATCTTCCGATGGTTCAATCACAGGCGATTGTATCGGCTATCAGTCGCCAATGACCGTCGTGATTGACTGTGATTTAGCCAGCTTTTAGGTAAGCAACTGTAGACTGGCAAACTCCCGGTACAGCTTACAGGTGCTCAGCAATTGCTCATGGCTACCGGCAGCCACCAGTCGGCCTTTGTCCAGTACCAGAATCCTATCGGCATTCACGACAGTCGCCAACCGGTGGGCGATAACCAGTGTGGTTTTACTCTGCATCAGGGTATCCAGTGCCTGTTTGACCCGTACTTCACTGCGGGCATCCAGCGCACTGGTGGCTTCGTCCAGTAACAGTATTGGCCGGTCTGCCAGTATGGCTCTGGCGATGGCGATACGTTGTTTCTGGCCCCCTGAAAGCCTGACGCCCCGCTCGCCAAGATAGGTATCGTAGCCCTCGGGAAATTCTGAGATAAACTCGTGAGCCCGTGCAGACTTACAGGCGTCAATCACTTCCTGCAGACTGGCATCAGGTCTGCCGTAGCGGACATTTTCCAGCACGTTGGTGGCAAAAATTACCGATTCCTGGGGTACCAGGGCAAACTGGGCACGCAGGTCGTCAAGGGTTAATTTCTCGCTGGCAATGCCGTCGAGCATGATGCAGCCAGTGGGCGTGGGGTAGAAGTGCTGCAGCAGTGCAAACAAGGTACTTTTACCGGCGCCACTGGCTCCGACCAGCGCCACACGCTCGCCGGCTGACACGGTAAAGCTCAGCTCATGCAGCACAGTTTCGCTGTGACCAGGGTAGCTGAAGTTGAGGTTGCTGATGCTCAGGTTACCCTGCACCCGGCTCGGCAGTGCCTCGGGATTTGCAGGTTGCGCGATATCACTGACCGCATGAGCTAGCTCCATTAAACGTTCGCTTGCGCCGGCCGCCCGCTGTATTTCACTGAACACTTCACTGATGGTGCCGACGGCGCCGGCAATCAGTACGGCGTAGAACATAAAGGCGGACAGTTCCCCAGCTGAAATATTGCCGGACATCACGGCATTGCCGCCGGCCCAGGTAATCGTCAGTATTGCAAAAAAAGACAGGCTCATGATGAGGCAAATCAACAGGGCACGATAAAAGATCCGATCTTTGGCCGCGGCGAGAATAGCTTCTACATGGCTGGTAAAATGTTTGTCATCCTGCGCTTCATGACCATAAGACTGCACTGTGTAGATTTCGTGAATACTTTCATCCACATATGCACCAAGATCGGCAATCCTGTCCTGGCTGCGCTTGGCGAGCAATCTGACTTTCTTGCCAAGAAGTATGGCGGGAACGACGACCAAAGGCACGGCTACCAATACCAGTGCGGTGAGTTTCCAGCTGGTGAATGCCATCATCACTAGCCCACCGAGCAGGGTGACAGTGGCTCTCAGGGCCATAGAGAAGCTGGACCCCACCACATTTTCCAGCAGTGTAGTGTCAGAGGTGAAGCGGCTGATAACCTCTCCGGTGCGGGCTTTGGCGTAAAACGAGGGCGACAGCGTGAGCAGGGCGCGATAGACGGTCAGCCTGATATCGGCACTGACGCGCTCGCCTAGCCAGCTCATCAGATAAAACCGGCCAAATACGGCGATGGAACTGACGATGACAATACCGCCAAGCCCAAGTATCACCTGATCAAGGCGGGCTTCACTGGAGTCACTGGAGTCACTGAAGCCCTGATCGACCAACATACGAACCCCCTGACCAATGGCCAGCCAGGCCAATGATCCCAGCAGCAAAAAGCACAGGGCGGCGATCACGCGGGTCTTGTAGGGGGCAAGAAAACCACCAATCCAGCGGTACACCTGCGCCCTTGGCGCTTTGGGAGGATTGGCTTCTGGCTTTGGCGGTTGTTGAGAGGGAGGGACGCTGGCTGCAATGTCTGTCACTGAAACTTCCTTATTGTGCTGCGGCTTCTGAAATCTGTTGATTATCCAGCCAGACTCTACCACATCCGGATAAAACCGCAGGGACAAAAAAGGGCCTGCGCGGCAGACCCTTAATCAATGTTTTGTTATACCAACTTCACTTAATCGTTGTTCTGTTTCAGCGGGAGTTCAATGCGCTTGAGACAAAGCGAGTCGACAAAGTCATAGTGGTTCTATATCGAGTCGGCTCAACCAAGTATCAAGTGCAATGAAACCCGCACGGCGTGAGCGTGTCAGGCAGAGGCTTTATCCTTCAGTCTGCTTAGGATCTTTGGCTTCACCATGGTGGCCGTCTGTCATCCAGCTGACATCCAATAGATCTGCGCCGGATAGCTTGAATGCCTGACCAAAGCCTTTCACATACAGACCATGCTCAGGGCGTAGCCGGTACAGATTGAAGTCGCCTAGGGCAGCCAGGTCGGTGATCATCTCACCATGCTTGGTTTCCAGCGCACAGACGCCCTCTTTAAAGTCGTCGGTATCACGCTCAATACGTTCGGCGGAAGTGTCGAAGGTCAGTCGCTTGCGGGCAAAAACAGTTTTGGCCTCAGACTCATCTTCAATCAACATGACAGACACCTGCTCGCTCATTTTCAGGTTCTGGCCGTGGCGGGCAAGATCGCTTACCAGAATATAGAAGCCACTCTCAGACAGGGCATAGGGTGCATAGCTGGCATTGGGTTGGCCATCAGTGTTGCAGGTCGCCAGTTGCAGAGTTTTACGGCTCTGCTTGAATTCGTTGATTTCTGGCAGTAACTTATCTGCCAGACGCTGAGCCTTCTCGGCCTGATGATCACTCATTATTTGCTCCATTTTTTTGGTATTGCTGATCCAGGCGGTTTTGGTCAGGCTGTTTCATTCAGGCGCTGTTTCAGCAACTCAAAACGTTCAACCTGTTCGGCAAGTAGCTCGCCCTGCTTGTCCCGACCCAAATACACTTTAAAAATAGTGTTACCTTCGCCATCAAAGAAACAGATACAGTGGCTCATGCGCCCTCTCAGCGGACGGCTGACCAAGCCGATATACTGATAACTCTCCAGCAGCAGATGACCATGCAGGCCGTCGCCCTTGGTATACAGATTATAGTAACCATGGCCTGGTTTGCCCTTGGGAAAGTCGCCTTTGAACTCAAACACATTGTCGGCCAGCTGTACGATAATAGTCAATGGCCCCCAGGTGGGCAAATCTTCCAGTAGCTCCTGAGCCAGTTCTTTGGGCATCCAACAGACCTGTTCCGGGCCAAGTGCCATCAACACACAGGCTTCGTTGACATTCAGTGACTTGGCCAGCTGAGCCGGTGAGCTTTGTGGTGACCCAACAATAGCGTTTTGAATACGGGTAAGGATTTCGTTTTTCATCTTTTACCTTTTTTAGCTTCCATTTGGTTTTCCTTATGCGGCCAGCTCAGAACATATATCTAGCACTGAGCTTGATATTGCGGCCTTGCTGATACAGGGGCTGCCATGCCTGCTGGTAATATTCGTTGGTGATATTGTCGACACCGACGTCAATACGCAGGCCGGTCAGGACACCAGTGCTTGGCTCCCAAGCTAAATATAGATCCCACAGCGTGTAGCTGTCGTACTGCTTGGCTGCAGTAAACTCGGCCGGGATATTTTTCTGCTCGGCCACATAGGTAAGACGGGTACCGGCTTTAACGTCGCCGTCGAACCAGTCCTGAGACAGATCCAGCACCAGTTTGTCCGCCGGAATGTCTTTCAGGAAGCTGTCATCAGTCTTGTCTTTGCCCTCGGTCTGGCCATAACTCACAGAGACTTTAGTCTGCTTGAAACGGTAGTTGGTGACCAGTTCAAAACCTTCAAGGCGGGCATTCTGAACATTGTCCCAGGTTGTGGTATGCTCCAAACTTGGGAGATCAGTCACCAACTGCATAATGAAGTCATCTACGTCGTTGCGGAACAGGTTAAGGCTGATGTTAAGCTCGTCGTTACCAGCCAGATTAGCAAAAGAGAAATAGGCTTTCAGTTCTTTGTTGCGGGCAGTTTCGCTCTTCAGATCAGGATTGGGCTTGAAGGTGTTACACAGGCCGTCGGGCGAGATGTCGGAGATAGTTGGAATGCAGTAATGGCTGCCGGTGGAGAACATCTCTTCCATGCTTGGGGCGCGGAATGCCTGATCATAGCGGGCGCTCAGGGTCAGCCAGTCTGTAGTGTCCCATACCAGCGCGACAGAAGGGGATAACTCGCTGTCGTTCACATCCCGGTTAACCTGCTCGCTCTTACTGTCATAGCTGTCGTAGCGCACCGCCGGGATCAGCAATACTGACTCACCCAAGGGGATCTCAGCCTGTACAAAGCCTCCCCAGACTGTGGACTCGGCATTGATGTTGGCAGGGCGCTGGCCTGTTTGACCGGAATCGTCACGGACCGTATCCAGTTTATCTTTGTAGCCGTCCAGACCATAGGTCAGGGACATAAAATCGAGCTCAGAGGTATTTTTCACACTGATGCCAAGGGTGCGGTATTCAGTGTCATCTTTCTGATTTTTGGCGACTCTATCTTCGGCGTAGCTGGAGTCATTGAGGTAGACCAAAGCGGTCATATCCAGCAGTGGGCTGTCGGTTTTCAGGCTGTAATCCAGGCCGAAGTGGGTATTTTGGGTTTGACGTTTCACCAGTGGGATTGAGCTGCTGACATTGTACGCAGGGTTACTGGGCACCAGCTCACGGATTTCATTCAGGCGGGCATTGAACTCCAGCCTATGGTCATCACTTTCCTGCCAGCCGAGTTTTAACATGCTACTGTTGCCATTGCCGCCGCTGTTCTCCAGTGCCTGGTTGTCACCTGTCTTGATATTGTTGCTATCGAAATCACTGGCGTTAATCAGCCAATCAATCTGATCTTGCTGACCATATATTGCGCCACTGGTCTTTTTGCGGTCGCCATTAAATTCAAACCCCTGTTTCAGATAACCGCCGAAGTTGTCACCAGGCTCCAGCAAGTCATGGGCATCGCGGGTTACCTGAGCAATCACTCCCCCCACGGCACCGCTGCCCCACAGGCTGCTGGCCGGTCCGCGGATGACTTCTATCGACTTGAGCATTTCCGGATCCATAAAGTACACGCCGCGGTGTTCGGATCTGGTGTTCTGACGTGCCCCATCGATGGTTTGCAGTACGCGGTCACCACTCAGGCCACGGATTTCAACTCCCTGACTACTGACTCTAGGGCCGTTGGTGGTGCTGATGTTGGGTGCAGAGGAGAGTGCTTCTGGTACAGACTGTGGCTGGGTTAACGACAGCTGTTCTTCATCGATAACACTGACGGAATGGCTGCTTTCTGATGCGGCTTCTTTAACCCGGGTCGCGCTGACCAGGATTTCTTCCAATTGATAGAGATCATCCTGTGCTGACACTGAAGTGCTGCCCAGCGCCAGCAGCAGAGCTGTGGCCAATGGAGTTGGTGACATCTTTAAACTATCCATGACTGTCTTTATTACCTGATTTTGATGTGAAACAAACCCATATCGGAACTCAATGACCACTGCGGGATCCCCGAAAATTTGATAGCCCATTGAGTGACTTGGGTCACCTTATTTTGATAATTAATATGCTGGCACAAGATTAAATAAAAGATCAAACGATAATCATTATTATTTGCATATGTGTTTTCCATGAGGTAAATTTTTATTGTTTTACTGGCTGGTCAGGGAAGTATTCGGCGGTTGTCTGAGTGAGTTCTGCTGGTAGGGATCCGATAATCAAAGCAACTTGAATGGGGGATAGTGTGGTTTCTTGGCGATATTTGGTGTCACTGCCTGCTGCCATCCTGCTGCTGTTCGGAGGATTAACGCTTAAGGTCAGCGACCAAAGAGCACTGGCCTTCGAGATGTCACACAATCAAGGCCCCTTGACGCTCAGCCTGGCTGTCGCGCCCCTGTCTTTGCCTTCCTCTGAACCGAAAAAACCAATCCGCGAACAAATGCAAAAGTCCGATGCGAAACGGCAGCCGGAGGCTAAGCCCCTTCGGCAAATCAGGCCTGCAGCGGAAACCAATCCCACTGTTAAAACAAAATCACCTGTTAAAACAAACTCCCTTGTAAATCCCACTCCTGAGCCAGCTAAGTCAGACCTGATCAGCACAACGACTGAGCAATCACCCACAGCCGAGCCTGTCCAAAAGATAGAGCCGTCATTCCAGGAGATGGCTTCGGATGCAAGCGAGTCTTATGCTGCTGCCGCCAGCGCGCCTGTGTGGGTGGATAAGCCCAAATTTATGGCGCGCCCCAAAGCCCCCTATTACCCTGGTTTAGCCAGACGCCGGGGCATGGAAGGTGTGGTGATGATTGAAGTCCTGTTTAATCGTTTTGGTGAGCAGCTTTCTCTGGCGATGGTTGAAAGCAGTGGCTTTGGCATTCTGGATGACGCGGCGTTGGCCGCTGTACGGGAGTGGCAGTTTGCTGTCCCTTCAGAAGATGGCGACCAATTTAAAGTCAGGGTGCCGGTACGATTCAATCTGAATTGAGGGTGACCCATACCCAAACAAAGTAACAATCATAGAGAAGATTAAGGGAGTTAACATGCAGGACCTTATCAGCAATCTGGAGCAACAACTTGGGCCGCTGACCTGGCCGCTGGTTGCGGCTGCACTGCTCAGTGCCATGATACTGCTGGAGCGGGTGGCCTATGTGATTTGGTACGAAGTCAGGGCCATTTCAACGTTTCAGCGTCGTTGGTTGGCGAAGTTTCGCCGACTGTTGGCACAGCCCGTAAGTCGGGAAGCAATAACCACTCTGGACGCTCAGCTTAAAGAGTCTCAGGGAATATTTGCCCAAGGCTGTCAGCTACTGCTGGATGGCAAAGAGCTCTGCCGCGCAGACAGGGAAGATATGGCCCAACTCTGGTTGGCTCAGCTTCAGACCAAACAGAAAACCGGTCTGAAGCTGCTGCACCTGATCGGTGTAGTCAGTCCGCTTATCGGTTTGCTGGGCACAGTCCTTGGGCTAATTCAGATGTTTGAAGGGTTGAGCCAGACTCAGGAGCCTGTGACTCCGGCCATACTGAGTACTGGGCTGGGGATGGCGATGAATACCACAGCAGCAGGTTTGCTTATCGCACTGCCAGCACTGCTTGGTAGCAAGCTGGTGGATATCTGGTCCAGCTCCCGCTGTACCTATTTGGCCCATGGCCTAACTCAGCTGGATCTCTGGTTGGATGGTGTCAGCGTGCCAGGGCGAAAGTGCCATCAGTCAATGCAGCTGGAGTTAGCCTGATGATCCATCCGCCTCAGGCTGAGCAGGAGCTGGATGTCGGTGTGGATATGACGGCGCTGATCGACATCATCTTTATTATGCTGGTGTTCTTTATGCTGACGGCCAATGTGCGCCTGCAGGCCTTGCCAGTGGATGTACCGACCCAGGGCGATGAAAGTACTCAGATGATCACTGAAACTGACAGCATCAGTATCAATGTGATGGCTGATTCACCTTACTGGGCGTTGGATGGTGAGCGTCTGGATGATTTCAATCTGTTCGAGCAGCAATTGCTTGAGCGGCTTAAAACCCATCCCAAAGCCCCCCTGATAGTCGCGGCCGACAAGCACGCGGATGTGCAGCACCTGATGCGGTTGCTGGCGTTGCTGCAAGCTCAGTCAATTTCCCAAACACAGATTCTGATGGAGCCCTGAAAACAATGACTCATACAAGGACAGGTATCTTAAACAAACTTATGTTGAAGCACTGCGCGGTTAAGTATGGTGCAGTTAAGTATGTTGTGGCCAGGTTCAGCGCGGGATTGGTTGCCGCAATGGCTCTGTGGGCTTTACCTGTTTCGGCGGCAGAGACCCAAAGGGTTATCAGCGCAGGTCCGGGAGTCACTGAGTTAATTGTGGCTTTGGATAAAGCCGACGAACTGGTGGCGGTAGATTCAAGCAGTAATTTGCCTCAGGACAGTAAAGCCAAAAAACTGGGGTACCACAGGGCACTGTCGGCTGAGGGCATTCTGGCTGAATCTCCCTCTGTCTTGATCGGTACACCTGTGACCGGGCCAAAAAGTGCTGTTGAGCTTGTTGAAAGTGCGGGCGTTAAGGTGGTGATTCTGCCCGACGCGCGGGATGGGGATACCCTGTTATCCAATGTCGATACTCTGGCTGATGTATTAGATGCAGGTTCCCGGGGACAAGCGCTGAAAACGTCTTTGGCTGCTTCCCTGAATGAACTGGCCAATGCCAGAGAGGCCTTGAAAGACCAACAGATCTCAATGCTGTTTTTGCTGGTACAGCCCGGCCGGGCGACTCGAGTGGGCGGTAATGATACTGCTGTAAATATTGTGATGAAGCTGGCCGGCGGTGTAAACGCGGCGGGCTTTGGCGGTTATCAGACGCTGTCGGAAGAGGGGATTTTGGCGCTTAATCCGGACATGATCCTGGTGAGCTTGCGTGATCCCAGGCAAGCTCAGAACCCTAAAGCCGCCGTCCTTGAAGCTCTGCCGCTGCTTGAACATCTGCCAGCTATTGCGCAGGACAGGGTATTTCATATCCCGGGTACGGCTTTGATGGGCGGTCTGGGAATATCAGCCATTACTGTCGCACAGGAGTTGACTCAATCCATGGGGCAAATGCGCTGATACTCACGCAAACAGTGAAACATAGTTACAAGAAAATAGTTACAAGAAAACAGCTACAGGCCAATAAAAACAGCGAAGTTATGTCGTCTTACTCTTTCCTCTACAAATATTCGACCCTGCGTAATCTGGCGTTACTTATGCTGGTGTTGACATGCGGCTTATCCATCAGCACAGGTCCTTTGGGGATAGGTTTTATCAATAGCCTTAAGGGACTGATGATAGGTCTGGTCAATATGGTGACAGCCTGGGATCCGGGCGCACTGGCGCCCAGCGAACAGTTGATTATCAATAACGTACGTTTGCCAAGAACTCTGTTGGCACTCTGTGTGGGAGCGATGTTGGCGCAGTGTGGCGCCGTGATGCAGGGGCTGTTTCGCAATCCTCTGGCGGACCCGGGTATTATCGGAGTATCTGCTGGTGCAGCTTTTGGGGCGGCAATTTTTATTGTGCTGTTTGCGGGAGCTCCTGACTATGCCGTGGCGCTGGGGGCCTTTTTGGGCGGGTTGGCGACCACCTTGCTGGTTTACCGGGTGGCGACCAGTGCCAGCGGCACCTCTGTGGTGATGTTACTGCTGGCCGGGGTGGCGGTCGCGGCCCTGTTTGGCGCCGGCATAGGCGTGCTGACCTATATCGCCAATGATATGGCGCTGAGGGACTTAAGCCTTTGGCAGATGGGCTCTATTGCCGGGGCTAAATGGCATTTCGTCTGGCTGTCTCTGGCAGCTCTGATGGTTATTTCCTGGCAGTTTAATCGCGCCGCCAAGACCTTGAATGCGCTGTTACTGGGGGAGGCTGAGGCCCGTCATCTTGGTGTGGATGTGGAGCGGCTGAAGTACCGGATGATCTTGCTGTGTGCCCTGGGGGTGGGAATTGCTGTAGCCGGTACCGGCATTATCGGCTTTATCGGTCTGGTGGTGCCTCATATTGTGCGTCTGATGGTCGGACCCGACCACAGGCTACTGTTGCCATTAAGTGGGCTGCTTGGCGCAGCTCTGCTGTTGATTGCCGATGTCGGGGCCAGAACCTTGATGCCGCCATCCGAAGTGCCTGTGGGTCTGCTGACGGCTCTGCTTGGCGCTCCTTTCTTTATCTATTTGCTGCTCAAGCAGCGCCAGCGACTGTTTTAAGTCAGTCAGATCTATGTTTTTTGGGAGAAGCATTAAATGGAAAGCGTATTGTCTCTGTCCGGCCTGAGCCTCAGCCGTGGCGGCAAACAAATATTGTCTGACATTAACCTTGAGCTGATGCCGGGTAAGTTTACAGCTCTGCTTGGCCCCAATGGTGCCGGTAAATCCAGTTTGCTTAAGTGTCTGAGTCAGGATTATAAACCCGACACGGGCCGGATAGAGTTAAGGGGAAAAGCCCTGTCAGACTGGCCTCAGATGAAGCTGGCTAAAGAGCTTGCAGTCCTGCCCCAGCACTCCGGGCTGGGATTTGCCTTTAAGGCCAAAGATGTGGTCGCGTTTGGGCTTTATCCATTAACCCTGAACCAACGTCAGGGAGATGTGCTGGTGGAGTACTGGCTGGAGCGGCTGGATATTACGCATTTGAGTGACAGCCTGTACCCGGAACTCTCTGGTGGTGAAAAACAAAGGCTGCATCTTGCCCGGGTATTGGTACAGTTGGCCCAAAGCCAGAAGCCGCCAGTGCTGCTTTTGGATGAGCCCACCTCAGCCCTGGATTTGGCGCAGCAGCACAGGGTACTGTCGCTGCTGCGCCAGCTGGCCAGCGGGCAGGAGTACACCATAATCAGTGTGCTGCATGATTTGAATCAGGCCTGTCAGTACTGTGATGAGCTGGTGGTATTGAGTCAGGGCAGAATAGCGGCGAATGGCACACCGCGCTGCTGTATGAATGAGGATTTGATCGACAATGTCTGGCACTATCGCCCAGAGCGGTTGAACCGAAGCGCCGATATACCGCTTTACTTCTGATGTGGCTGGGCTGAGGGTTGTTCATGAGCCCAGAGCGGTATCAGCGCTGACTTTGACCCGCTATGGCATTGTAGCGGATGGCGGATCTTGGATCTGCACGCAATTCATAAGGGCATTTTGGCTGCTCACTCCGTCGTCGCCGATATCACCAAAGTGGGCCATCTAATCGGCAGGCTCGTTCTGTCCTGCTGGTTTAGCATCTTGGGGCCAAGGCGACAGCCAAAACGCCAAGAATAATGATGAACACCATCAGCTTAATCAGGCTAAGGAAGGTGCGAGGGCTTGTTCGCACCCTCCCTGAAAGTTGTACAGAGCAGGGTTCAAGCATGTGTAAAAATTCAGCTGCTGCTTGCTACCGGAAACCGGGCGTTTTATTCTTGTGGCCGATTTTATAGCCCCAGGAAATTGTGATGAATTTGCCCGCCAGCTGGCCGGATTTTATTAAATCCCAGCAATCACAGGATTACTTTAAGTCGCTGCAGGCTTTTGTTGAGGCAGAGCGCGCATCAGGGAAGGTGGTATTTCCGCCCGCAGAGGAAGTCTACAGCGCTTTTGAGTTAACTCCTGTGAATAAGGTTAAGGTGGTGATCCTCGGGCAGGACCCATACCATGGTCCCGGGCAGGCTCATGGCCTGTGCTTTTCGGTTAAGCCGGGAATCAAAACGCCACCCTCTCTGGTGAACATGTATAAAGAGTTGGCGACAGATATTGCTGGCTTCAATATTCCTGACCATGGGTATCTGGGATCCTGGGCAAAGCAGGGGATTTTGATGCTCAATACCGTGTTGACAGTCGAGCAGGGAAAGGCTCACTCCCATGCAAAATCCGGTTGGGAAACCTTTACCACTGAGGCAATGAAGCTGCTGAATGAACAAACTCAGCCAATTATCTTTGTGCTCTGGGGCAGTCATGCCATCAACAAGGGCAAAGTGATTACTGCGCCCCAGCACCAGGTGATTAGTGGCCCACATCCTTCACCTTTGTCGGCTTACCGTGGTTTCTTCGGCTGTGGTCACTTCTCTAAAGTCAATGATCTTCTGAGCGCCAGAGGCGAAACACCAATTGATTGGCAGGTCTAATCAGACCTATAAAGAGCAAAACGCCGCATTTCTAATGCGGCGCTTTGCTATCAGGAGTATATCCGCAATGACCATACTTGCAGTGGCGCGCAACCACTAATTACCACCGAACAGAAGCCTTAGTCTGGTATATTCAAGCTGCCGCTATCCAAGCGTCAGTTTTCTTTGTACTTTTTGCCCTTAGCTCATCATTTTAGCGCACCATCTTAGCTCGCTGGCACTTCTTCCACTTTTTTCAGCTCTTTAGACTAGACTAAGGAAGGCGGGAACAAGTCCTCGCAGAGCACGCACGGGACTTATTCCCAGCTTCCCTAATAATCAAGCAACATGAGGTTCAACACATGCCCATTAAAAACAGGTTAAGTCGCGCCCGCCATCAGGGGTTTACCTTAATTGAGCTTGTCGTGGTCATCATTATTCTGGGGGTACTCGCGGTTGCAGCAGTCCCCAGGTTTGTGAATTTGGGAGATTCTGCGCGCTCAGCAAAGGTCAAGGCTACCGCTGGGGCTTTTAAATCCGGGGTCAATTTAGTCCATGCAGCTTGGGTGGCCAAAGGTGCGCCTCCGGGGGGAATTGACGATGCGCCAGTTTTTTCCGATAATCCGGATAGGTCCGGTACAGTCGATATCAATGGCAAAGGTTGGCCAGCAGAGCATTACCTCGCTAATCCTAGTGATAGCGAACCTTCATTGAATAATGTGCAGGACTGTATGTCAGTATGGCGTATTCTGTTTTCTGCAGGTGAGCCTACCGTGACTTCCACCACCGGAGCACAGTACAAGGCATCCTATTTACAAACGGGTAAGTGCCGCTTTACCTTGGAAGGAAACCCTAATATGTATATCAACTACGATTCCAATACCGGCGAGGTGGTCGCTACGGTTCCGGATGAACAATAATAAAGACTTTGTCACTGACAAGCTGGGGCTGTGGATAGCACACAATAAACCTAGGGTCTGTTGACCAGAGCTGGATCCCATTGGTTGGACAAATAAACTGATTTATTAAGTGAACAATCCAAGTCATACAGCGAACCTTTGCTTGCTAAAGTACACC
>JAJNAU010000046.1:0-2021 GCA_021462625.1 Shewanella sp.
AGCTTCCTGCCGGACTCTGTTCGTAAGCTGTTATCTAAGCACCTCGCAGAGGCAAAAGAAGCGGGCGATGTAGAGCGTATTGAAGAGCTGGAAGCTGACTTTGACGCTGAAATTGTTATGCATCGACCTTTCGGCGTGATTAATTCCGGTGAAAAAGTGCTGATCTTGGTGGATGAAGCGCACCGTACCCAGCGAGGCGGTAAAGACCGCCCAAGCCTTTCAGACAATCTGTTTGATGCTTTCCCAAAATCTACCCGAGTGGCATTCACGGGAACGCCGCTTATTGCGGAGCACCACACTTACCCAACCTGGAAGCGTTTTGGCGTCAGCCAAGAAAAAGCCTATATCGACAAATACAAGCTTCAGGATGCCGTCGATGATGGAGCGACGTTAAAAATTCTCTACGAAGGTAAAACCGCTGACAGTGCGATTTACGATAAAGCGGGGTTTGATACCAAGTTTGAAGATCTCTTTGCGGACAGAACAGAAGAAGAGCTCAGAGAGATCCGTAAAAAATACGGTGCGGAAGGGGATATTCTTGAGGCAGAAAAGCGCATTGAAGAAATTGCTGAGGACCTAGTAAAGCACTACTTGCGGCAGATTTTACCAGCAGGCTTTAAAGCCCAGGTGGTGTGCTCTTCTAAGCAAGCGGCTATTCATTACCAAACCTACATTGAAAAAGCGCTGGCGAAAGAAATCGAGCGATACAAAAAGCAGCCAGAGCAATGTATTGATAAAGACTGGCTTGAACGCCTTGAGTTTTTGAAAACGGCGGTCGTGATCTCCAGTGATGACACCAATGAAGCCGCGTCTTTCACCTATGCCAGAAAGCAAGCCAAAGAGCTAAAAGCCGTCGAGAGCTTCAAGAAGAAGTTTGATCACAGCAAGCCCAATACTGGCGTTGCTTTCTTGATTGTCTGCGACATGCTGTTAACGGGCTTCGATGCGCCCATTGAGCAGGTGATGTACCTCGATAAAAAGCTGCGAGAGCATAACTTGCTGCAAACCATTGCCCGTGTAAACCGTACCGCGAAGGAGAAAAAGCGCGGTTATATCGTCGATTATATCGGTCTGGCTCATCACCTGAGAGAGGCGCTGTCAATGTACTCGCAGGATGACCAAGATGACATTCTGGAAAGCTTGCAAAACATTGATAGCGAAGTGCCGGTTTTGGAAAGTCGGTATCGCCGATTGCTTCAGCTGTTTACCGAGCTCAAGGTCCACAACATTGAAGCGTTTGTGAACCAGAAGCTTAGTGTCGATGAGCACTATCAAGTTCAGCTGCAAGCGATTGCTGTTTTAGAAGATCCTCGCCAGCGTGACAGTTTCAATGTGTTCTTGAAGAAGTTCCTCCAAAGCATGGACATCATTATGCCCAACTCCTTGGCGGACCCTTATAAAACGCCGATGTACCAGTTTGTGCACATTCAAGCGAAAGCACGCCAGCGTTACCAGGATGACAGCATGAGCTTCCAAGGCGTGGGCGCAAAAATTCGCGACCTTGTGAACGAGCATCTGATCAGCCTGGGCATCAACCCTAAAATTAAGCCGATTGACCTGTTCAGTGATGCGTTTATGGCGCACATGGGTAAAGAGCCGGATTTACAAGCGCAAGCGAGTGAGATGGAACACGCCATTCGTAAGCACTGCAAAGTCAATGCGGATGATGACCCAGTATTCCACAAAAAAATGAGTGAGAAGCTGGATGAGATTATCAAAAAGCACTCTGGCAACTGGGAAAAGATGATCCTAGAGCTGAGTGCTTTACGAGATGAAATCGACGCGGGACGCGGCCCTAACGCTCAAATCTCCGACCCATTCTTTGATCTGATTGTCAGCATTGCCTTCCCAGATGGCGAGCCTGTTAAGCCTCTGGACAAGGTGAAAGCCTGTGTCGACGCCATTATGGAAGAGCTAGGCGAGAATATCAGTAGCCTAGACTTCTGGGAGCGTGAGGACTTAGTGTCTGAGCTGAGAGGACGTATCAAAAAACGCTTTATTCTCAGTAAAGTACCGCAATT
>JAJNAU010000046.1:2031-20542 GCA_021462625.1 Shewanella sp.
GAGGTGGTAGCCCTGGCGCGTAGACGGGAGCAAATGCTTTTGTCTGATCATGAGCTGACCATCAAAATTGAAAGGCTCATTGACGCTATCAAAGAGCTAAAGATAACAGGTACAGAGGAAGACGATCGAAGAATACTGGATATGCTGAAATATTCGGTATGTGGCGCGGAGCTCTATTTAGCAAGCGAACTAGAGCAGTACGAACAGTTTATCCGGGTGGCCTCTGTGACTGTTAGAACTGACATTGACGTTCCCAATGCGCCGGAAGCTCCCTCATCAGACAGTAGAATGCCTTATGAAGTAAAAACTGAATACGACCTAATATCAGCACTCTCTCAAGAAGCTCTTTCAGACATTGTTTCAGCGTTACAAGACGAATTAACTGTTGATGGACTTGGAGCCCCTCTCATTGCTCTCAAACAGACTAGAAGAGGGAGCCAAGATTTTGATCTTGTAGCATTCATGCAAGTATCTGTTGCACAGGGAATAATTGGATATATTGCAGTTGCAGCTTTTAAACAGCTGCTAAAAAGAGTTGCAGAACTTCCTCAAATGCTACCTGGAGCGATGGAGAAGAGCCGAGTAGAGAGGGAGCGTATTGAACCAACTTACAATGCTTTTGAAGTGAGATCGCAAAAGGAACTTGAGGAAGCCGTTGAAGAACGAAAAAAATGAAAAAAGAGCAGCTGCACTAACATGCAATACAAAGATATCAAATACAGCTTGAAACAAAGCAAGCGAAAGACCACCAGCATTCTTATCGAACGGGATGGGAGTGTTACTGTGCTTGCGCCTGAAAGCTACGATATTGAAAAAGTAGAGAGCATCGTTGAGGAAAAACGAAGCTGGATTTATCGAAATATAGCTGAATGGGAAGACCTTAATCGTACAAAGATTGAACGTGAATTTGTGAGCGGTGAAGGCTTCCCCTACCTGGGCTGCAATTATCGCTTAAAGCTGGTGGATGAGCAGAAAGAAGACTTGATCCTGAAAAATGGTTACTTCCTGATGCGCCGTGATAAAGCGGAATATGGTAGTGAGCTATTCAAACACTTCTATCGCACTAAAGGGTTATCTCGTATTAGTAAACGAGTAGAGCACTTCGCCCCAAAGCTAGGGGTGGATTATCGTGCAATCCGCGTTATGGAGCTTCAGCACCACTGGGCTTCATGCTCTCCGAAAGGCGACTTAAACTTTCATTGGCGCTGCCTGATGGCACCTCTCGCTGTTTTGGATTATATCGTGGTTCATGAATTGGCTCACCGTCTTGAGCGCAACCACAATGGTAACTTTTGGAATCTAGTGGATAAAATTGTACCTGATTACCGTAAGCACGTTGCTTGGTTAAAGCATAATGGTGCAGGGATGGATCTATAACCAATTAGTGTGACGGTCGATATGGGTTTGGTGAACTAAAGCAATCAATACTGCATATTAGCGCTGGCCTTTTAAGGCCAGCGCTAATATGCCATGGCGTTCTCGTTTATCCTGATCTCAGGAAGGCTACAGATAAATTGCCCTGGGAGGCCTGCTCAATATGCTTGCTCCACCATTCCATCATGGGGCGTCGTCGCTCCAGAAAATCAGTTCTGTTATAAGCACTTCTAACTTGGTTACTATCCACGTGGGCTAATGCTGATTCAATCAAATCAGGCTCAAAACCTTTTTCATTAAGCGTTGTGCTTGCTAAGGAGCGAAGTCCATGGCTGACGAGCCTATTTGCAAATCCCATTCTTTTTAAAGCCATATTGGCTGTCTGAGTGTTGCAATGTTTCATCGGCTCACGATCTGAGGGAAACACATAGGGTCTGTGGCCACTAATGGGTTTCATTGCCTCCAATATGCCAAGCATCTGTTCAGTTAAGGGAACTGTGTGTGTCCGCCTTTTTTTCATTTTTCCAGCCGGAATGGTCCAGACTTTTGCTTCCAAATCAAACTCATCCCATCTGGCGGTGGCGGCTTCAGATGGCCTGGTCATGGTGTGTAATTGCCATTCAATTAGACATCTAGTTGTGCGCTTAATTGAAGCATTGGCCAATGTACGCATTAGCTCTGGTAGCTCATATGGCTTCAAGGTCGCCATACTTTTCTTTACTGGCTTTTTAAAGCCAGCTTTTATGCCTGCAAGAGGATTAGAGCGGACGAGTCCACAGTTGATGGCGAATATCATGACTTCATTGAGGCGCTGAGTTAATCTCTTTACCGTCTCCAAGCTGCCAGAAGCTTCTATTGGCCGGAAGAGCTCAATGATCATGGGAGCGGTGAGTTTAGAGATTGGCGCATCTCTTAATTTAGGAAAAATGTGGCGTTCGAAAGAACGCCAGATGTCGTCGGCATAATCAGCTGTGACAGTGTGCTTTTTAACCTCGAACCACTGGGATGCGACATTGAATAATGTATCTTCATTGATACTCTGTTCTTGTTCGAGCTTTTGATTCCTATGCTCTTTGGGATCTATCCCTTGAGCAACAAGAGCTCTACTATCAAACGTCATCTGTCTGGCTTGCGCCAGCGATATCTCAGGATAAGTTCCCAGTCCCATGTTAATCCGTGCCTTGGTACTGGGGTGGCGATAGTTAAAATTCCAAAGTTTTGAACCGTTGGCTCTGACTCTAAGCTGCAGTCCATCGCCATCGGACAGGACTTTGTCCTTCTCACCAGCTTTGACTGATTTGACTTGCTTGTCACTCAGGCGGGTAGCTTTGGCACACATAGGCTGGCTCCATGGCAAATTTGGTATTCCAAATAATAGCCAGACTGAGCTTGGAATACCACTTGGAATACAAGAGTGCTTGGCTGTTATTGGATGTTAATAGATGTCAATGGAAGGTAAGTCTTTGATTTGTAGTTTTAAAAGGCAATAAAAAAGACGTCCGTGGACGTCTTAGTTATTTAAGGTGGTGGAGGCGGCGGGATTTGAACCCGCGTCCAAGGCACCTACGCTCAAGGCGCTACATGCTTAGTCTCTCTTTTATTTAACCGTTTGCACTCCGAAAGACAGGATTACTTACGGTGAGCCCGGTACTGTTTCGCGGTTCACCCCCGAACAAGGTTCCCTCGCTAGCACTATGTAGGGTGACCATCATATCCACGGCCCATGTGCGAAGCGTGTGGTAGATGGCTGGCGCTAATTAAGCAGCCAGAGCGTAGTTATCGTCGTTTGCAACTATAACTGTGCGGCTTTTTACGAGGCCAACCGCCCCTCGGCATGCTCCCGGAGTTTCGCGAACCCTGTCGAATCCTGAATCGCCCCCGTTAGTCCTGTCATTGTAATACTTTGTTTTTGTATTACTCAAGCAAGATTTACATCTGCCTTGACCAACTGCCCGATATTTGTGCAGTTATTTGTTCTTCATCACCCGGGCTTTTTCAATGGCCCACTCGCGCTCTTTGGTATCAGCACGCTTGTCGTGATCTTTTTTACCTTTACCCAGACCGACTTCCAGTTTTACCCAGGAACCTTTGCCCCAGTACATGGATATCGCGACCAGTGCATAGCCCTGACGGTCTACCAAACCGGCCAGACGATCCAGCTCACGGCGGTTAAGCAGCAGTTTGCGCGGACGGGTAGGGTCGGCGACCACATGGGAAGAGGCGGCGCTTAAAGGTACAATGTTGCAGTTATACATATGGGCTTCGCCATTTTTGATCATGACAAAGCTTTCAGACAGGTTCACTTTACCGGCCCGAATGGATTTTACTTCCCACCCCATCAGGGACAGGCCCGCTTCGACTTTCTCTTCGAATCGATACTCGAAGGTCGCCCGTTTGTTGCGGGCGATGGTCGCCGTAGTGTTTTTTGCGGATTTTTTGGGATTTTTCTTAGCCATAGGTGGGCTATTATACGCAGGCAAGGGGAATTTGGAATTGTCTGATGAGTACTTTTTGCGACTGTTTTGCATCTATGCTGGTTTTTTCAACACACTGCAGATTCCGCTTGCGGGTGCGGGTGCGTTTTACCGCTCAGATGATAGAATGCGTCCGCTATTCGGCAGTTATGCTCTGTTACTGAGGATAACGCCTAATGGGTAAACAGCGTGTCAGAGATTTTGATTCTGCTTGTGGTTTGCCGGGTGCCTCCGCTGCAAGTTGCTGAATCGGTATTCATTACGGGCTGACATATTGAAATCAAACTCTGCTAAATCAGGCCTTCCACGGTGAACAGATGCCGAAAATCAGTCGAAGTGTATTGGTGCGTTTCAGCGCCCGCCAGATGTATGATCTGGTCAATGATGTAGAGTCTTATAAGGAATTTTTGCCTGGCTGTGTGGGCGGCAAAGTGTTGGCCTTTGATGGCAGCACTATGTTGGCTTCGGTTGATGTCTGCAAAGCGGGCATCGCCAAGACATTCACAACCCGTAACCAATTGATCCCGGGTAAACGTATTGAACTGAATCTTGAGAATGGTCCATTCAAATATCTCAGGGGGCAGTGGCTGTTCAGTGAACTGACAGACGAGGCCTGCAAGGTGGAGTTTGAGCTGGACTTTGAGTTTTCCAGCGCGTTGGTGGCCATCGCCTTTGGTAAAGTATTTCAGGAGTTGGTGGGATCTATGGTCAGCGCATTTACAGACAGGGCGAAGGTGATTTATGCCAAATGAAGCTGATAGATTTGCAGTGGATGTCGTTTATGCCACCGCACAAAAACAAAAGGTTATTCCGATAAATGTGGCACCAGGTACCACATTTATCGAGGCCGCCAGGCGCAGTCGCATGGCTGAGTTTTTTCCTGAGATTGATCTGGATAAGGTTAAACTGGGGACTTTCAGTCGGGCTGTTGAGCATGATGACGTGCTGGAGCCTGGTATGCGGGTGGAAATCTATCGCCCCCTGATTGCCGATCCTAAAGACGTGCGACGCAAGCGTGCTGAAAAGGCGAAAGAGGAGGGGCGAGCCAATAAGATCACCGGAGGCCGTGCCTGATTACTGGGCACCAAGAAAGGTGCAAACAAATCTTTAGGTTTTTTGAAAATAATCCGGTGCGGAATTCATCGTGGAGCGGTGCCAGAGCCTCCCAACAGAGACTCCGAATACCTTAGGGAGGGTGCGAATAAGTCCCGTGCGTGCTCTGCCAGTGATAACGGCCCCTAGATGCGCGACGCAGCTCGACGTTAATGGCCTGAGTCCATAGCGAGAGCGGCAACCAAGCAGATAGGGCTGTCAGCCTCGCCCTTCGGGGCTTTAGGGCAAACACGATTGCTGTGGTATTGTGCTTTGAAAGGCAACTCGTCTTGCTGCAGCTGAATACCTTGAGCTCGAATTTGCCCGTAAGCCAGAGCGGTGCGAGGACTTGTTTACCTTCCTTAGCGCAGACCAACCCCGTTATTGGACATTTGTGCTTGCAACAACAGGGCGGATCGTATTGGTGGAATTATTTTTCGTCTTTCAGCTGCTGCTGGGATAGTGGTTTTTCCTCTTCGACCAACGGCTTGGCGTCTCCCCGCTGTGCCGGTAGCAGTGGTTCAGCAGGGGACTCAGCAGAAGTCCCAGGCAGGCTGCTCTGCTCGAGTGGTGTCGTGAATTCAGGACTCAGTTCATAATCACCATCGACCTTGACCAGCTTGTCATCATCAAAGTGCAGTACCAGCTCCTTGTGAGTGATGCTGGCGTCGCGGCCACTCTTGAAGTGATATACGTAGTACCAGGTGTTGTCAGCAAAACTGTCGCGCAGTACAGGACGTCCCAGAATGTATTCCGCCTGGGCTTTGGTCATGTTAATGCGCAATTTTTCAACCTGCTGAGGTTCCATATAGTTGCCCTGTGGTATATCCGGCTTATAAACCAGCCAGTCAAATACGCTGCAAGCACTGAGAGAAACTGATAACAGGGCAGCGCCGAGCAGGGTGACACTTTGCTTCTTATTAATCATTGTTTTTGCTGTTTGATTGAAAATCTGGCCACATCATACCCAAGGGTTACACCCGGTGACAAGGTTACTTGGTTACTGGCTTTGGTATGCAGGTTGTGGGGAGGTTGATTTTCATTCGGGCGGTGAAATATTCACCAACGCAATAGCAGATAGTTCCGCTGATTTAAACCAATAGCTGAGTTATCACTCATGATGCGCCCTGCCGGAGGACAGAGCTGAACAAGGCTGAAAATGCCTACCTTGCCGCGATGATCCGCAAGTCAGCGATGGCTTTAATTCTGCTGGATTTGGATAATTTCAAAGAGTTCAATGACAGACATGATCACAGTACCGGTGACTGAGTGCTGAAACCTATAGCCCATGTGGTTAAATCCAATGTGCGAGGGACAGATATTCTGGTGCGGTTAGGTGGCAAAGATCATAGAGATAACCAGGCTTTCTTGGCCTGGTTCCTCCAAGTTTTGAGGTTTTTAGGCCTTAACCGACTCATCCATCAGCCAGCGATTATGCATGGCTGATTTTTTATGATGAGCCCTCTTTGGTTGCCACTATTTTCCCCAAATGTGCGCATTTACCCCTGAAGTTAATCCCGGGCCTTTGGCTGCGGTTTTCTGCGCGGTCAGTTTGACTGCAGGGCGAGGTTTGGCGCTGACGGGTTTGTTCCTGACTTTAATACCCTTATGATCCAAGTAGAGGGCTTCTACTTTGTCTCTTGCCCATTGCTGCTTGCGCAGGAATTTAAGGCTGGATTTAATGCTTGGATCATGGGTGAAGCAGCGAATATCAATACGACTGCCCAACTCTTCCCATCCCAAAATCTCTACCAGCTCGGTCAATAAGGTTTCCAGTTTAATACCATGCAGTGGGTTGTTGGCCTGTTGGCTCATAGCTTTGTCTCTGTCATTAGACTCAGGGCGGATTATACCTGTTATGCTGCGCCAACGCTGCTTTGATGATGGCAAACAAGCATTATACCAATCCGCATAGAAGATTGATCTCATCAGAGCCATGTCAGCCATTCGAGTACAAGCGAAATTGGTGACGGCATAGTGGTTCTCTGGCTAAACAATTTGGTGCCGTAATCGTGTGGCTGACAGGCTCCCGTAGGGCGACTTTTAAAGGCGTGCATACTGCCCAGAGCACTCTTGATTTATCCCGATAGACCTTCGATTGCTCTGATTGTCTTCACACCTTTAAATTCTCGCTGAGTGACTAACCTCCTATGCGGATTGGTATTACAGGTGTTTGTTCGTTGACGGGGAACTCCCGGG
This sequence comes from Shewanella sp., assembly GCA_021462625.1. Classification (GTDB taxonomy): domain Bacteria; phylum Pseudomonadota; class Gammaproteobacteria; order Enterobacterales; family Shewanellaceae; genus Shewanella. The sequence goes on from JAJNAU010000046.1 coordinate 9,171, forward strand.
GCACTGAGTGCAACTGTGAGTGGTTCGTGAATATTACCGATAAGCGCCAAAGTTGAGGTTGGATCCTGGCTGTATATTGCCTGCCTTGTTATTTTGAGCGATTAAGGCTTATTCAGTGCAACAGGTGTAGGGCGCTCTTGCGGTGAGCGCCAGGTCGACAAGGCGGGCATAATTAAGCCAGTCACGACGGACTGGCTTAATCATCTGGACGCGAGTCGAGGATTTAATCCCGCTCGGTCATCACTTCCCGGGAGAACACTTTCTCACAGTATTTGCACCTGAGCTGGATGTCACCGTCTTTTACAGATACGGCGAAGTGGCTTTCCACGGCAGATTCTACATGGGTAATACAGTTGGTGTTGGCGCAGCCAAATACCCCTTTGATGTCACTGGGCAGGGTGACCGGCAGCTTGGCGACGACCCGGTAGTTTTCAATCTTGTTGACAGTCGCCTGAGGGGACAGCAGGGCCAGACGTTGAGCCTGAGCCTCATTGAACATCACGTTTTCAATCTTGATCAGATCTTTCTTGCCCAGAGCAGAAGAGGGTAGGTTCAGGCCAATGGTGACCCGCTCTGCGGTGTCATCCAGTTTGAACAGCTTGAGCACCTTGAAGCCGATATTGGCAGGAATATGGTCGATAACAGTCCCGTTTTTAATGGCTTCTACTTGCAGGTGGTTGTCTTTGGTCATGGTTATCGCTTCCTTAAATCTCTTCGTTCAGTACCAGGGCCAGCAATGCCTGACGGGCGTATACGCCGTTTTCTGCCTGCTGAAAGTAGTAGGCGTAGGGGGTGGCATCCACATCAACGGTGATCTCGTCCACTCTTGGTAACGGGTGCAGTACCTTGAGGTTGTCTTTGGCGCCTTCCAGCGTTTGGCTGGACAGGATATAGGCTGATTTGATGTGGGCGTACTCAGACTCATCGAAACGCTCTTTCTGTACTCGAGTCATGTACAGGATATCCAGCTCCTGTATCACTTCTTCCATGCTGGCGTGGATACTGTACTCCATGCCAGCTTCTTTTACCTGCTCCAGAATATAGTCAGGCATGGCCAGCACATCCGGGGCGATAAAGTAGAAGCGGTTGTTGTTGAATTTGGTCAGAGCCTGGGTCAGCGAGTGCACGGTGCGGCCATATTTGAGGTCGCCCACCATGGCGATATGCAGATTGTCCAGACGCCCCTGGGTTTCATAGATGGTGAACAGATCCAGCAGTGTCTGCGAGGGGTGCTGGTTGGCACCGTCACCGCCGTTGATCACCGGCACACCGCCGGAAAACTCAGAGGCCAGACGAGCTGCGCCTTCACGGGGATGACGCATCACAAAGGCATCGACATAGGAGGAGACTACCCGTACTGAGTCCGCGAGGGTTTCACCTTTTTTGCCAGCTGAGGTATTGCCGTCATCGGGAAAGCCAATTACCCGGCCACCCAGACGTTGTATAGCGGTCTCAAAAGACAGGCGGGTACGGGTTGACGCCTCGAAGAAACAACTGGCGATCACCTTATGTTGCAGCAGAGTGGGTCTGGGCTCGGCTTTGATTTGGCCGGCGGTCGCCACTACCAGTTCCAGCTCTTCCCGTGAAAGTTCAGGAATCGACAGTATGTGCTTGCTGTAGAGCGGATTAGGCATAGTTCTTATCCTTTGTTCTTTGACCCAAAAAAAAGCCTCCGAGCAGGGAGGCTTTTATATTCACTGACTGAAGCAAATACCCGAATCCACCGGCGGTGCGGCGGTAAGCTGCAGGTTTGTATGAGATAGCAAATACCATAAGTTGAAGGTGCTTCAGACAAAATTCTCGTGAATATACACTGATTTTTATGGATTTCAAGCCTTTTTTTGCCCGGCGCCGGTTCACAGTTTCAGTGAATGTTCCGGTCCGGGCAGACGGGGCGATACGGATTACAGACGTCCTTTGGCCAGGTAGTTGGCCATTTCATCAGCCGGAACCATGCCGCCACCGGTCGCCCACACCAGATGAGTGGCCTGTGGCATACAGGCACCCAACTGCATGCGCGTCAGGTACTCAGCGTCGTTCGATACCCGAACCGGCCCTGCCATGCCCGCCAGCGCAGAGGGCTCCAGGCGGATGCCTTCCGTTTTATCCAGCAGCCCCAGTAGATCGTACATGTGTTGATCGCTTAAGGTGTAGTAGCCGTCGATCAAACGTTCCATCGCGCGGCCGACAAATCCCGAGGCGCGGCCCACTGCCAGACCGTCGGCGGCAGTGATGTTATCTATGCCCAGATCCTGCACCGCAATATTATCGTGCAGCCCGGTATGCACGCCCAATATCATGCAGGGAGAGTGGGTTGGCTCGGCAAACAGGCAGTGCACATGCTCGCCAAAGGCCAGTTTCAGACCAAAGGCCACACCGCCTGGGCCGCCACCCACGCCACAGGGCAGGTAAACAAACAGTGGATGCTCGGCATCCACCTTAATGCCTGCGTCCATAAATTGGGTCTTAAGACGCTCACCGGCCACGGCATAGCCCAAAAACAGGGTGCGGGAGTTTTCATCGTCGATAAAGAAGCAGCTTGGGTCTGACTCGGCGGCTTTGCGGCCCTCTTCCACGGCAATGCCGTAATCCTGCTGGTACTCATGGACTGTTACACCATGGCTGCGCAGGCGATCTTTCTTCCACTGACGGGCATCGGCAGACATGTGGACATGCACCTTAAAGCCCAGTTTGGCACTCATGATGCCGATGGACATGCCCAGATTGCCGGTTGATCCCACGGCGATACTGTACTGGCTGAAGAAGGCGCGAAACTCATCGCTGTACAGCTTGCCATAGTCGTCTTCCAGGCTCAGCAGTCCGGCTTGGATAGCCAGTTTTTCGGCATGGGCCAGCACTTCATAGATGCCGCCGCGGGCCTTGATGGAGCCGGAAATGGGCAGGTGGCTGTCTTTTTTCAGCAGCAACTTACCTGCAATCGGGGCGCTATAGTGGGCGCTGAGCGCCTGCTGCATGGCCTCGATGGCGATAAATTCCGACTCCAGAATGCCGCCGCTGACAGCGGTTTCCGGAAAGGCTTTGACGATAAAGGGCGCAAAGCGCTTAAGCCGGGCACTGGCGTCGGCCACGTCATCGGCATTAAGGCCGACATAGGGCAGGGCGGTCTCAAGATCAGAGATGTTGGGGTTAAACCAGGTGACTTCCTTGAGTTTTACCAGGTCATCAATCAGTGGGAATTGGCTAATCAGGGTATCGGTATTGATAACGTCAGTATTCATCATATCAGTGTTCTCGAAAATTGGATTCAGGACAATTACAGTACAGTGGACAGAGCAAAGGTTGCGGCCAGCGCCACCAGAGAGGCGATAAAAGTGGCTGTGGTGTAGTACATAAAAGTCTGCTTAAGGGTGGCGCCTGTGTACTGCTTCACCAGCCAGAATAGGGAGTCGGTCACTATGGTGCAGCCAATGGCTCCTGAGCCGATGGCCAGGGTGATGATCACCGGGCTGATATCCGGATACAGCACCAGCATGGGCGAGACGATGGCGGTAGCGCCCATCATGGCAACGGTAGCGCTGCCCACGGCGGCATGCAGAATGATGGCGACCAGCCAAGCCAGCAAAATGGGGTGCATTTCAAGACCCGCCAGGATTTGCGCCAGGGCATCGCCCATGCCACTGCCACTGAGCACACCGTTGAATGCGCCACCGGCACCGATGATGAGCAGAATATTAGCGATGGATGAGAAGCAATCCTCTGTTTTGGTCAGCAGGTTGCTCATGGTCATATTGTTGCGTAGACCCAGCAGGTAATAGGCAGAGAAGGCAGCAATAAACATAGCCGTAATTGGGTTACCAACAAATTCCAGCGCTGTGTATAAGCTGCTGCCGGGCGCCATATAAAGTTCAGCCAGCGTTTTGGCCAGCATCAGGCCGATAGGCAGTAAAATGGTAAACAAAGTGGTGCCAAGGGCGGGAAGCTCAGATTCATCACGGGCACTGACCGAGTTGAACTCAGCTGGCACGGTCAGAAACGGCAGCTTGTGGCCAATCAACTTCAGGTACAGCGGACCACCGATAAGCGATGCGGTCAGACCAACAATAAGGCCCCAGAGGATCACCGAGCCGACATCGGCACCCAGGGCGTTGGTGACATATAGTGCGGCCGGATGAGGCGGTACAATGCAGTGCACGGCCATCAGGGCAGTACATAAAGGGATAGCCAGCTTCAAAAGTGAAGTATTGGTTTTACGGGCGATGGAGAATGCCAGCGGGATCAACAGTACGACGCCCACTTCCACGAACAGAGTGATACCGCAGATAAGACCCACCAGTACCATGATGACATCGGGGCTTAGGAAGCGGCAGCGCAGCAGCGTCAGGCCGATACGCTCGGCAGCACCGGAGATCTCCATCATCTTACCCAGTATGGTGCCAAGGCCGATGACGATGGCCAAAAAGCTCAGGGTGCCACCAATACCGGATTCCATGGCGGCAATCATATCCAGTGGTGACATGCCCATCATGCCGCCGACAAAGAAGCTGGCCAGCAGCAGGGCAAGGAAAGGGTGCAGTTTACATTTGACGATGCTAACGACAATAAGCGCAATACTCGCCAGCAAGGTAGAGACTATCCAGACTTGTGATTCCATAGGTTGTTCTCTGAAGGTCATCCCGGTACATATGATCAGTACCAACGATCTTAATCAGCGCCGGGAAAAATGTGAGTGGCACTATTCAAGCGTTTCCTTGATCAACTGACAAAAGATATAAATTACCGTTCATATGAGCCGGATTGATGCAAGCTGGTGGCGCCGATCGCAATGTTTGCCTGTAGTGTGATGGGTATTTTGTTTATGATGATGAAACCAGGCCCCAACAGGCTGTTGGGGTAGACTGTGACGCGGGATTTTTTGGATCTTCATCATGTCATCTGTTCTCGATAGCTATACCGGCAACCGTCTACTCTCCAGCTACCAATTGGCTAAACTGCATACCTTTGAAGTAGCCGCCCGGCATCAATCGTTTGCGCTGGCGGCTGAGGAGTTGTGTGTCAGCGCCAGTGCGGTCAGCCACCGGATTGGTGGATTGGAGAGTGAACTGGGCTTTAAACTCTTTGGCCGGTTTCACCGGCGCATTGAATTGACGCCAGAGGGCAAGCGGTTGTACCAGCGATTGCGGGAAACGCTGCAGGAGCTCAATCGGGAGGTGCTGGAGATTAAAAATCAGGAGGTATCCGGCCTGCTGACCGTTTACTCCCGTCCGTCTATCGCACAGTGCTGGCTGGTGCCGAGGCTGGCGGATTTCTGCCGCCGTTACCCGGCTATCCAGCTCAATTTGTTGACCGGCAACGACAATGTCAATTTCAACAGTTTTGGTATTGATTTGGCGATCTATTATGACAACAAGGTTCGCGGCAAACTGCACTGTGAACCGCTGATGAGCGAGACCATTACGCCGGTATGCAGCCCACAATATGCCCAAAGGCTGGGGCTTGCCAATGGGGTAAGCCAGCTGAAATATTGCACCTTGCGTCGCGATTAAAGCGCGTCTAGAACGAGCAAAATTCAACCATGAAAGGTCAACAGACCCTAAAGATTGTTGGATCTCTTTTTGTCGCCAATACCAGGATTAAGCCAGCGCATCGAACAAAGAGAGCAGGCACTGAGACGCCCTCAATTTGCAGAGGCGATAAGGCGTGAGCGGGTATGGTTTGAGATAGGGCTAGTGAACCGTATTTGCCGCAGGCCCGGTGGCTTTGATAAGAAGGTGCAGTGGGATCCGCTTACCTGTCAGCGGCTTTGCGGTCGCTTCACAGAGGCCTCACTGTTCGCCAGAGTGAATTGATAATTAGCATTATTTTTGCCGACAGAGGTGAGATGAGCGCCAGTCTCTGTTAGAATCCTGCCCGTCAAAAACTCTTCCTCGGAAACCGATTTTTCATGGTTTGGATTGATTACGCCATTATTGGGATCATCGGACTGTCGGCCTTAATCAGCCTAGTCCGCGGCTTCGCCAAAGAAGCCATGTCTCTTGTCGTCTGGTTTGTTGCCTTCTTTATTGCCAGTCAGTTTTATCAGGATCTTGCCGTGCATCTTACCCAAATCGGGGATGACATGGTGCGTAACGGCGTAGCAATAGCCATACTCTTTGTCACAACATTAATTCTCGGCGCGCTGGTGAACTATCTGCTCGGACAACTGGTCTCCAAAACAGGGCTGTCCGGCACGGATCGAATTTTGGGACTGGTGTTCGGTGCCATCCGTGGTGCTTTGATCGTCAGTGCCCTGTTGTTTTTTATGGATGCCTTTACCGGCGCACCCAACACCCAGTGGTGGAAGGAATCTGAGCTGTTGCCTGAGTTTGGTGCGGTTATCCAGTGGTTTTTCCAGTATCTGGAAAATACCTCAAGCTTTGTACCCAATATATAAAAAATACTGCCACACCGCTTCATGCCCCGCATGGGCGGGTGGCCAGAAAGAACATATAATCAGAACATCTTACAGTGAGGAACTATTCCCATGTGTGGTATCGTCGGAATCGTTGGCCGCTCATCGGTTAACCAGACAATCTATGATGCACTGACAGTGCTTCAGCACCGCGGCCAGGACGCTGCAGGCATAGTCACCATTGACGGCGGCGCATTTCGGCTGCGCAAAGCCAACGGTCTGGTGAAAGATGTGTTCGAGGTCAAACATATGCAAAGGCTGCAGGGGAATTCGGGCATAGGTCATGTTCGTTATCCCACCGCCGGTAGCTCAAGTTCTTCAGAAGCCCAGCCATTCTACGTTAACTCTCCCTTCGGTATTTCCCTTGCTCATAATGGTAATCTTACCAACACCACCGCCTTGTTGGAGCGTTTGGCTGAGCAGCGCCGCCATGTAAATACCACCTCTGACTCTGAAGTGTTACTGAACCTGCTGGCTGATGAGCTGCAGTACACCAGAGCCCGTAACCTGACTGAAGATCATGTGTTTGAAGCGGTAGCCGCGGTGCATGAGATGGCCCGGGGCGCTTACGCCGTGGTGGCCATAATTATCGGCCAGGGACTGGTGGCATTTCGCGATCCCTATGGTATTCGTCCTTTGGTACTGGGCAAGCATGAAACCGCACAGGGCACTGAATATATGGTGGCCTCTGAGAGCGTGGCGCTGGATGCCGTGGGCTTTGAAGTGATGCGTGACGTTGCGCCGGGCGAAGCTGTGTATATCACCCTGGATGGACAGTTGTTCACCCGTCAGTGTGCCCAGAACCCAAGCCATGCGCCCTGTATTTTTGAGTATGTGTATTTCGCCCGCCCTGACTCCACCATAGATAAAGCCTCTGTGTACGCTTCCCGGGTGAATATGGGAACCTGCCTGGGTGAGAAGATCAAACGGGAATGGTACGACCATGATATCGATGTGGTCATTCCCATTCCTGAAACTTCCTGCGACATCGCGTTGGAAATCGCCCGCTGTATGGAACTGCCTTATCGTCAGGGCTTTGTGAAGAACCGCTATATTGGCCGTACCTTTATCATGCCCGGTCAGCAGGAGCGGAAAAAGTCGGTGCGCCGTAAGCTCAATGCCATTGACGCCGAGTTCAAGGGCAAGAACGTGCTCTTGGTGGACGACTCCATTGTGCGAGGAACCACCTCTCAGCAGATCATCGAAATGGCCCGCGAAGCCGGTGCTCGCAAAGTGTATTTTGCCTCGGCGGCACCGGAAATCCGCTTCCCTAACGTGTACGGCATCGACATGCCGACGTCCAATGAGCTGATTGCCCATGGCCGTGACAGCGATGAAATTGCCCGTCTCATCGGTGCCGATGGCATTATCTTCCAGGATTTGTCCGATCTGATTGCTGCCGTGCAACAGGAAAACCCGGATATCAAGAAGTTTGAGACCTCGGTATTCGATGGTCAGTACATCACCAAAGATGTAGATCAGGCTTATCTTGATCACCTGACAGTCCTGCGCAACGATGATGCCAAAGCCAATCGCAATATGGAGCTGGGCACCAATCTGGAACTGCATAACGTCTGTCATCCATAAGCGGCAAGTAGATGTAAGCTGTTGATACAAGCCGGAGCAACGCTTCGGCTTTTAGCACAACCCTATGTCCAGCGTTTGTGACCCCTTTCTCCTACGTTACCGGTTTCTCATGTAGGCTGGCTAAATAACGAAGCCTCTGCCTTGGATAAACAACCCAAAAACAGCTGCAAAAAATAATCACCAAAGGTCAGCAGACCCCAATCAAGCCATACTTGTCTATGCCATTTGTCAGTGGCATCGCTTGCTGTGATATAAGCATGGCATTGCCGGTATAAATTCCGGCAATCAGCTGAGGTTTCAGCGCTTATCTGAGCTCTTATCTGAGTGATTAACTGAGCCAGCGGGTTTACAGTGATCTCTTCCTTGGCTAAATTATACTGTAAACATATCCAGTATTTATCAGTGTGCACAGCCTATGATCCTTTATATCGCCGAGAAGCCCAGCCTGGGGCGTGCTATTGCAGATGTCCTGCCAAAACCCCATAAAAAACACGAGGGTTATATTGAGGTTGGTAATGGCGATCTGGTTTCCTGGTGTATTGGTCATCTGCTGGAGCAGGCCCCGCCCGATGCTTATGATGACAAATATAAGTCCTGGAAGATGGACGACCTGCCTATCATTCCGCAGCAGTGGCAATTGACCCCTAAATCTTCAAGCCGCAGCCAACTGGCGGTGCTGCGCAAGTTGGTGAAACAGGCCGATACGCTGGTGCATGCGGGCGATCCGGACAGGGAAGGACAACTGTTGGTGGATGAGGTGCTGGCGTTTCTCAAGGTCAGTCAGACTAAGCTGAGTAATGCCAAGCGCCTGCTTATCAGCGACCTTAACCCGCAGGCGGTCAGGCGGGCCTTGAATCAACAGCGTGATAACCGGGAATTTGTGCCACTGTCGACTTCGGCGCTGGCTCGCAGTCGGGCAGATTGGCTCTATGGCATGAATATGACCCGCGCTTTTACGCTGCAGGGGCGCAAAGTCGGGTATCAGGGGGTGTTATCGGTCGGCCGGGTACAGACGCCTTTACTGGGGCTGGTGGTGCGCCGGGATGAAATCATTGAAGCCTTTGAATCCAAACCTTTTTATCAGGTCGATGCCCATCTTCTGACCCAAAGTGGCGAACGCTTTACTGCCCGCTGGCAGCCCAGTGAAGCCTGTCAGAAATATATGGATGAGGACGACCGGGTGTTGTCGCCAAGGCTGGCTGACAATGTGGTCGAGCGGATTACCGGTCAACCTGCCCACGTCACAGAGCTTGAGCAAAAAGACAAGCGCCAGGCCCCGCCATTGCCTTACTCTTTGTCCTCCCTGCAGATAGATGCCGCCAAGCGCTTTGGGTTGTCGGCGAAGGCGGTGCTGGATACCTGTCAGAGTCTGTATGAAAGACACAAGCTGATCACTTACCCCAGATCTGACTCCCGCCATTTGCCCAAAGCGCAGTTAAAGCTCGCACCCGGCGTGGTGGATGCGGTGCTGAGTAATGCTCAGTGGTTAGTGCAGGGCGCAAAGAAGCCGGACCTCTCCATTAAATCCGCAGCCTGGAATGACAGTAAAGTGGATGCTCACCACGCTATCGTGCCCACCGATCGCAAAGCTGACCTGTCCAAACTTAGCCGGGATGAAGCCCGCCTTTACGAGCATATTGCTCGTCAATATCTGGCGCAGTTCTATCCCCATCATCTGTATCAGGACACCAAAGTGGAGGTCACCATTGCTGGTGGCCTGTTCAGTGCCAAAGCCAAGGTGACTCGCTCGCCGGGCTGGAAACAGCTGTTTTCAACTCCCAAGCCATTTGACGAGAAGCCCGGTGATGAAAGCAAGGCTTCTAAGGTTCAGGGGGAAGACAAAGAGGATCAGCCGCTGCAAAGCCACTTGCCTGTGCTGAAAAAAGGTGAGGAGCTTTATTGCGAGCGGGGAGAGCGGCTGGATAAAATGACCCAGCCGCCAAAGCATTTCACCGATGCGACCCTACTAAGCGCCATGACGGGGATTGGCCGTTATGTAACAGATGACGCCATTCGTAAGACCCTGAAAGAAACAGATGGCCTGGGCACAGAAGCGACTCGGGCCGGGATTATAGAGTTACTGTTTAAGCGCGGTTTTTTAACTCGTCAGGGTAAGAGCATCCAGGCAACACCGGCTGGCCGGGGCCTGATAAACAGCCTGCCTGAAGCGGCGACCACACCGGATATGACAGCATTGTGGGAGCAAAGTTTGGAAGCCATCAGCCAAAAGGCCATGCGCTACCAAAGCTTTATGGAGCCGTTATTGGCCAATATTCATCATCTGCTGGAGATAGCGGCTCAGACCACGCCCAATGCATTGGTCGGGATTCAGGCCAAGCCTGCCTGGAAGGGCAAATCAGGCAAGGGACGTGGCGGCTGGAAGAAGAAAGCTGCTGGTGCAGGTGCAGGAAAATCCGGTACTAAAAGCGGTTCTCGTAAACCCCGAGCTAAAACTGGCTGATGGGATAATTGATAGATCTGAATAAGCTTCGATTGGCCTCATATGTTGAAGCCTGGGAGAAGAGGGTGTTATGGCAAATATCGTTTATATCGCCACCAGTTTGGATGGTTACATTGCAGATAGCCAGGGTGGGCTGGATTGGCTGCATGCTATCCCAAATCCGGATCACGATGATATGGGCTGGGCTGAGTTTATTTCCGGCATAGATGCGCTGGTGATGGGACGAACTACCTTTGAAACGGTTTGCAGCTTTGATGTTCCCTGGCCTTATCCCAAGCCTGTATTTGTACTGAGTAATAGTCTTAAAGAAATCCCGGCGCAGTACCAGGATAAAGCTGAGTTGGTGACGGTGGAGCAAGCTGCGTCGCTGGAGTCATTAGTGAAGTCACTGAACGACAAAGGTTATCAGCGGCTGTACATAGATGGCGGCAAGACCATACAGAGCTTTATGGCCGAGGATTTGGTGGATGAACTTATCATCACCCAAATCCCTGTCGTCCTTGGCGGCGGCAGTTCACTGTTTGGCACCGTGCCGCAAATGCAGAACTTCAGTTTAGTATCGTCACAAGTGCTGCTGGGCGCCTTGGTGAAAAATCACTGGCGTCGCCAAAGGTCACCACAATCGCAGTGACATGGACCATCAGCAAAAAGGGCCTGATAAGGCCCTTTTGTGTTTTGCATCGATCTTCTGTGTTTTGTATAGCTCGGTATTGGAAGTTAGTCGGGATTACACCGGCTTATATTGGTTACTGGCAGCATCATAATGGTAACCAAGGGCATCCAGCTTGCTGTCCAGTTGGTCGGCCGACATATCCATCTCATAATAGAGAGCTTGTTTGTCCGGGCAATCATCTGCCGGGACTCCTTCGACTAGAATACCTTGTTGTTAAAGCAATTATGATGCCCATCAGCATA
>JAJNAU010000047.1 GCA_021462625.1 Shewanella sp.
TGTATAAAACAACGACAAAGTGCTGCAAAAACCATCTTCAAAGGTCAACAGACCCTAAATATAAAAGGCCGGCGATGACGATACCGCAGGAATTATCCCAGGAATCTGATTGAGCCGGTCAGATGCGGGCGACGTCCCCGGCCATCCCGCAGTTCAAAACGTTTGCTGTTGTCCGCCGCATCGATAGCGGCAAAGGTGACGTCCGCTGGCATAAACAAGGGGAGTTTGAAGGTGACGTCTACTTCGCAGGGGCGATTGGCAATTTCATCGCTCATGGCAGCAATACAGCGAGCCTTGGACCACATTCCGTGCACCAGTACCCGGTCAAAGCCAAAGCGTTTGGACAGCAATGGGTGCAGGTGGATCAAATTATAATCCCCGGATGCTTTGGCATAGCGGCGTCCCAGATCCTCTCCAAGTTGCCATTGCTCGGGACTCTCCCAGTCGATGGCCTCAACTTTGGGCAGCCGATTGCGCTTGCCTGGCCGATCGATACGGTACAGATAGGTGGAGACGGACTCCCATACCAGCTCATCGTCGGACCAGATCTTGGATACCAGATTAAAGGTCAGCCCGGCGTCGGTTTCTTCACTGTCCGCCAGCGCACATTCAATACGAAAGACCTCGTCGATATGCAAAGGGCGATAACTGGTGATGCGATTGCGCAGGTGGATCATCCCCAGCAGTGGAAAGGTGATCCCCGGGTGGGTGAAGATCAGCGCCTGCAGGCGAAACACCAGCACGTGCATGTAAGTGAGCGGCAGTTGCTTGCCATCGAAGTTGAAATTACAGACATCTGCATACTGGCTGACGGCTGCCCGGGATACTGACACTTTATCGCAGCTGACCTGAATAACCGGCAGTAGCTGGCCGTCCCATCCTGGTTTGCGGCCAAAGAAAATCTTGCGATAGAGCGAAAACAGCGATGGCATCGCCTGAAGTTCAACCTGGTATTGCATTTTCCCGTCAGTGACCTGTTATCGTTGATAAGGCGGGATTATAACCCAAATCACTGCTAACAGGGTATCAGGCTGAGTATTGCGCTGTCTGTGGCAAATTTGCCAGGGCAATTGGACGGCCGATACCGATTGCGAGTCGTCGTCAAAGCGAGTCAGTTATGACACACTATGCGCCCTGTGACAGTGAGAGTTTGATGAGTGCAAGACAAGAACTTTGATAGCTTGGCCGGTAAGTTTGCCAAGAACATTTACGGCACCCCAAAGGGGGAGATCCGTGCAGCCGTGTTGTGGCGGGATTTGACTGATACCGTACCGGCCATCCTCAGCGGCAAGTTGAGAATTCTGGATGCCGGTGGTGGTTTTGGTTATATCAGCCAGAAGTTGGCCGCCCTCGGGCACGAAGTGGTGCTGTGCGATATTTCAGCGGAAATGCTGGCGCTGGCAAAAGAGCAGATCGCCGCCAGTGGTCAGGAAATCAATATTCAGCTGATCCACAGTGCGATTCAGGATTTGAATGGCGATGAGCTGGGACAGTTCGATCTTATCCTGTGTCACGCCGTTGCTGAGTGGTTGGCCGATGCCAACAGCACGCTGGCAGGATTGCTGGGAATGCTTAAGCCTGACGGATATCTGTCACTGATGTTTTTCAATCTGGAAGCCATGCGGTTTCATGCGCTGGTATCCGGCAACTTTGACTATGTGAAAGCTGACTTCAAAATCAAAAAGAAGGTGCGGCTGACCCCTACTCATCCCTTGTTATCCGATACTGTGGCTGGCTGGTTCGATGATTGGCAGTTGCGGCTTTTGTGTCACTCCGGGGTACGGGTTATTCACGACTACCTGAAAAAGCGTTTGCCGCCGGATTTTGACTACGCCCAATTACTGGAGATGGAGCTGGCTTATGCCCGTCATCCTGCTTATCGGGATTTGGGGCGATATGTGCATTTTATCGGTCAGAAAATGCCGTGATGGCGCTCAATTATCGAACAGTTCAATATCATTGTTTGTATCGGTAACTTTGACACCATCCAGATATTCTTTTTCTTCTCTAATCGTTCTTTCCACTGGCTCAGAAGCAAGACGTTTCATCATGACTCTCCCGCTTTTGGGGTGAAACATCACCTTTCTGGGCCAGATGCCGCCAACGTCCTCTGCCAATATTTCAATTCTTTCCAATGCCAGATAATGGCGCACAAATTCGATGTTGGACTCTCCTACGTTGATAAAAGACATTCCTCCCAGTTTGGCACCGCCAAAGATTTTAGCCTTGAGATTATCGCGTTGCCCGCCGGCAGACAGAATACTGTTGATCAGCTTTTCCATGGCCCAGTTGCCATAGCGGCAGGAGTAGCTGGTGAGTTGATGCCAGTCATCGTGGGCCTTGCGTTCCGGTAACAGAAAATGATTCAGCCCACCAATCTGCATCAGAGGATCCCAGATACAGGCAGCAATACAGGACCCCAGACGGGTAAAGATGTATTCATCCTGGCAGCTGATGTAATAGTCTCCGGGATCCACCCGGGCAGTCACGCACTGATGCTCTTGGTTCCAGTATCTGGGGATGGTTTCAAACCCGGGGTAGACCAGGTTACTCAGGTTAGCTGTCATCAAGCCTCCGTGCTTGTTAAGTCTGTTGAGTATAGACAGTCGAGACTCACTTTAGGGCTATATGGCTAAAGTAATTTGGTTACAATGACACTTTTTTCAGCCAACAGCGCGGGAATGCTCTGTCTGCCAACCAGATGACCTGCGCCGATAATGATGAACAACGGCTGTTTAATCTGTTTATCCTGCATCAATTGTTGCACTGTATCAGCCATGCTGTGGTTACGATCCCACAGTAACTTCTGAATAAACTCCTGCTGGTGTGGTTGCTGCAGATCGCCCTCCATTAATTTGGCCAGCTGGACGTTGTTCCCGCTTAGCCAGGCGTCTATTAAAGCTTTGGCATCCTGTGGCGTCCCCTCGATGGCTTCCTCGAGCATCAACCACTGAATATCGCTGTTAAAGGAGGCCAGCATGGCAAATTGTTGCTCAACGCCTTCGAGTTCATACAAGTTTTTATCGGCCCGGCGGCTGAGAAAATGTTCGTCGACGCCGGCTTGGGGAGCGAGCCCCAATGCCTGAAATTGTTCCATGGCAATCTGGCTGGCCTGCAGCCAGGGCGCCAGTCCTGCGATTGACTGACAAAAGGCTTGTTTGTGGGCGCAGTAATCGGCCAATTGCTGTTGCTGAGAGTTTGAGAGCGGATGCTGTTTGAGACCATATTGACGGACAAGCGGCAGTAAATCGGTCTTTCCGGTATCGGCTTCGACCACCAGACTTCCGGATTGTCTGAATGCCTTGTCAATCACATCGGGCAACGGATAGAAATCTGCCTTTCCTACATGGACCGAACCCAGTAACCAAGCGGTTTGCCCCTGATATTCAAGTTTAAAAAATGGTGGTCGAACGGTGGGCGCCGCCCAAGTTCCCAGTGAAAGTAGCAGTAGTGGCAGTAGCAGCCAGCAGCGTTTTGAGCGAAAAAAGGCCATCGGGGGTTCCTTGTTGATTGGTAAAGTGGCCTGCTCGGCCGGTTGCTGCTCCTCAATGCCCCTAAGGGTTGGTTCGCAAGCATGGCGGGATTGGGTATACTCCCGCCCAATTCACACGTGACAGGATCCCTTATGCCACAGAACAAGGTACTGGAGCAATTGCAGGAAAACCTGCAGCTGGTTTATCGCCAGGCAATCGATGCCGACAACAAACTCAATGGGTTACAGCAAGCAGGTCATGGAAAGTTTCAGTCCGTTTTTGCCGATGAACAGGGATTTCGCACCCGCAGTAATCGCTTCCTGCCCTATGTCAAAGAGCTGGCACAAGAGCTGGAAGAGATGAAACAGCAAGCTGAGTTGGCGCCTGAAGATTTACAATTAATGGTGAAGCGTCTGGCACTGTTACTCAAGACATTGCAGGCGTTCAAACGTCAAACCTGAACACATAAGTGCGCTGACTGCATAGACAAAGCTGCTGACCTGAGGGTCTGGATCTGCGGGGTACGTTCCCATGCAGCGCTGTCAGGGCAGTTAACAGAAGGCAAGTGCCCGGTGACAGAGGGATTAGCGCCATGGCCTGTGGTGATCTGCAGTGACCACCTCAGGAGTATTTCATCGTCACTCGGTAAGGACGTTTTAACGCCGGTTATTTCGGTGGGTGGCCTTCCAGTTGAGGGGCAAACGTCCTGTTAAACCACTGCTTGAGCATTTGATTCTCATACATAAAGGACTCCTGACGCAGCGGCCGAATACCACCTAAGTAATTCATATCCTTGAGCTTTTCTTCGCCTGAAAGCACTACTGCATGGCCCTTTATCAGCCGATAACTGAACGCGATCCTGGGTGGGTAGATATCTTTTAATACCCGAATATCGTTGGAACCGGCCCCGAATGTCGGGCGAACATCACCGGCAAGATCAACATTGGTGACTGTCAGCTCGAGCTTTTCACCGTTGGTGAGAACCTTATCCGCCAGCTTGTTGAGCTGTTTGGTCATGGACTCAAATGCTCGTTGTTCATACCTGGATTGCAGCTCTCCCGAAGACTTGATGTCAGTGTATTTGTCAGGCGACTGCCAGGTAATTTTCACTGCGCCAGCTTCAGTCACCGGATTGGGTGCTTGTTTGTTATCGGCCAACACTGTGCCGGGAAGCAGCATAGCAGCCAGAAAAATAGCATTGATTTTCATTGGATCATCTCCTGCAACTGGGGCGTCTGAGTTCAGTAAGTTAACCAAGTAAAAGGCATTTTTAGGTTATTGAAGGTTATTTTTACAGTACAAAAGTTAACCTGAATCCCTGCTTAATACAATCGGGGTTGTTGACTTAGAATGGGAAGCGGGCCGCCAGTTGCGGGTAGGTCTTCTTCAATGACTTGAATCGGACAGTAACATAACATCCCCATACATTCTTTTGCACAGCTGCTAACCTATTAAGGCGGGAATACTGTGATGTGCGGTCTGAAGTCACCGGCAATTAGCCAGTTTCTGAAAATCTGAAAAGCGCTGAGGATTGATTTATGGAACATGTCTCAATTGATCAGTTGTCGATATTGCTTATCGAGCCTTCCTGTGCTCAGCGCAAGATCATCATGAATCAGTTGATGGAGGAAGGGATACATGCCATCAACACCGCCGGGGATCTGACAACCGGCAAGCAGCTTGTTGAGCAGTTGAAACCGGATCTGGTTGTCAGCGCCATGCACTTTGCCGACGGTACGGCGCTGGATCTGGTGGCCTATGTCAAAAGCCTCATTACCTGTGAAGAAACTCAATTCATGCTGATTTCCAGTGAGATCCGCAAAGATCAGCTGGAAGCTTATCGACAGTCAGGAGTGGTGGCGATTTTGCCCAAACCTTTTGAGTTCAGTCACCTGCATTCTGCGCTGATGTCCACTGTGGATTTGCTGGGCCATGATGAGCTCGAGCTGGATTTTTTCGAGGTGACTGAGCTGCGGGTATTGCTGGTGGATGACTCTGCCTTGTCCCGCAGGATTATCCGCCGGACGCTCAATACGATGGGCATGAGTGATAACAACATCATTGAGAGCAACGATGGCAAAGAAGCAATAGGTTTACTGCAAACCCATGAGTTTGATCTTTTGATTACCGACTACAATATGCCGCTGGTCGATGGCCTGATGCTGGCCAGGTATATTCGTCAGTACAGTCAGCAGCACATGTTACCCATTCTGATGGTGTCGTCAGATGCCAATGAATCCCATCTCTCCAACGTATCCAGACACGGGGTGAATGCCTTGTGTGACAAACCCTTTGAACCGCAATTTGTGCGCAGGTTGTTGAAACAATTGCTGGAAGAATGATGTTTTTTGCTATTAACCTTGTGTTAACATCTTCACGAATTCCCATGCTTGTGGCATGGTAACACTGACCCTGTTGGTTTTTGGGTCTTTCTACTTGGTAATTTATAACTGTGATGATGTGAGAAATAACAATGAACAAGACGGAACTTATCGCCAAAATGGCCGAAAACTCGGAGCTATCCAAAGCGGATGCAGCCCGTGCCCTGAAATCTTTCGAGCAGGCAATTACTGAAGCCATGCAGGCGGGTGACAAGGTCTCAATCCTGGGATTTGGTTCATTTGATGTGGGCAAGCGTCCTGCCCGTACTGGTCGTAATCCTCAAACCGGGAAAGACATTAAAATCCCTGCGGCTAACATACCCAAGTTCAAAGCGGGTAAAGCCCTGCGTGACAGTGTGAATTGACCGTTTTTTTTCTGGATACAAGCCCTCATTCCCGAGGGCTTTCTTGTTTTCAGGGCCTGCCCATAGGCGGCTACACCGCAAGAGTGGCTGGTGTGCAATAGGAGGCAGGGGTAGTGAGGCCTGGTTTGGTGCGAACCACTATCCTGACTATCCGCAAGCGCTGGCGGCTACCACTGATTTGGGTGGCTTTACCCTGTCGGATACGGATCTGGTAGATGATGATGTCAAAGCCGTGGTTGGTTACAGCTATCAATTTGATTTATGAGTATTAAAAAAGCGCCCGCAGGCGCTTTTTTAAGTTGTTGGCTGACTTGGTCGAAGTTTGATAGAAATACACATTCCGCTTTGAAAGGCAACCCGCCTTGCTGCATCTGAATACCTTGAACTCGAATTTGCCCGTAAGCCAGAGCGGTGCGAGGACTTGTTCGCACCTTACTTAGGAAATTGCTCGGCAAGCTCTCTGTAATAATCAACTTTTACAAAGGGTTGATCAGCATCTTCCTTGCTGCGCATGTCTACGTATGTCCAAACAGCCTCACGCAGCTCATCTTCAGTCGATAAGTCGTCCATTTTCACTCCATTTAAAAACAAAAAGACCACCGCTGGGGTTAACATCTAGGTCAACGCGGTGGTCTTAACTTATTGTTTTATAAAAGGGGTTGCGCCCTGGGTTACATCATTCCCATGCCGCCCATGCCGCCCATGCCGCCGCCCATGCCGCCCATATCTGGCGCGTCATCCTTTGGCAGCTCAGAGACCATAGCTTCGGTGGTGATCATCAGGCCAGCGACAGAAGCGGCGAATTGCAGTGCCGAGCGGGTTACCTTGGTTGGGTCCAGAATACCCATTTCCAGCATATCGCCGTAGCTATCATTACCTGCGTTGTAACCATAGTTACCAGAGCCTTTCTTGACGTTGTTGGCAACCACAGAGGCTTCTTCACCGGCGTTGGTGGCGATTTGACGCAGAGGCGCTTCCATCGCACGCAGGGCGATAACTACACCGTGCTTCTGATCTTCGTTGTCTACGGTGATTTCACCAATCTTGGACGCTACGCGGACCAGAGCAACACCGCCCCCTGGTACTACACCTTCTTCAACAGCAGCTCGGGTAGCGTGCAGGGCATCGTCAACACGGGCTTTCTTCTCTTTCATTTCAACTTCGGTGGCCGCACCGACTTTGATTACCGCAACACCGCCAGCCAGCTTGGCCATACGCTCTTGCAGTTTTTCTTTGTCATAGTCAGAAGTAGACTCTTGAACTTGCTGCTTGATCTGAGCAACACGGGCTTTGATCTGCTCTTCTTCACCGCTGCCATCGATGATGGTGGTGTTGTCTTTGGTGATCACTACGCGTTTGGCACTACCCAGATCTTCCAGAGTGGCTTTCTCCAGCTCCAGACCGATCTCCTCAGCGATAACAGTACCGCCGGTCAGGATAGCGATATCCTGCAACATAGCCTTACGACGGTCACCAAAGCCTGGAGCCTTAACCGCGGCAACCTTCACAATACCGCGTATATTGTTCACCACCAAAGTCGCCAGGGCTTCGCCTTCAACGTCTTCAGCAACGATCAGCAGTGGCTTGCCGGTCTTGGCCAGACCTTCCAGGAGTGGCAGTAGTTCGCGGATGTTGGAGATCTTCTTGTCGACCAACAGAACGAATGGGCTGTCTAGCTCAACAGTACCGGTTTCTGACTTATTGATGAAGTATGGAGACAGGTAACCGCGGTCAAACTGCATACCTTCAACTACGTCCAGTTCGTTTTCCAGCGCCTGACCTTCTTCAACGGTAATAACGCCTTCTTTGCCTACCTTTTCCATCGCAGTGGCAATGATTTCACCGATAGAGACATCGGAGTTGGCAGAAATGGTGCCTACCTGAGCGATAGCTTTGGAGTCTGCACAATCCTGAGACAGGGCTTTCAGCTCTTCCACCGCAGCCACAACAGCTTTGTCGATACCGCGCTTCAGATCCATTGGATTCATACCGGCGGCAACCGCCTTCAAACCTTCGCTGACAATAGCTTGAGCCAGTACAGTGGCAGTGGTAGTACCGTCACCGGCGGCGTCATTGGCCTTGGAAGCCACTTCCTTAACCATTTGTGCGCCCATGTTTTCGAACTTGTCTTCCAGCTCGATCTCTTTGGCTACCGTTACACCGTCTTTGGTGATCAGCGGCGCGCCGAAGCTCTTGTCCAGTACCACGTTGCGGCCTTTAGGGCCCAGGGTCACTTTTACTGCGTTGGCCAGAACGTTCACACCAGCCAGCATTTTTACGCGAGCATCATTTCCGAATTTGACTTCTTTCGCTGCCATTTCTCTCTTCCTTTAATTTCTTAAACTTGAGTGGATAAGACGGTGGGTTATTCCACCACGGCCATCACATCGGCTTCAGACAAGATCAGGACTTCCTGACCGTCGATTTTTTCTTTCTTGACGCCGTAACCTTCGTTGAAGATCACCACATCACCAACCCTCACATCCAGCGGACAAACGCTGCCATTCTCAAGGATTCGGCCATTACCTACAGCCAGTACCTCACCGCGAGTTGATTTTTCAGCGGCGCTGCCGGTCAGCACAATCCCACCCGCAGATGTTGATTCAACTTCCAGACGCTTAACGATTACGCGATCATGTAGTGGACGAATATTCATTGATGGATTCTCCTAATGATTCCTTTTTGCCTAACAAACGTGGCGATTTCTCACAATCTGGCGAAGAGCAAAGCTCAAAATTCGCCAGCTGAGTTCAAATATGGGGACAA
This sequence comes from Shewanella sp., assembly GCA_021462625.1. Lineage (GTDB taxonomy): Bacteria > Pseudomonadota > Gammaproteobacteria > Enterobacterales > Shewanellaceae > Shewanella. The sequence continues at coordinate 8,986 of JAJNAU010000047.1, forward strand.
GGATTTGAGATCCAAGTGCTCCGGCAAAAAAAATTGAAAATTTTTACCAGCAGCCTGTTATCCCCCGAGGAAAACCGGGGGACACAGCAGGGCAGGATGCCACTTGAAACTTGTGCAAATAGCATCCAATTTTGACGCTTCTTTGTAAAATCTACCGCTTATAGCTTTTTTGTGAGCATCAGATTTCGTCTAGAGAAAGCAAAAGCTCAAATATTGCACAAAGTGGAAACCCGCCCTGGAGACGCAGGGTATGCTGTCCGTTATTTCGCCGCCGGATGAGTCTTAGCGCTGTGATTCATACCTTCCTTATATCTGACGCTTGCTGATAATATCTAGCCCTTCAAGGGGATAGCTGACTGGATTTATGATAGACAAACAAGGATTGCTGAGCGCGCCAATCGGCCGTGTATTGCTGAATATGAGCCTGCCCAACCTGGTCGGTATTCTCACAGTATTGGGCTTTAATCTGGTCGACACCTACTTCATCAGCCAGCTGGGTACTGATGCGCTGGCGGCCATCAGTTTCACCTTCCCCGTTACTCTGGTGATAACCAGTATTGCCATCGGCATCGGTGCCGGGGTGTCTACCAATCTCGGTCGGCTTATCGGCAGTGGCCATGCCCCCGAGGCCAAACTATTTCTGCACGATGCGCTGCTGCTAACGCTATTGGTGCTCTGGTCGCTGGCGGTGCTGGGTTCTTTCTGTATCGACTCGCTGTTTTCGCTGATGGGCGCTGCGCCCTACACTCTGCCACTGATCCATGACTATATGACGATCTGGTATCTGGGCAGTCCGCTGTTGGTTCTCATGATGGTGGGCAATCAAGGGTTGCGGGCCACAGGTGATACCCGCTCTCCGGCCAAGATTATGGCGCTGGCTTCCCTTATTAATCTGGTTCTCGACCCCATACTGATCTTCGGTCTGGGGCCTATTCCACCGCTGGGGATTGAGGGCGCCGCCATTGCTTCTCTGCTGGCATGGACAGTAGCCATATCGCTGTCTGCTTACCTGCTGATTATCAAGCGGCATATGCTGACGGCAGCGCCAATCTCTATTAAACGCTATCGCCATAACTGGCAAAAACTGGCCCATATTGCCCAGCCTGCAGCTTTGATGAATCTGATTAACCCGCTGGCTAATGCCCTCTTGATGGCAATGCTCGCCCGCATTGATTACGAAGCCGTGGGGGCTTTTGGGGCTGGTATCAGGCTGGAGTCGATTCTGTTGATTGGAGTGATGGCGTTGTCCTCCTCACTGGTGCCCTTTATCGCCCAGAATCTTGGTGCAGGTCAGTGTAAGCGCGCCCATAACGCATTGATGATGTCGCTCAGGTTTGTGTTGCTGTTTCAAACCCTGGTGTACATTCCTGTAGCCCTGTTGCACCAGCAGATTGCGGCGCTGTTCAGCAGTGATCCCCAGGTATTGCAGTATCTGGATTTCTATATTCTCGTCCTGCCCGCCGCATACGGTCCACTGGGCATGGTGATTTTGCTGGCCACGGCGATGAATGTCTATCACAGGCCCATGGCATCGCTGGCTTTGAACCTGTGCCGGCTGTTTTTGATTATGCTGCCACTGGCCTTGCTGGGCTCAGTGTTGGCCGGAGTAGGTGGGCTGATGCTGTCTCTGCCCATCACCAATACCATCATGGGCGCAGCCTGTTACTTGCTGGCCAGTAAGCTGACAGAGCCGGCAAAAAAGCAGCAAACAGCCAGCGCTTAAGTTGATAGAAAAAGAACTACTTTGTTGGGGAGTGCACGTTGAAAGCAAAGACCTCAAGCAGTTTGATTGAGGTCTGATTGGAGGGGAAGCTCTCGCGGGTGCGGCCATTCAGTCAATCTGCCTGATGTTGCCGTTTGTAGCTGACCCACTTCTCCAGCGTCTCGAACAGCTCTGTCAGCTCAATCGGCTTGGAGATATGGGCATTCATACCGGCCGCCAGACTCTTTTCCCGATCGCCTGTCATGGCGTGGGCTGTCATGGCGATAATCGGCAGTTGCTCAGAGGTATAGCGTTTGCGCAGCTCTGCCGTGGCCGTGAGGCCGTCCATTACCGGCATTTGAATATCCATCAGCACGGCATCAAAGGGCTGACTGTCCACCATATCCAGTGATTCCTGCCCATTACCGGCCAGCACCACGTCGTAACCGCCGCTCTTGAGTAGCTCTGACGCTACCTGCTGGTTGATAAAGTTATCTTCCACCAGCAGTACCAGCCCCTTGCCTGCAGGATCCTCAGACTCAGCGGCAGATGGCGCTTCCTGCTTGCTCTGGCTGGATTGGGGCTGAGCATCGATAACTCTTTCCTCAGCCTCAGCCTCAGCCCCAGGCTTAAAGGCTAACATGATCTTATCGTACAGCGCTGACGCCATGAAGGGCTTCTGCAGCAGGGCAACCACTTGATGCTGTTGCAGTTGCTGTTGCAGAGGCTCGGAACCATAGGCAGTCATCATGATGATCACCGGTCGCTTTTCAAGTTTGCCGGAGGCCAGCAGCGCATCGATTTGCGCCACTACCTGCACCCCATCCATCTCAGGCATCATCCAGTCCATCAAGATCAGGTCTACCGGCGCCTGCTGCAGCTTGTATAAGGCCTCCTGACCACTGGCGGCCGTGCTCACATCAAAGTGGAAGTTACGCATCATGTTGGAGTAAATCTGTAGTGCGCTGGAGTTGTCATCCACCACTAGGGTGAGCAGTCGGGTCAGACCCTCGGGCACCACATACTCGGGTGCTTTGGCTTTTTCGGCCAGTTCCATACTGATAATGAAGCTGAAGGTCGAGCCCTTACCCGGCTCGCTGATCACCTGTATTTTGCCACCCATCATGGTCACCAGGTGGCGACTGATGGATAGCCCAAGGCCGGTACCACCGTATTTGCGGGTGGTGGAACCATCGGCCTGGGAGAAGGCGTCGAACAGTTTGGCTTGTTGCTCCTTGCTGATCCCTATGCCGGTATCCCGCACCCAGAATTTGAGGGTAATGCGGTTATCCCGCTCGCCCAGATCTTCACAGCCCAGCTCCACTTCGCCCTTCTGGGTGAACTTGACCGCGTTGGACAACAGATTAATGAGCACCTGCCCCAGACGCAGCGGATCGCCCTTGAGCATCAACCCGGCGGTAACCGGCGCACACAGGAGCAGTTCAACCCCCTGCTCCAGTGCACGGATGGTGTTCAAATCCAGTGCGTGATCCAGCACTTTATCCAGCGGGAACTCGACCTTTTCCAGCTCCAGCTTACCGGCCTCGATTTTGGAGAAATCGAGGATGTCGTTAATGATGCGCAGCAGCGACTGGGCCGAGAAGCTGGCCTTGTCCAGATAATCCTGCTGCTGGGCCGTCAACGAAGTACGCCCCGCCAGCTGCAGCATGCCAATAATAGCGTTCATTGGGGTGCGGATTTCATGGCTCATATTGGCCAGGAATTCACTCTTGTAGAGGTTGGCAAGCTCCGCATCCTGCTTGGCTTCCAGCAGCGCCCCCTCGTTAAGTTTATGGCGGGTAATATCTTTATGAGTTCCCACCATCCGCTTGGGATGGTTGTCACCGGTGAACTCTACCACCCGGCCACGAGACAGGATCCAGTGATACTGACCGGTTTTACCCTTAAGCCTGAATTCAATCTCAAAGGTATCCACCGGATTGGCCAAATAATGCTCGCGGTACTCCTCCACACGCTGACGATCATCAGGATGGGTCAACGCATCAATGGTGGACAGCAGCGCAGGGAACTCATTGGGGCGATAGCCCAACATGGAGTAATAAGCCGGATTGCAGATGATCTGCTCTGAATCCAGGTACCAGTCCCACAGGCCATCTTCCACCGCATCCATCGCCAGATGATAGCGCTGCTCCGACAGACGCAGCTGCTTGGCAGACTCATATTCCTTGGTGACATCACGCCACACGGCAATGAGCCCCAGCAATTCGCCACGACGATTGTAGAAAGGCATTTTCAGCGCATCGAGCAGCACAGGTTTACCGGCCAGCTCAACCTTCTCCTGATATTTGAGCGGCAGTCGTTCGCGCAGCACCTGCTCATCCTCGCCTTTGATGCGCTCGGCCTGCTCAGGCGATGACAACTCAAAGGCGGACAGGCCAATTATCTCACTTTCAGTGTACCCCAGCATCCGCTCAGCAGCCTTGTTGCAGCCCAGATAGCGACCATCTTTGTCTTTAAACACAATGGCTTCTGGGATGGAGTCCAACAGAGAACGCAACAGTGCGTATTCCCGCTCACGCCGCTCAGTGGTCTCTTTCAAACGCTCGGTACGACGGGCCACCAGTTTATCCAGACGCCTGTTCTGCTCCGACAGGTGCATGGTGTACTGCTTGTTTTCCTCAAAGATGCGGCTGATCAGGTGGAACCAAGGCTCCCATCCCGACGTGATCAGCTCCGGCGGTTTGCGCGGCGAGATTGAACAGCCCTCCAGATGTGCCAGCAACTTGGATGCCGGGATCACGAAGGAGCGGCGGGTCTGCCAGTGCACTATAGTCACCAGTACCGACAGCGCAATCACCACCAGCAGGAAGGTCATCTCCAGCTTTTTCCATGAGTTTTTGTTGAGTTCCTCTTCACTCTGGATATACAGCAGGCGCCATGGCGCATTCTGCAGTGCGACCGAATGGATATAGTATCCATTGCGCACCATGCCCTGACTGGCCTCAAACAGCTCTTGCTCGGTTAGTGAATGCAGAGGCGCTGGCAGGCGCTGGCTTAAGTGGTACACACGGTTTACGGATGAGTCGTCATAGTTGCTGTGGGACAGAATATTGTTGTTCTGATCCAGCAGGATTACAGTACCCGGCATTTTAAAATACATGCTGATTTGACGGGTCAGTGAGGCCAGGGTCATATCCAGATTGATGGAGCCGATAAACTCATCCCGCAGATACACGGGCATGCCCAAAGTCGTTACCAGCCCCTTGACACTGTCTACGTAGGCTTCGCTCCAGAACACACTGCGCTGTGGGTTCATGGCCGGGGTTGCCAGCTGAAATTGCTTCTTGTTTAACAATTCTTCACTAAAGCGCTGCTCATTCTTGGGCCAGGGATAATAGGACATTATCCGTTGCTTGGAGAGATAGTAAATGGCTAATGCCTTGGGCACGGCTTCCATGGCCACCGGAAAGGACAAAGACAGCTCGAACAGCATCTCCAGTTCCTGTTTAAACTTGTCACTGCGGCCATCCAGAGAACCGGCGCCGCTTATTCGCCCCATGTTGGTAAAGGGCTCACCACTCTCGGAAAAACTGGGCTCAAGCGTGAAATACTGACCATTTTCATGAAATTTTTCGTACTTGGGCAGGCGGTCCTGACGTACCATTTCGCCCAGTCTTAGGTGCTCCACTGCCACATTACGCAGGCTCTTTACCGCTCTTATACCTGCTTCCAGCAAGAGATCTATCTGCATCACATGACGGGCGATGTCTTCCTTAAGCTGCACCGTATTCTGCTCGCGCCCACGGTCGAAATCGACCCAAGCGGTAAATAGCGCCATCACGATCACCCCGATATAGGTGTAGAACACCGCACGGTTATAATTGTTAAGAATGGGAGATTTCATTTGAAAATCCTGGTCGCCGGATTTCATCAATAACCTGATAATGGAGCAAGGACATACAGCGATGATAACAAGCCACAGAGGTGTTTAATATCCCTTTGCGGTCGTTGTCTCAAAGGGTTGGGTATCGGCCAGACTTAGTCTTGCAACTGCCAGCCTCTGGCAAGTCGGTTTTTTAGTGGTTCGGTACACAGTACCTGTTTGGTTTAGCTGGCGCTTGATATGCAAAATAATTTTGGACTGGTCATCCAGTCACGCTGTTGCTGTGGTTACTTGTCCCACGCGAAACTATACTGAATGAACTGGATAATATAACTGATTGGGATGCCATGAAAATTCTTGTCGTCGACGATACCATAACGATACGCCACATTATGCTGCACTTGTTGCGCTTGCTGGGCTATGAAGAACTGGAAGAGGCCGTGGATGGCACCCATGCCCTGCATATTATATCAAGACAAAAGATCGATCTGATCATTACCGACATACATATGCCGAAAAAGGATGGCTTCGCTCTAGTACAGGAAATTAAAGCTAATCCTGACCTGGCTCATATCCCCGTCATGATGGTGACCTGCGACGCGGATGCGGACAAAATTCAAATTGCACTGGCCGCCAAAGTTGCCGGTTTTATCGTTAAGCCCTTTAATTTAGTCACTTTGGAGCGACAGCTTAAGCTGCTCATGCGCAAACCAGAGTGCCAGCATCTACAGCCGCCCAGGCTAGTATCGGATGATTAGCGTAAAGTGTTTGCGCCAGCAAATATGGGCAGTCAAATTCGGGACATTTATCCGCTGCTGAGCAGTGAAGGGGGCGAGAAATCATCCCCATTAAATTGTCCGTATGGCGATCGCCTACACAAAAAAACCGGACTTGGGTGAGTCCGGTTTTTATTGTCAGTGCGAAAAGTGCATCACAACTGCTCTTCGGCGTATTCAGCCAGGCGTGAGCGAACAACACCGTTGAGGTAGACGTTGGCGCTGCCTTCGAAGTTTTTGAAACGTTCTACTATGTAGGTTAATCCCGATGTCACTGCAGTGAGGTAATTGGAGTCTATCTGTGACAGGTTACCGCAGCAGATGAGTTTGGTGCCTTCGCCCATGCGGGTGATCATGGTCTTGATTTGCGAGGCGGTGAGGTTCTGACACTCATCCAGCAGTACAATAGAGTTCTGGATGGAGCGCCCGCGCATAAAGTTGATAGACTTGAACTGGATGTTGGCCTTTTCCATGATGTAATTCATGCTGCCGCTCGGATTCACATCATGCTTGTGCAGTACTTCCAAAGTATCGGTGACCGCCGCCAGCCAAGGCAGCATTTTCTCTTCTTCCGTGCCTGGCAAAAAGCCGATGGATTCCGCAATTTCCGGCGTACTGCGGGTCACTATGATCTTTTCATACTGATTGCGTTCCACCACCAGCTCCAACGCAGCTGCCATAGCCAGCAAGGTCTTGCCACAACCTGCGGGGCCGGTGAGGATCACCAGATCGATTTCCGGGTCCATCAATGCCTGCAGCGCAATACCCTGATAGATATTCTTGGGTTTAACTCCCCAGGCCTGCTGATTCAGTACCCGGCTGAGACCGAGATCCAGAATGTGCATGTGGGTGTCATCTTTATCCACAACCCGGCCACAGAAATCCGACTTATCATCAATCAGATACTGATTGATATAGAACTGCGTATCGTCCAGCTCTTTTACCGGTACCTCATGGATGGTGTTGCGGCCCTGCCTGACGGTAGACACCCGATTCAGATGTTCCCAAAAATTCTCCTCATATTGATGGAAGCCCTTGGCGAGAAAACGGATATCGTCGATCAGCTGGTCGGAACGATAGTCCTCGACCCGCTCCATTCCGGCACCTTTTGCCTTGAGGCGCATGTTGATGTCTTTGGTGACCAGAACCACCTGACGGGGGCTGTACTGTTTCTGCAGATGCAATGCAGTGTTGATGATGCGGTTGTCGTTGTTGTCACCGGGCAGTGCGCCTATGGTGAATTCAATTTGATGGTCGGGGAAAATAGCCAGATTGCCTGATGCGGCGGTTTGTCCTTCCCGGGCGGGAAGCGGTACGCCACTGACGATTTTTTCGGGGGTGGACAGACTGCCGATAGCATCCTCCAAGGCGCGAATCGCAACTCTGGCGTCACGGCTGACATCGCGTTTACGGTCTTTTATTTGGTCAAGTTCTTCCAGAACTGTCATCGGGACAACGACATCGTGTTCTTTAAACGAGTATATGGCTAAGGGTTCATGCAAAAGTACATTGGTATCCAGTACAAATAACTTTCTGCCGTCTTGCTCCATGGCGCCTCCATTCCAGCTTATACCAGCGTTGTTTTTATGGTTTACAGCACGTTTGGTTTATATCTCCTGTTTTTGTTATCCGGATTAATGTTTAATTTATGTTAATAGTGGCATCGAAGGGCGAAAAGCTCAACTTACTTTTCTATCGATATCGTTAGGTTAATGTCATCAGGATGACAACTGCATGACCCTGCATAAAGGTTAATTTGTATTCAACAGCTCACAGTTTTACTCTGATCATTGGGCACCTTCTTTCTGCAGCGGAGGTTGTATTCCATGCTCAATTCAGACCACAGTCGCCTGGCCTTGTATCAGAACGCGGTTCCAAAGGCAGTCACAGCAGCCATAGCTGAAGAGGTTGCCTGTTTGGGGTGCCAAAGCACCTCTCAAGTTTGCGGAAGGGTTCGTGCGAAAGCACTTTTTACCCGCAAGCCCCCCTTCACCAAAGCCCGACGGCAGCAGCGTCCTTACCGCACTGTCGCGATTTGTAACCTGCCATCCCACGGTTACCGGCTTGTATCCTCTGCAGGCTTGAGTATACCATACGCGCCCTTTGTGAAATGTGCTGGAGAAAAGAGTTAGTTATATGCCGTTCGCCATAGGTCAACGCTGGATCAGCGATACAGAATCAGAGCTGGGATTGGGAACCGTGGTACAGGTAGAGGGCCGCATGGTCACTCTGCTATTTCCGGCCACGGGTGAAAACCGCATGTTCTCACGCTCCGATGCCCCCCTCACCCGCGTAATTTATAACCTGGGTGATGAAGTGGAAAGCCATGAAGGCTGGACACTGAAGATCGATGCCATTGAGGAAAAGGACGGCCTGATTTACTACTTTGGCTCCCGCAGTGATAACGTTGAAACCATCGAGCTGCGTGAAACTCTGCTGAATCACAATATCCGTTTCAACAAACCGCAGGACCGCCTGTTTGCTGGCCAGATCGATCGTCTGGACCGCTTTACCATGCGTTACAAAAGTCAGTTGCTGCGCCACCAACTGGCCAGTTCCGATGTGTTGGGTCTGCAGGGCCCGCGTGTCGGCCTTATTCCCCATCAACTGTGGATTGCCCATGAAGTAGGTCGCCGCTTTGCTCCACGGGTATTGCTGGCGGATGAGGTGGGTCTGGGTAAGACCATCGAAGCCGGTTTGATTATCCATCAACAGTTGATGACCGGTCGCGCCGAGCGGGTACTGATCATCGTGCCTGATACGCTGCGCCACCAGTGGTTGGTAGAAATGTTGCGGCGCTTTAACCTGCGCTTTGCAGTATTTGATGAAGATCGCTGCATCGAAGCCTTTGCTGAGCACGACAACCCTTTCTACACCGAACAACTGGTGATCTGCTCGCTGGATCTGCTGCGCAAGAAGCGCCGCCTGGAGCAAGCGCTGGATGCCGACTGGGATCTGATGGTGGTGGATGAAGCCCATCATCTACAGTGGTCTGAAGATGAGCCGAGCAAAGCTTATCAAATTGTGGAAGCCATGGCTGAAGTCGTAGCCGGCGTGCTGCTGCTGACCGCTACCCCGGATCAGCTGGGACACCAGAGCCACTTTGCCCGTCTGCGTCTGCTCGATCCAGACCGTTTCTTCGATTACGATGCCTTCATCAAAGAGGAAGACAGCTACAAAGAGGTTGCCGAAGCTGCTGAGGCACTGGCTGGCGAGCAAAAGCTGTCTGATGTGGCCATCAACAGTCTGACCGAACTGCTAGGCGAGAAAGATATCGCCCCGGCGATTCGTATGATCCAGGCCGATGAGGTGGACGCAGAGCAGAAACAAGCCGCCCGCAGCGAATTGCTGCAGGAACTGCTGGATCGTCATGGTACCAGTCGGGTACTGTTCCGTAACAGCCGTGCCTCAGTGAAGGGCTTTCCAAAGCGTATTTTCAACGCTTATCCACACGCTATGCCACAGGAATATGTGACCGCAGCGCGGGTCAACGCCATGATGGGCGGTAACAAGAGCCGTCAGTCGCAGATTGCCATGGCGCTGGCACCTGAGAAGATGTATCAGGCCTTCGATGAGAACAATGCCGGCTGGTGGAAGTTCGATCCCCGGGTTGACTGGCTGATTGATTTTCTCAAGAACAACCGTTCCAGGAAGGTGCTGATTATCGCCAGCCAGGCGGAAACCGCGCTGGCACTGGAAGAAGCCTTGCGTACCCGCGAAGGTATTCAGGCAACCGTATTCCACGAAGGTATGTCAATTATCGAGCGCGATAAAGCCGGGGCTTACTTTGCTCAGGAAGAAGGTGGTGCACAGGCTCTGATCTGCTCTGAAATCGGTTCAGAAGGGCGCAACTTCCAGTTTGCCAGCCATCTGGTGCTGTTTGACCTGCCGCTGAACCCGGATCTGCTGGAGCAGCGTATTGGCCGTCTGGATCGTATCGGCCAGAAGAATGATGTGCAGATCCACCTGCCATACCTGACAGGCACAGCTCAGGAGCATCTGCTGACCTGGTACCATCAGGGGCTGAACGCCTTCGAGATGACCTGCCCGAGTGGTCATGTGCTGTTTAATGAGTTTGAAGAAGAACTGGTGAATGTGCTGATTGAGGATGATCAGGATGCCATGACCAACCTGCTGAACCATACTCAGGCTCGGTACAAAGAGCTGAAACATTCCATGGAGCAGGGTCGCGACAAGCTGCTGGAGATCAACTCCCACGGTGGTCAGCGAGCACAGGTACTGGTTGAGCGTCTGGCTGAGCGCGACAACGACGTAGGCCTTATCGGTGCCGTGATCCGTCTGTGGGACATCATAGGCGTGGATCAGGAAGACAGTGGCGAAAACACCATTATCCTGCGCCCCAGCGAGCATATGATGTTTCCGACCTATCCGGGTCTGCCGGAAGATGGTCTGACAGTGACCTTCAACCGTGATACTGCCCTGTCCCGTGATGATATCGCGCTGATCACTCAGGAACATCCACTGGTGCAGACGGCGCTGGATCTGATCACCGGCTCTGAAACCGGTAGCACCAGTGTGGCGGTACTCAAGAACAAGGCGCTGCCCGCAGGTACCCTGTTCGTGGAACTGATTTATCTGGCCGAAGCCTCGGCGCCGAAAGCCAGCCAAGTGCACAGATATCTGCCACCGACCCCAATCCGGGTACTGCTGGACAAGAACGGCAATAACCTGTCGGCCAACGTCAGCTATGACGATTTCGACCGACAGCTCAGTGCAGTGAACCGCCATATCGGCAGTAAGCTGGTAAACGCATCTCAGACTCTGATGCATCCATTGCTATCCAAGGCTGATGAAGTTGCCAAAGACGAGCTGGATAAACTGCTGGAAGGTGCCCGTGACAGCATGACCAATCAGCTGACTGCTGAACTGGAGCGTCTGGAAGCACTCAAAGCAGTAAACCCCAATATCCGTGAAGAGGAACTGAACTACCTGCGCGAGCAGATGGTTGAACTCAAGCGTTATCTGGACGACTGTGCCCTGAAACTGGATGCCATCCGACTGGTGCTTGTCAGCCACGTCTGAGGAAAGTGCGAATCCTTCCTGACCTTAAAAAGCCCCGCGTTGTGGGCAATGCTGTTCACTTAGTATGTTTCCGTTACGTTTGAAAGAGAAAGATTGAACCACGAAGACCACGAAGACCACGAAGACCACGAAGAAA
>JAJNAU010000048.1 GCA_021462625.1 Shewanella sp.
TTTCGAGCAAATACGATTGCTGCGGTATTCCGCCTTGAAAGGCAACCAGCCTTCCTTTATCTGAATACCTCGAACTCGCTTCTGCTCATAAGCCAGAGCGGTGCGAGGACTTGTTCGCACCTTCCTTAGCTCAATGCTTCGGTATGATAAGTTTCATCATACAAAGCCATCAATTCATCAACCTTTACTCTGCCACTGCCCTTCTGACTGATATTGCGCTGCACTTTAATGGATTCAAACCTGGCACCATGATACAACTCGCGGGTCAAAGCGATATCGTGATTACTGATCAACACAGGTATCCTTTTATCAATGGCAATGTGCCTCGAATACCTGGCCAAAAGTGCCTGATCATCCAGAGAGAAACCCGTGCCCACATAGGTTGTAAAACTCGCCGTTGACGACAATGGCGCATATGGTGGGTCACAGTAGATAACGTCGCCGGGCTGAGCCATTTCAAAAGCCTGCTCATATCCAGCACAGACAAACTCCGCCTTTTGAGCCTTAACCGCAAAGGCACTTATTTCCTTCTCGGGAAAATAAGGTTTCTTGTATGAACCAAACGGCACATTGAATTCACCCTTGCGGTTATACCGACATAAGCCGTTAAAACCATAGCGATTTAAGTACAGGAAATAGACTGAACGCTGAAATGGATCCCGGCTGGCATTAAATTTTTTACGAACATCATAATACGCGTCCTTATTGTTCATCTGTTCGACAAACAAGGCCCTGGCAGCACTAATGTATTCATCAGGTTTGTGCTTGACGATGTTGTATAACTCAATCAAATCCCGGTTGATGTCGCACAACAAATAACTGTCATAGTGGGTGTTGAGAAAGACTGAACCGGCACCGACAAAAGGTTCGATCAGGCGCTTGCCAGCCGGAAGGTGACGATTCAGGGCATCAACTAATTTGAACTTACCACCAGCCCATTTAAGAAAGGCTCTGTTTTTTATACCCATTTAACCTGATTAGCGCCCAAAACAAAAAGAGTTGAAGATTGTACTCTGTTTGCCATCAAAATTCACTGACTCAGGGTTGATAGAGACTGTACCCCTGGATGTCTGACCATTTTCGCACCCAGGGTGCAGCCAAACCGTACCTCATCATTAGAGTTTTTGCTTCTGAATCTGCCTCACTTCGGGTGGCAAACTCACCGGCAACGACCAGAAACCTGTCTCTGTTCTTTAACACAAGTATGTTAGGCACTTGAGATACACTATCCAATACATCCTGCAAGGACCGAGATTGTTTTACACTCGCTAGCTGTATTCCAAAGCCCGACTTTGGCATCATCTTATCGACCGGTTCTGCAGCCTCAACATCAGCAACCTTAAGGCTGTTTGATATCCTAGTCCCCTCAGGCTCAGTATTTGACGATGCTGTCGGGCTTTGACTTACTTCATCATCTTCTGATTGAGGCAAGCTTTCTGAAGTCTGTCTTTGTAGCTCTGTCTCGGTGTTATCCTTAGCCTCGCTGGTAGCTTTTGCCGTTATATCATCAGACGCATGGTTAGTTTCGACATCCTTGTAAGTTAACTGAACATTTTGCCTAGATTCTCCTGCCTGCGGGACCCCACCGAGCGGTTGCTTTGGTGAAGCCAAGTGCTGCCAAACGCCTGAGTGCCTACTTGCAAGGCCATCGATACCATTATTGCTCAACGCATAATACTGGGCCTGAGACGGTTCAGTCACATCAGCAGGCAGCTGGGCGAACCACCCAATCAGGCCGCCCCCCAAAGCCAGCAACATAATAGCTAACGCCCAAGGCCAATACCTGACTGTGGATTTATCCCCTTCAGGGTTAAGAGCTCGTTCCAGCAGGGAGACTACCTCCTCGGGACTGCCAGATTGCCGTGCTAATTGTTCCGCAATGACAGCAGCCGGTAAAAAAGCATTTTCGCCGGTTCTGCTCAGCAAAAGCTGAAACAACACTTCCCTTTCAGTCAAAGGCAAAGAACCTATTTGAACAGTGAGGATCATCTGTTGCTGCTCATCAGTCATTTGACCGGCCAGCTCAACAAAAAAAACAGGGGTAGATGTAAAAGTTAAAGAGATAGGCTTGCCGCCACATTCCAGCTGGCTCAGCACCAAACACTCAGCCCAGAGCGTCAATGGCAGCAAGTGAGCATCATCAATAATGATATGAAGTGGTTGATTCAACTCTTTCTTTAGCCGAAACAGCGTCTCTGCCAGAGAATGTTCATCATCAAAGATCGGAGATGAAGTGAGCTGAATAAGGATTTTGCGGCGTATTTCAGCGCAATCGGCGTGGGCAGGACAGGTCACCAAAGCAGAGTTATACCCCTCCAGTTCATCAGCCAACGCGGTGATAAGTGTGGTTTTCCCTGCCCCCGCTTTACCAACGACAACCTGGAGTTGCCTGGTGTAACTGGCATTTAGATGAAGGCGTTGTAACAGGGCTTCCTGAGATGGAAGCAAAGCAAACGATGCCGACAAACAGAATCTTCCCTATCCGTGGCGGCGGATCACCTCTTCCAGCAGGGCATCGTCATTATGTTTGACGACCTCTGAGATGCCAATGTCAGTTGGCAACACCAGTCGCAATTGTCCGGCCAGCACTTTTTTATCACGCCGCATGTGTTTGATAAAACCATTAAAATCCATGGAGGCCGGTGCATTGGTTGGCAAGTCAAATGCTGCAATCAAGGCTCGAATACGACAGAGTTTTGACTCTTCCAGCATTCCCCTGGCCACTGCAGTTTCTGTAGCAAGAATCATTCCAGCTGCCACAGCTTCCCCATGCAACCATTTGCCGTAGCCCATTTCAGCTTCAATGGCGTGGCCAAAAGTATGACCAAGATTCAACAGTGCCCGAACACCCCGTTCAGTTTCATCTTCACTGACGACTTCAGCTTTGATTTCACAGCATCTTTTGATGGTGTACACCAATGACTCATTATCCAGGCCTTTTAATGCCTCAACATTTGCTTCAATGTAGTCAAAAAAGAGGCTGTCCCAGATAATGCCGTATTTGATCACTTCAGCCATGCCTGCAGCAAATTCTCTGGCAGGCAGGGTCTTGAGACATTCAGTATCAATAACTACCTGCTTTGGCTGATAGAAAGCGCCAATCATGTTTTTGCCAAGGGGATGGTTCACGGCAGTTTTGCCGCCGACAGAAGAGTCAACCTGCGACAGCAACGTCGTCGGGAGCTGAACAAAGTCAACGCCACGCTGATAACAGGCAGCGGCGAAACCTGTCATATCACCGATTACTCCGCCGCCAAGCGCAATAAATACGCAGTCACGGGCAAGGTTATGCTCAAGCGCTGAGGTGTAAATATCGTTGAGGTATTCCAGCGTTTTAAACTGCTCGCCATCGGGCAGGATAACCACATCAGTGTGTCCCAATGGGCTGAGTGTATTGAGAAGGGGCTGAAGATAAAGAGGAGCAACCGTTTCATTGGTCACAATAAGAAAGCGTTTGTTCAGGAAGCGGAACCAGGACCCGCTTTCTGTCATCAAATTCCGGCCGATATAAATGGGATAACTGCGTTCACCTAAATCAACCTGAATTTGCTGCATTTTCCTGCCTTAGAATCCGAGTTGTTCGATAATCTGATTTGCTACGACTTTGGCGCTCTGATCGTCTGTCTTAACGATTAAGTCAGCAATTTCCTCGTACAGAGGATTACGGACTTCGGCCAGATTTTCAAGAACTTCGCGCGGGTCATCCACCTGCAGTAGTGGACGGCGTTTATCGCGTTGAGTACGGGCAACCTGCTTGTCAATTGTGGTTTCAAGATAGACCACAATCCCCCGAGCAGACAGGAAGTTGCGGATGTCTTTACTTTGTACTGACCCACCCCCGGTCGCCAGCACAATGCCTTGTTTTTCAGTCAGGTCAGCAATGACCTGCGCTTCGCGACGACGAAATCCCTCTTCGCCCTCGACATCGAATACCCAGCCAATATCCGCACCAGTGCGGCTTTCGATTTCCTGATCTGAGTCGTGGAATTGGAGGTGAAGCATCTGTGCCAGATGACGGCCAATAGTGCTTTTACCTGCGCCCATAGGGCCAACCAAGAAGATATTACGTTTTTCAGCCATTTCTTATACGTCTGAATCTGATGAAAGTATGCCTACGTCAGTCCGGAAACGGACCAACCAATGATTTGTTACCTTGCTCTAAAGAGACTTGACCGTAGATTATCTCAGTTTCACGCTGGAAAAGGCAAGTAAAGCTCAATAATTATCCCCAGATTGGTGAATTGACAGACACTTTCCACAAAGGGCCAAAAATCGAAAATCCGGCCCAGAAAACCGGATTTTCATGTCGTCATCCAGAGTTAGATGGACTCGGTCACTATCTTGGGCGTAACAAAAATCAGCAATTCCTGCCTTTCGTTTTGGTCGGTGGAATTTCTGAACATAAATCCAAAATATGGGATATCCCCCAGCACCGGCACTTTGCTCACTCTGCTGATCAGATTTTGTTGATAGATGCCGCCAAGTACAATGGTTTCACCATTGTCCACCAGCACCTGGGTACCAATACGCTGGGTATCGATAGCCACGGCAGGACCGGTGGGCGTATCTACTGTCGTCCCCTGAGAGTCCTGCGTAATTTCCAAGTCCAGAATGACCCGATTATCAGGAGTAATCTGTGGTGTAACCCGCAGTGACAGCACTGCTTTTTTGAAGGTCACTGAGGTTGCACCACTGGAAGTAGACTGCACATAGGGGATTTCCACACCCTGCTCGATATAGGCAGCCTTCTGATTGGATGTGGTGATCCTTGGACTGGCGATGATCTCACCCTTGTTTTCCTGCTCAAGGGCACTCAGCTCCAAATCCAGTACTGTGCCATCCGCCAGCTTGGCAACATGGAAAGCAATACTGGCAGGATTGCTGACTGCGGCGGGCAAGTTCACATTCAATCTGTCATCAATAGAGGGAACTTTGCCATCGGCAACACTGTCGGTACCTTCCAAAGAGCCGGATGTTGACTCACTGCCCTGCTTATCGGTAATGCCCCAGCGAATACCAATGTCTTCAGATACACCGTCTTTAACTGTCACCATTCTTGATTCGATCAATACCTGACGAATGGGAATATCCAGTACCTTCACCAGACGGGCAATGTTTTCCAGAGAATCGGAAGTATCCTTCACCAACAATGTGTTGGTGCGCTCATCTACAGCAACCGAACCTCTGGAGGACAGCAGACTGGAATCAGCCCCTTTGAGCAAGTCAGCGATATCATTAGCTTTGGCGTAGTTGATCTGAATAAATTCAGAGTACAGCGAAGCCAGCTCTTTCACTTCCTGTTTATTCTTCAGCTGCTGGCTTTCCCGGATAGCGATCTCTTCTGCCGGAGCCACCATCAGAATATTGCCTTCAATGCGCTTATCCAGTCCTTTGGTTCGCAGGATAAGATCCAGCGCCTGATCCCAGGGCACATCATCCAGACGCAGAGTAATATCCCCTTCCACAGTATCACTGGTCACCAGATTGAAGTTGTTGTAGTCCGCAATAATCTGCAGCACAGTACGCACAGGAATACTCTGGAAGTTCAACGACAGTGCCTTACCGTCATATTTCTTTTCTTCCTTGGCAACGCCTTTGGCTTGTTTTACTTTGTCTACATCCAAAATGAAGGTACTGCCCTGCTGCTGATGCTGATAATCATAAGCGCCACTGACATCGACCAGAATGCGGGTAGTCAGATCATCTCTGAAGGTTTCAAAGCTCTTTACCGGAGTCGCAAAGTCCTGTACATCCATGACATACAGCAGATTATTTGGAATAGAGGTATTAAACAATTTCAGTTCAAGTTTGGCACCTATCTGCTCCACATCCACGGCAACTGAGGCGTTGTCCATTTTGACCAGCAGCTTTCCCCCACCCTCTGCGTTACGGCGAAAATCGATATTGTCGATCCCATTGATATAAGAGACCTTCTTATCCTTTCCCGTAGACACCGCATCATTGATAGTCAAACGGTACACCTTCCCTTCAACTACCGATTGATAGGGTTTTACTTTTTCAAGATTCAGGGTTACCTGCAAATCGGTACCCTGCTGATCGGTGACCAATGTAGTCACATCATATTTCTCGACAGGGATCTCACGCTTTTTCATGGCAGAAGTGGTATCGACAAACTGTAACAGCAGGCGATTGGCATTCAAGGTGACTTCAGGAGTGCTAATATCCTCACTGAAAATAAATTCAAACTCCACCTGACGGTCGACCACCGCACGATATTTAACATCCACGAGTTGATTGGCCGCCAACGCTCCGGGAAGTCCCGTCAATATCAACAAGCTGCCCAATAAGCACTTGCTGCAGGCTCTTTGAACCCATGTATTCAAGGTAATAAACTCCATAATACTCTCGTCCTTCCCAGGATTATTCGCCTGACATTTCCATGCTGCTTAAACGTTCTGTCCAGCAACCGGAGCCATCAGGTACCAACTCTTTAATTTCTATATTTCTGTCTGAAACACTGGTGATTTGTCCGTGATAAAAGCCGATATAATCACCTATGCTTAGACGGTATACATTACCATCACTGCTTTGCACCAAAGCCCAAATCAGATTGCCTTCGGTCAGGGTGCCCCGCATCTTCAGGTTGTCCAGCGCATAAGTCTCCAGCCGACTCTTACGTCGCTTCAGATCCGGCTGCAAACAATCTTTACTGGTATCAATAACCTCTTCTGTTAACTCCCTGGAAGGCGGCACAAACGGACTGCGCAACAACTCACTCTGATAATTGAAATGCTCAAACTTGGGCGTTTCTTTTAAAGGGGGGATATATGCCACGTGCTGGGCTTTGGTGGTAGTCACGAACAGCTCAAGATCACGACGATCTCCGCTGCATCCACTCACCATGATCAGTACCAGAGCGGCAATGAGAAAACGCATCATTTACCTCCCTTCTTATCTTTCTTGCCTTTTTGAGGTGGCAACTCTTCCCCCTCTTTAAACCGATAGGTTTTGGCCTGAATATCCATTTTCAGCAAGCCATCATTCTGTTTGGCGATGGTAAAGTCGTGCAAACTGACAATCCGTGGCAACTTGGCGACGCCTGCCACCATATTGCCCAGCTGATGATAATCACCCACCACAGACATATTGATCGGAAACTCCTGATAAAACTCCCGATCGATTTCAGCTTCCCAATTCAGGCTTTCCATCTTGAGACCCGCATCCGTTGCCACAAACGTCAGATCATCCAACAGCCCGGGCATCTCATTTTGAGAAGGTAGCATCTTAAGCAACTGAGCAAACTGCACTTCCATTTCCTGCAATTGCTCACGGTAAAGTTTAAGGTTGGCCGCCATCTGATACTTGGTCTTGAAATCAGTTCTTAACTGCTGCTCGGTTTTTTCTTCTCTGTTCAGTCTGTCCAGCGCATCGGACATAAATACAAAGTATCCACCGGCAATGACACAGACAGCCAGAAAAACGGCAAACACTGCCTTGACCTTAATGGGCCAGCCACCAATATTCTCAAAATCGATATCATTAAAATCGCTGAGATCTATTTTCATTTGCTGGTGCCCTCATTGGTACCGGCCAACGCTTTGAGTTGTTGTTTATCTATCACTGAAATACTCAGATTAAAGCGCTGCAACTGCCTCATCGCCTCAGTTTGCGACACAATCGATTGCATATTGGGCTCGCTTAACCAAGGGGAGGTTTTAACCTTACGCATCATATTGGCGACGTTATTGTTCGATTCGCTGCGCCCATCAATCCACAACATGCTGCCTTTTTTCTCAATACTGTTGAGATAAATACCGGGTGGCACAATACGCACCACCTCGTCCAACACATGAGTAGGCAGATTTCGAGCCTGATGCAAATTCAGAATGATTTCTGTACGCCTTTCGATATCTTTTTTGCGTTCGCGGATTTCTCGGATTTCTTTAATTTGCTTTTCAAACAGATTAATTTCAGTTTGCAGGTACTGATTTCTGCCCTGCTGTTCCTCTGTCATCAAATCAATTACCGTCAAAGACAGATAGACCAACAGGCTGCTGACCAAAAAAACCAGCACCAGAATACCGATATATTCACGCTGCTGCTTTTCCCTGGCCTCTTCCCGCCAGGGCAACAGATTTATGTTCGCCATTGCCCGTAACTCCTCAGCGCCAGACCACAGGCCACCATATATTTGCCAATATCCTGACCAATACTGGTTTTCTGATTCTCATTGGCATGCAACGCTCCCTGAAATGGATTAGCCAATACCGTCAGGATCCCGAGTTCGTTGGTTAACAGGTTTGCCATGCCTTCGAGCAAAGATGTGCCACCACACAGCACGATATAATCAACCTTATCCCGGTCACTGGAGGTGCTATAGATTTGCAGAGTGCGTTTAATCTGTTGAACTAACTGGGTTTGAAATGGCGCAAGCACTTCGATCATATAGTTTCTCGGTAACTCGCCATCCACTTTGGCCTGCTCGGCCTGTTCATAGGACATACCATAAAATGACAGAATGGATTGAGTAAATTGCTCACCGCCAAATGCCTGCTCACGAACAAACACTGTATCGCCCTTATCAACCACGGCAAAAGTAGTGATATTGGCGCCTATATCAACCATAGCGATGGCTTTATTTTTTGCGCCTTCAGGTAGTTGGTCATAGATAAGTTCAGCGGAGCGCCCGAGGGCATAACCTTCCACATCAACGACTTTGGCTTCCAAGTCAATGGCATCGAGCGCATCAACTCTGGAATCGATAATTTCAGTACGACAGGCGCTGAGCAATACGTCCACCTTGGAAGGATCAGTACTGTTCAGTCTCAGGGTTTCGAAATCGATACTCACTTCATCGAGTGAATAAGGGATAAGGTTGTCTGCCTCTACCTCAATTTGCACTTCCATTTCGGCTTCGCTCAAAGAGGCATCCATATATATGTCTTTGGTAATTACGGCACTGCCGGAAACAGCTACCGCCGCGTGCTTAATCCCCTTGGGTAACTGCCTGGCAATTTGTCGCAGACTTTCCACCACGGCCCCGGAATCCCGAATGTCATGGTCATTGACTGCGCCCTTCTTCACCGGGACACTGGCGAAACTTTCAACTCTATATCCATCTGCGGCCTGCCCCAAAACTATGGCTTTGACATCGTGCGAGCCGATATCAACCCCAACCATTTGTGGTGCCTGACGCTTCCATAGCTTAGCGAACATAGTCCTTTGTCAACTCTGTTATTTTTATTAGCCTAACTTTGCTAGAGTAGCACAATTATCATAGGTTATAACCATTTGGTTCAAATGATGCCGCCTTTAGTTTCAAGCATTTTGGTTAACCGCTATTTTGCTTCACGACAACCTGCCTGCCCGATATAATTACTGGATTTGAAATTCTCAACAGGAAAATGCAGTGAAGTGGATAAAACGTGCCTTAATCGCTCTTTTTGCGCTGGCTCTTTTGGGCATAGGTGCGATTGTGGCAGCCTATCTGTATGTCAAGCCGGAGCTGCCTGACGTAGCGACATTAAAAACGGTAAAACTGCAAACTCCTCTACAGGTATTCAGTCAGGACGGCAAGCTGATTTCCCAGTTTGGCGAAAAGCGCCGTATCCCTGTGTCACTGGACCAAGTCCCCAAGCCGCTGATCCAGGCCATTATGGCAACTGAAGACTCCAGATTTTACAAGCACCACGGTGTCGACCCTATTGGTATTATTCGTGCCGCAGTGGTGCTAGCAGCCACTGGCCAGAAACGACAAGGCGCCAGTACCATTACCATGCAGGTGGCCCGTAATTTCTTCCTGACCCGGGACAAAACCTATATCCGTAAGGTCAAAGAGATCTTTATTGCCATGCATATTGAACAGCTGTTGACCAAGGATGAGATCCTTGAGCTGTATATCAATCGCATATATTTGGGTCAGCGAGCCTACGGTTTTGGCGCAGCAGCTCAGGTTTATTATGGCAAGGCACTGAAAGAACTGACTTTGGCTCAACAAGCCATGTTGGCCGGTCTGCCCAAGGCGCCGTCCTCAATGAACCCCATCACCTCACCGGTTCGCGCTATAATCCGGCGTAATGTCGTGCTGAATCGGATGCAGGCAGTAGGCTTTATTACCCAAGCTGAATACCGGCAAGCTATCGACTCTCCAATCACTGCCAGCTATCACGGTGCTGAAATTGGCTTGTATGCTCCCTATATCTCCGAGATGGTACGGGATTATATGGTACAAAAATACGGAGAAGAGGAAGCTTATACCGGTGGTTATGATGTTTACACCACCATAGATTCCCGCTTGCAGCAGTTGGCTCAAAAAGCCCTGCGCGACAATGTATATGCCTATGATGAACGCCATGGCTATCGGGGGCCGGCGACCGTGCTGTGGACAGGAAAACGCCCTGATGACACCAGCATTTTGGCTGAACTGGCTAAAGTGGAGTCCATTAATGAGCTTGAACCGGCTGCGGTTTTGAAAGTAGAAAGCAAACAGGCAGAAGTGATGCTGACCAATGGCAAGACGCTGACTTTACCCTGGGATGGGTTGAGTTGGGCCCGCAGCTTTATCACCGATATGAAGCAGGGACCTTTGCCAAAAAATGCAGATCAAATCCTTAAAGTCGGTGAGCGCATCTGGGTTCGCAAAAATCGTGATATCTGGCAGTTGGCACAAGTACCGGAAGTCTCCAGTGCAGTGGTGTCTCTCGATCCCCACAATGGTGCGGTACGGACGTTGGTTGGCGGATTCAACTTCAAGCAAAGCCAGTACAACCGCATTACTCAGGCCAAGCGTCAACTGGGTTCAAACATCAAGCCTTTCATCTACGCCGCAGCGCTGGAGAAAGACTACACCCTGGCGACCATGATCAACAATGCGCCGATAAATGAGCCTGACATCAGTCAGGGCATCGCCTGGCGGCCAAAAAATTCGCCCAATTTCTATGGCGGCCCGACTCGTCTGCGTATTGGTCTGGCACAATCCATCAATGTGATGTCAGTGCGCACCATGCGCCATGTTGGTCTGGATAATACCATCAGCAAGCTGGAGCAATTTGGCTTCGATGCGGCAGATCTGCCACGCAATGAATCGATTGCGCTGGGCTCTGCCTCTGTGACGCCTATGCAGGTTGCCGCTGCCTTTGGCGTATTTGCCAACGGTGGATACCTGGTTGAACCCTATTACATTGACAGAGTTCAAGATTCAGAGGGTAAGGTCATTGAAAAGTCCCATCCGACGCTAGCCTGTAAGCCAGTTGCCGATAAAACTGAGAATGCACAGTTGACCGATGCAGGCGTCGTTGTCGGTGAATCTGAAGCGCTGGCACAGCATGAATCAGAAATGACACAGCTTGAACAGGAAACCAAGGCGCTTGCATCCTGTGATGCGCCGGACAGCCGTCATGCCAAGCAGATAATTTCAGAGCAAAACGCCTTCCTGATCACCGACACTCTCAAAAGTGTGATCTGGGGTGGTGGTAACTGGAGTAAAGGTACCGGCTGGAATGGTACCGCCTGGCGCGCTGCCCGCGTAGTCAAACGTCACGACATCGCCGGTAAGACAGGCACCACCAACGAATCCCGCGATACCTGGTTCAGTGGTTACACGCCAGATCTGGTCTCAACCTTCTGGGTTGGCTTTGACGATCACAGCCGAAAACTGGGCCGCACCAGCTGGCGGGCAAATGGTCCCAAAGATCAAATATCAGGTGCTGAATCCGGTGCCAAAACCGCGGGTCCTGGCTGGAATGAGTTTATGCGCAATGCTCTGGAAGGCACGCCTGAACATCAGATCACCCCACCAGACGGGATTATTTCTGTCAGAATTGACCGGGCCACAGGTAAGCTGACACACAAAACGGACTATACCACCCGGTTTGAATATTTTGTCGATGGCACTCAGCCCAGAGATTATGCCACCGACCACCAGTCGGATACGGAATTGTTCAACGATACGCCGGTATCAGACGACCTGTTTCAATAACTCACCTCCACCCCGACCCTAGTCGGGGTGGTTGCTTCACCCCCAATATTTATCGAGTATACGTAAATCATGATGATAACAATGCTGGCCATAATCGGTGGCTTTATTATTCTAACCGTTGGTGCCGAATCACTGGTGCGTGGCGCCAGTGCTGTAGCGCTGCGCCTGGGCATTACTCCTCTGGTTATCGGCCTGACAATTGTGGCCTTCGGTACCAGCGCACCTGAACTGGCAGTCAGCCTCAAGTCAGCACTGGCCGGTAACTCAGGTATCGCCCTGGGCAATGTCATCGGCTCAAACATTGCCAATATCGGTCTTATTCTGGCCCTGACCGCACTGATCCGCCCGATCCAGGTGCAGTCGCAAATGGTTAAGCGCGACATTCCACTAATGATCGCCGCCAGTGTGGTCCTCTGGTTTATGCTGTTTGACAGCGAACTGGGCTTTGTGGATGGCCTTATTCTGGTGTTCGCACTACTAAGCTATCTCACGTTCAGCTACATGAGCGCCAAAAACAGCAATGAAGAACTGGAGGTAGACACCGCACCACAACATCCGGCCCTGTCAGCCCTGTTTATCATCGCCGGTATCGCCATGTTGATTGGCGGCGGCGTACTGTTTGTGGATGGCGCTGTCGAACTGGCCAAAGCATTCGGCGTCAGTGAGGTGGTAATTGGTCTGACAATCGTCGCCATTGGCACCAGTATGCCAGAGCTGGTCACCTCTGTGGTGGCCGCCATGAAAGGCCAGAGCGACATCGCCATTGGTAACGTGGTAGGCTCCAACCTGTTCAACATTCTGGGGATCCTGGGTATCACCGCGCTGGTTCAGCCAGTATCTTCCACAGGACTGGAACACTTTGACTTCACCATCATGCTGGCTCTGGCGGTGGTACTGCTGCCATTTGCCTGGACCGGATTGCGTATCGGTCGTCGTGAAGCCGCGGTCATGTTGGCAGCTTATCTTGGTTACATCAGCTACCTGGTGGCCAACGCTGTCTGATACGCAGGATTCACTAATTTTACCGACGGGTGCTCAAGCACCCGTTTTGCTACTCTCCCTCAGTAAAGCCATCAGCAAACTCAATGCCGTCAATCCCATAGATGCAGCCTGTACCGCCCGTCACAAAGGCCGGCCATAAGCCAGAGTTGCACCATTGCCTTGAGTCCTGTGTCTGATAGTATATGTATAAATTCACAGTAATTGAGTGCTAATGCCTTGCAGCGGCTGGATCTTATCCCCATTACAGAACTCAAAGGCATCGCCGCCAAAATGGCTGAGCGGCTGGCCAAGCTGGGTATCCACACGGTACAGGATGTGCTGTTTCATCTGCCTGCGCGTTATGAAGACCGCACCCGTATTTTCCCGATTGCCGATTTGATCCCTGGCAGTTATGCCACCATTGAAGCTGAAATCCAATCGACTCAGATAATCAACGGTCGCAAGCGCATGCTTACCTGCAATGTGCGGGACCATTCAGGTGCCCTCACCCTACGCTTTTTCAATTTCTCCATGGCGCAGCGCAACGGCATGCAAACCGGCATGACAATTCGCGCTTACGGTGAAATCCGTGCAGGTATGCATCAGCTTGAAATCATCCATCCGGAATACAAGCTGACCCAGCCGGGGGATTGTCCTGTGCTGGCAGACACGCTCACCCCTGTCTATCCCACAACTGAAGGGGTTAA
The DNA here is from genome assembly GCA_021462625.1 of Shewanella sp. Taxonomy (GTDB): domain Bacteria; phylum Pseudomonadota; class Gammaproteobacteria; order Enterobacterales; family Shewanellaceae; genus Shewanella. Next base: position 13,627 of record JAJNAU010000048.1, read on the forward strand.
ACAGGCTGGCTGGATAAAACTCACTGATCAGGCGCTGGCGATGCTCAGTGACGACAATCTGCAGGAGTTATTACCTCCCGCGCTGCAACCCGGAGGCATCAGTTTGGCTGACGCGATTCGTTTACTGCACCGGCCGCCGGTTGATATTTCCCTGCTCCAGTTGGAACAGGGTCAGCACCCGGCGCAGCAGCGATTGGTACAGGAGGAGCTGCTGGCCCACAACTTGTCTATGTTGAAGCTGCGTCAACGCAGCAATCAGGATAAAGCACTTCCACTACGGGCCACCGGTCAGCTGCTCAGTCCCTTTCTGGCCTCATTGCCTTTCAAACCCACCAATGCTCAGCAAAGGGTAGTAAAAGACATCACTGCCGATATTGAAAAGCCAACACCCATGATGCGCCTAGTACAGGGTGATGTAGGATCAGGAAAAACACTGGTTGCTGCAATGGCGGCATTGCAGGCGATAGAGAGTGGTTACCAGGTGGCCATGATGGCGCCTACTGAACTGCTCGCTGAGCAGCATGCTGCCAATTTCGAGCGCTGGTTTAACCCTTTGGGTATTCAGGTTGGGTGGCTTGCGGGCAAGCTTAAGGGCAAGGCCAGAACCCAGACACTTGAAGATATAGCCAGCGGCCATGCCGCCATGGTGGTAGGCACCCATGCCATTTTTCAGCAGCAGGTAACTTTTCACAAGCTGGCGCTGATTATCATAGATGAACAGCACAGGTTCGGCGTCCATCAGCGACTGGGCCTCAGAGAAAAAGGCGCCAGTCAGGGATTCCAGCCGCACCAGCTGATTATGACGGCCACTCCAATCCCCAGAACACTCGCCATGACGGCTTATGCCGATCTGGACACCTCTGTGATTGATGAACTGCCACCCGGCCGTACTCCTGTGACCACAGTGGCGATTGCTGATACCCGCCGACAGGAAGTGATTGAGCGGGTCAGACAGGCGGCACTGAATGATAACCGTCAAGCCTACTGGGTCTGCACCCTGATTGAGGAGTCCGAGGTACTGGAATGTCAGGCCGCAGAGGACACCGCAGAGGAGCTGAAAAAAGCCTTACCGCAACTGCAGATAGGCTTGGTACATGGGCGCATGAAGGCCGCCGATAAGCAGGCAGTAATGGATGATTTCAAAGCCGGCAAATTGAACCTTTTGGTGGCAACCACTGTCATTGAAGTCGGGGTGGATGTGCCTAATGCCAGCTTGATGATAATCGAAAACCCGGAGCGATTGGGTCTGGCTCAGCTGCATCAGCTCAGAGGGCGGGTTGGGCGGGGCGCCATAGCCAGTCATTGTGTGCTTTTGTACAAACCGCCACTGTCACAAACCGCCACCAAACGTCTGGGTGTGCTCAGACAGAGCAATGACGGTTTTGTGATTGCCCAGCAGGATCTGGAAATCCGCGGACCGGGTGAGGTATTGGGCACTAAGCAGACGGGCATAGCCGATATGAAGATCGCCGATCTGGTTCGGGATCAGGCACTTATACCCCACATCCAGAGGTTAGCGAGGCATGTGATGGAGCTGGCGCCAGAGAATGTCGATGCCATCATCTATCGCTGGCTGGGTGACAAAGAGCAGTTCGTGCAGGCTTGATTAAGCTGATTAATTGCTGTCAGCCCAGGTAGGCATCTGCCGAGAATTTTGGCAGAATAAAATCCCGCAGTTTGCGTGTTTTCAGTTTAATACCTGTGATGGCGTAATGCCGGCACAACAGCTAAGGAAGTAACATGCAAGTCAATGATGAAGACAGATTGGCCCCACAGGATAAGTCCTCCGGCACCAATGGCGTCGCGATTATCGCCATTATCCTCGTACTACTGCTCTCGGGCGGCGCTTATTTCTATTTCAGTAAAGACTCAGCCCCAGAGTCGGAAATCACAGTAGAGGAAATTACTCTGCCAGAGCAGGCTCCGCCTGAGCCTTTGCCCGTCGCAGAGCCGGTACCTGAACCCGAACCTGAGCCAATGACCCATACTCAGCCAGAGCCCCAGGTCCCGACAGCACCCGCAACTAAGCCTCTGCCCAGCCTGGATAACAGCGATACTTTTATTGAAGACAACACCCTGAAACTGGCTGACGGTATGGATATCAGCAAGTTGCTGGTAACCCAGAACATGGCACGCCGGTTTGTGGTCTTTGTCGATAATCTGGCACAGGGTGAACTAGCCAGAAAAACCAGCCCACTGAAAGGGCCAAGTCAGATCTTTACCGTCACTGATATCACCGACAAGACTTACCTGAACCCAGACAGTTACCACAGATATGATGTTTATGCCGATTTTCTTTCCGGTCTGGATGAACAGCAATTGGTCGCGACTTATAAAAAACTGCTGCCACTGCTTAACCAGGCCTTCGATGAGCTGGGTTATCAGAATACCAACTTCAGCGAGCGGGTGACTCAGGCAATTGACCAGATGCTGGCCGCACCTGTGATTGAAGATCCCATTGAATTGAACACTATCAGTGTGAACTATCGATTCGTTGACCCGGAGTTGGAGGCTCTGCCTGCTGCCCAAAAGTTGATGATCCGCATGGGACCGGAAAACAGCCGCAAAGTCAAAGCCGTACTGAAAAAACTGAAAACGCAGCTGACGGCGCAATAACAGCGGCAGTGTCAGTCTTGAAAAGGAGCCTTGTGCTCCTTTTTTATTGATTAATTTTTAGCTTTAATCTCACAATTCCTTAGAATAATCTAGCCAAAAAGAACAATGACACTGTATCCGAGAGTGAGATATGCAATCCATACCTCCTATTGAGATCGAGCTGACCAGCCCTGCGGTATGCCGGCAGTGGGCCAAAAAACACTGTCATATTATCGATGTCAGGGAAGGTGCGAACAAGTCCTCGCGCCTTCCTTAGATGGCGATAATGGGGTGACTGACATAGATGCCACGGAACTGAGCACAGCGGATACCTTCACAGTTAACTGATACCTGCAGTTCCTGCTTAAGCTTCTGGCCACGCCGCAATTTGCCGATATTGATGTTATCAAATCTCACCGCAGCCACCGGCGTGCAGGTAATGGGTGCCAGATAGCGGATATTGGCTCTGCCAAGAATGATATCGCCCTCGACATTGCCCAGTTGTTGCGCCAGCCATACGGCTCCCCAGCCCGTCAGGGTGCAAAGAGTATAAATACTGCCGGCAAACATAGATTGGTGGAGATTGATATTGGGTTCCAACGGCGCGGACACCGACAGTACGCCGTTGCTGGCATCCACAGGTTGCAACTGCATAAACCGGCTCACGGGGATGGTCTGATGCCAGGTGTGAGCAAGTTCGCTCAGCAATGTTTGAATATCCTTATTCATATTTAACGCCTTTAAACTTGTAGATGAAAAGTCACAGGGCCATCATTGAGCAACTCAACTTTCATATCTGCAGCAAATTGCCCTGTTTCAACCGGCATACCCTGCTCCCGGCAATACTGGACAAACTCCAGATACAAACTTTCAGCCAGCGAAGGGGTTCCTGCACCGGAAAAGCTGGGGCGAAGACCTCGGCTGGTATCTGCAGCCAGGGTAAACTGTGAAACCACCAACAGGTTGCCACCTGCCTGTCTGACGTTCAGATTCATCTTGCCCGCTTGATCACCGAATACCCGGTACTTCATGACCTTATCAGCCAGCCTTCGCAGTTTTTCAAAATCGTCACCCTGCTCGACCCCAAGCAACACCAAAAGCCCTGTGCCGATGGATCCGACAACCTGGTTGTCCACAGTCACACTGGCGCGGGATACCCGCTGAATTAACGCTATCAATTACCCTTCCTCGTTGGCAAAACCGCCACCTTTGATGGCATCGGAAAAACAGGGGATCATAATGGGTCACGCCAACCAGCGCCAGCCACGTGCTTTGTGGCCAGTTGTTCAATGGCCGCTTTTACCGCAGCATACATTCTGTGATCTGCTAGAGAATGATGAGATGCCGGCACCACCCGCAGCGTCAGACTGGCGGAAAAAGGCGCTAAACCGCGCTTAAGCAGAGTTGCCGGACATACCCAATCACTCTCGCCCTGCAGAATGTCACAGCGAACCTTCAGGTTGCCAAGTGTGCTCTGCCAGCGCGAAAGACCATCGAAGTAGTGATGACGGGCATAATGGAGCTGGATAGCCGCCATCGCCAGTGTCCGCCCGGTCGGTTCCCAGTGAAGGCGGTTTCCGGGCATGGATAGTTCGGCCTCCCAGCTTATCCAGCGGCGTAGCGCTTCATCCCGTCGGCCCGAGTCCTTACCATGTAAATCGCGCCCAAAGCTGGCCAGCAGCTCAGACAATCCGGACTGCAATTTGCCTGAAAACCTGTGGTATGCATCGGGAAACAGCAGTGCCGCGCCGTGTTCCCCATAAAGCCAGTTCACTCCGGCCGCCGAGGGTATAAACACGCCCCACAGCAACGCATGCAGCACCCGCCCGGGATATTGACCGGCATACAATAACCCCAGTGTCGCACCGAACGAGCCTCCGGCGATATACCACTGCTCAAGCCCAAGATGGCATCTTACCCGCTCAATGTCTGCCAGCAGACAGTCAAAATCATTTTCATCGACGCAGCCCGAAGGCGTAGACAAGCCAGAGCCACGCTGATCCAACATGATTACCTGCCAGACGGACAGGTCCCATAGGGAGATATCCGATGGCAGGCAACCGCTTCCCGGTCCACCATGCAGCCACAGCACCGGCTTGCCATTGGGATTACCATAGCGGGCCAGATGCAGCATGTGACCATCCCCAACGGCAAGCCATTCGCGGCTGACGATATTAGTCATCATCGGTCACAGGTTGTCTGTGCAATAAACTGTATTCAAACTCAGGCAAGGCTGCGGTAATCACAGCGCCGAGCAATACTACAATCCAGGACAGGTATACCCAGACAAACAAAATAGGAATAGTCGCCAGCGCGCCGTAAATCGCCTCGTAGCTTGGGAACTGAGTAACATACAGTGCAAAACCGCGTTTGGTCAGTTCAAACAGCAGTGCGGCGATAATAGCCCCCAACAGCGCATGCCAGAACTTCACCTGCTTATTGGGCACCACCATATAAAGCAGCAAAAACGCTGCGATTGAAAACAGCAGAGGCAACCGCTCAACCAGTAATGACACCAGACCGGACAAGTGAACATCGTGGAATATCTGCAACGACACTACATAGGAGGTCGCAACCAGGCTGGCCCCCATCAAAACCGGTCCCAGTGTCAGCACCATCCAGTACATAGAAAAAGAGACCACGGCCCGGCGTTTCTCCTTCACCCGCCAGATCTTGTTGAGAGCCTGATCAATAGCAGAGATCAACATGATCGCCACCACCACCAGCGCGGCAATACCCACAGCGGTTCCCTTCGAGGCATTACCCACAAACTGATTAATATACTGCTGCACTGTCTCACCGGCGGCAGGCAAAAAATTGTTGTAGATGAATGCCTCTATTTGGGTACGGATACCTTTGAATACCGGGAATGCCGATAGCATCGACATAGTCACCGCCACCATGGGCACAAGAGACAACAGGGTGACATAGGCCAGATGGCCCGCCCTGATATTGATTTGATCCTCTGCCAGACGCGCTTTCAGGTGCAGTAGAAACTGCCAGCAGGTCATGGTCACGCCTTTAAAATGGACGATATCTATCTTATTTTTCACGCCGTTGTCTTGATTCGTTAGCTTCAGGGGAGATATCTTCGTACCATACAACCCACAACAGCTTGTTTACAAGTGTGAGGACACTATCCATGTCACAACAAGGATCTGCCGGTAACGTCATTGCGGCACTTGCCAGCTTTTTTATCCCTGGACTGGGACAACTAATTCAGGGGCGTATTTTCCCCGCACTCCTATTCTGCATTTTCGCCTTTGGTGGTTATGCCCTGTGGTGGTTGATTATTCCTGCCATCATTGGGGGCATCGCCCATCTGTGGAGCATTGTTGACGCCGCCCGCTATTCACCTCAGGACTGAATGATGAAAAATATACTGACCATTGTACTGACGGCATCGGTACTGACATTGAGCGGTTGCCAAAGTGCTTATTACAGCGCCATGGAAAAGGTGGGCTACCACAAACGGGATATCATGGTGGACCGTGTGGAGGCTGCGCGCGGATCTCAGCAAGAAGCCAAGCAGCAATTCAGCTCTGTGCTTGAGGAAATGCAATCGTTGCTCAACCATGACGGTGGCGATCTGCAGGGTGCCTACGAAAAAGCCCGGGATGAATATAAATCAGCTCAAACCGCAGCAGACAACGTCAGTGACAGGATCAACAAGGTCGAAGATGTCGCTGAGGCGCTGTTTGAAGAGTGGCAACAGGAAATTAGTGAAATCAATAAAGCCAGCCTGCGCCGTGCCAGCGAAACCAAGCTGCGCGACACCCGTCGCAACTACCAGCAGCTGGTACGCACAATGCGCCGCTCTGAGGCAAAAATGCAACCTGTCCTTACCGCGATGAAAGACAATATGCTGTACCTCAAACACAATTTGAATGCCCAGGCGATAGGGACCATCAAAGGGGAATTCAGTAGCCTTCAAAGCGATATTTCCGGCCTGATAAAAGAGATGAACAAGTCCATCGACGAGTCCAACCGCTTCATCTCGGCGCTGGATCCCCAATTCTGAGCCCCATGCTCTGTTATTTGATAACTATGGCCATCCACTACTGCCAGCCATAGTTACCCCCCTAGGGTCTGTTGACCTTTCATGGTTGAATTTTGCTCGCTCTAGACGCGCTTTAATCGCGACGCAAGGTGTGTAGCCTAGTGGGCCTAAGCAAATACCTTGCAACAAAGAGTAAAGCGCGTATAGCCGAG
>JAJNAU010000049.1 GCA_021462625.1 Shewanella sp.
CTCGCCCTAAGGGGCTTTCGAGCAAACAGGATTGCTGTGGTATTGCGCTTTGAAAGGCAACCCGCCTTGCTTTATCTGAATACCTCGAACTTGAACTTGAATTTGCCCGTAAGCCCCGCGGTGCGAACCAATGCTGTTCACTTAGTATGTTTCCGTTACGTTTGAAAGAGAAAGATTGAACCACGAAGACCACGAAGAAAAGCTTTTCTTTGCTATCCCTTCGTGTCCTCTGTGTAGCGAGCGAAGTGAGCGCTTCGTGGTGAACTGCTTTTCAAAAACAAAAAGAGCCCTGCTTTAGCAGAGCTCTTTTTATATTCGCCTTAACTGAACGGTATTGCGCATCCTGCCCAAACATTTCTTTGAAAACATAAGGCAGCTTATCCCGATAAGCCTTGATTACTCTGATTGTGTTCGCACCTTTTCATTCTCACTGAGTGACTTAACTCCTATGCGCAATGGTATAAAACCGACGTATAGGCCACCCTCTGAAACCGCTGGGCAAAAGGGGCGTATCACTTTGCGGAGCAGAACCCCCCTGCTACAATCGCGACCCTGTTTATCAGCCGGTAGCCTCCATGTCTTTTGTCTCACTCAACCTCACCCCGGTCCTTGTCGCCAATCTTCAGACCCTTGGGTTTGATAAACCGACTCAGGTTCAGTCGCAGGCAATACCCGAAATTCTGGCGGGTCGCGATCTGATGGCCGGTGCCCGCACGGGGAGCGGTAAAACCGCCGCCTATGCACTGCCGCTGATGCATATGTTGTTGTCCTCGCCCGCCGGGACGCCCAAACTCAGAAGTTTGATCCTGGTGCCCACCCGGGAGCTGGCGCAGCAGGTTTATAACAATCTGCTCTCCTATAGCCAGAACACCGGCCTGAAGTCGTCCCTGGTATACGGCGGCGCGCCTTTTGAATCTCAGCAAAAAGCCCTGGCCGCTGGCGTAGATATTCTGGTGACGACCCCGGGACGTCTGCTGGACCATCTGCGCAAGGGCACCCTGTCTCTGGCCAATAACCGGTTTCTGGTACTCGATGAAGCCGACCGTATGCTGGATATGGGGTTCAGGGATGAAATCCGGGGCATTTTACGCCAACTGCCCAAATCCAGGCAGACACTGCTGTTTTCTGCCACCTTTGATGACCATATTTTCCGTTTCAGCAAGTCATTACTTTCTAACCCCATTCTGTTGGAAGTGGATAAACGCAACAGCGGAAATCAGGACATTGAACAACAGGTTTACGAAGTCGATGACGACCGCAAAACCGCATTGCTGTGCCATCTGCTGACTCACAAAGCCTGGCCCCAGGTACTGATCTTCAGTCGCACCAGGCAAAGTGCAGACACTCTGGCCAAGGTGCTGGCAGATAAGAGTATTAAACCAAAGCCTTTCATGGCGATCTGTCCCAGAAAGGCCGCGATACCGTGCTGGCAGAGTTCAAAGATCGCAAGCTGCAGGCGCTGATCGCCACAGATGTGGCTGCGCGGGGGCTGAACATTGATGAGTTGCCAGTAGTGATCAACATGGAGCTGCCTTTCGTGGCAGAAGATTATGTGCACCGTATCGGTCGCACCGGCCGGGCAGGCAACAAGGGCCTGGCGATCACCTTCTTTACCAATAATAAAGATGCCCGCGCCCTGGAAGAGCTGGAGGCGCTGCTGGACACTCGCCTGCCCCGCCAGTGGTATCCTGGCTTTGAACCGGATCTGACGCGGGTGGATGATAGTCCACGTCTGTCCAAAGCCGCCCTGAAACAACGGGCCCGCAAACGCGCATTAGGTGGTAGCACGCGCAGACGCCGCTGATAACCCCCATCCCGCCCGGGTAGATTGAATGCTCCGGCATTCACAGTCTCATTGAGCAGGATCCTGTTTTATCCCTCAGACCTGAGTACTCTGCTTTCAACTATCCGCATCGGCAATCCCGGCTATCGCCTGCCGATTGGTGTCTGAAAACACCTTGCTCATTGCCTCTGCTGCATCGAGCCAACAAAAATCGACATGCTCATTTTCAATCAGTGATACTGTAATATTCAGCGGGACACATACATTGAACAGATGCTCGGTATTCTCTATGGTGGCGGAGGCATATCTGCTCTGCCACTGTGGCATGATGGCATAGTGGGTTTGTTGGTGATGATCTCTCAGTTCCAGCTCTGAGCCTGACAGGCAACATCCTGTTTCCTGCCATCGATTGTCAGAATCCTTTAGAGTGGCAGCACTCCAGCAACAGAAATTTAATCTCAGGAATGTAAACCACGAACACAGACAAGGCTGGCGATATTCATTGTCACTTAAGGAAGGTGCGAATAAGTCCCGTGCGTGCTTTGCGAGGACTTGTTCGCACCTTCCTTAACGGCTGAACTCGTGGCTAAGACACTCTGCCACTTTAGTTTCCTACCCGAATTCATTAACATTTTCGAAAAACCGAAAGATAGACTGCTCGGCAACAGTGACTGTGGTAGAGGAAAAGGCGCAATGAAAAAAATATTAAAAGGCTTGGCACTGGGTACAGGAGTACTTGCTCTTGCAGGTGCATCCACCTACGGACTGCTTTGGGCCAATCTTCCCTCACTGGATGGCAAGCTGCGGCTTTCCGGCCCCCGGGATCCAGTAACGCTTGCCCGGGACGAGCTGGGCACAGCTATTATTCATGCCAATGATCGGGCTGACGCGGCTTTTGCTCTGGGGTTTGCTCACGGTCAGGACAGGTTTTTCCAGATGGATCTGCTGCGTCGCAACGCTGCCGGTGAACTGTCTGCACTGTTTGGCGATGCCGCTCTGCCTTTGGACAGAAAACACAGATCCCACCAATTCAGAAAAAGAGCCGCAGCAGTAATCGATAAGCTTGCTCCCCCGGCGCGCGAAGTGCTACGCCTTTACACCTTGGGGGTGAATGCCGCGCTGGATGCGCAGAAGATAAAAGGCTTCGAGTACCTGTTAATCAACACCACGCCAGAGCCCTGGAGCGAAGAAGACAGTCTGTTGGCGATCTATTCCATGTACCTGGATCTGCAGGCAGGAACGGTGGAGCGTGAACAAGTACTCACCTATATTCAGCAATCTTTTGGTCAGTCCATGGTGGATTTTATTACCCAGACAGATCCTTTGCAGGCCGCCCTTGATGGCTCCACTCTGCCACTCTCCCATGTTCCTGTTCCGACTTTACCTGAAGCACTAATGCAACAGTCAGTGCGGACAGTTATCGAACAGGATCAAGTGGTGGGCAGCAATAACTGGGCAGTCACCGGCGAGCTCACCACTTCAGGCCATGCGATGCTCTCCGATGATATGCACCTGAGTCTGAATGTGCCAGTGATCTGGTACCGCACTCAGCTTAACTATCAATCCGATGGTGATGACATTCAGGTCACCGGGGTTAGCCTGCCTGGCGCACCGGCAATTGTCGTGGGCACCAATGGTCATATCGCCTGGGGATTTACCAATGGGTATATAGACACCGCAGATTGGGTGATACTGGATGACAAGACGCCAGTCACTCAAGTCAATGAAACACTGAAATCTCCCACAGGGGATCATAACTTCGCTGTATCTGTGTCTGACTATGGTCCGGTTACCCAAATTGGCGATCAGAACTATGCCCTGTCCTGGGTAGCTCACCAGCCCTATGCAGTCAATATGGAGCTAATGGCACTGGAAACCGCCAAGAATGTAGACTCTGGCCTGGCGGCCACGGAGCGCACGGGCATACCGGTTCAAAATATGTTAATCGTCGACAGTCAAGGTAATGCGGCCTGGCGCCTGACCGGTGCGATTCCAGCCAGAAGCCATCCTTCATCATTGCCGATCAGCGAAGCTGCCTACCCGACGGCTCAATGGCAAGCCCAGGCAGGGGATGTTCCCGTTGTGAAAAACCCTGAACATCAAAGACTATGGAGTGCCAATAGCCGTGTGGTCAGTGCTGAAGATAACGCCAGATTCGGTAACGGCGGCTACGCCATTGGGAGTCGCTCGGTGCAGATACGGGACAAGCTGATGGCCAGCGACAGTTTTAATGAGTCTGATTTTATGGCCATGCAGCTTGATAACCGGGCCATCTTTATGACCCGTTGGCACAACTTGCTATTAGCCACACTTAAAGCTCAGCCACAGCAGTTTGCCGATGATATCCGTGAGCTAGAGCAATGGCAGGCGTGTGCCTGCAGCGAGTCTGTGGGCTACACCCTGGTCAGCCACTTCCGCAGTCAATTAATCGATGCACTGTTTGCCCCCATTCAAACCAGTCTGGCCAAGGAGAATATGAGTCTACGCAGACTTAAACGGGATTTGGAACCTGCCATTTGGCAATTACTTGAGCAGCAACCACAGGATTGGTTGCCCGGCGAGTACAAAGACTGGCAGAGCTGGATGCAGGCTATCTATATCGATACCAGAGCAAAACTGCTGGCCAAATACAGTGACAAGGGACGGCTGACAGATCTTAACTGGGGTAAGGTCAACGCATTGAAGATCCAACACCCGTTCAGCCGACAGTTCCCACAACTGAGCTGGCTACTGGATATGCCTGTAGTTACCGGATTTGGTGGCAGTTTTGAGCCTGCGGTACAAACCAAAAGTTTCGGTGCCTCGCAACGCTTTATTGTCCAACCCGGTAGGGAGCAACACGGTATTATGTCTATCCCGGGTGGCCAATCTGGTAACCCCATTTCTCAATTCTATCGTCGGGGTTTTGATGACTATGCCAACCACAGGGGCACTCCACTGCTACCGGGAGCGCCGGTGCACACTATGACTATCCAGCCTCTATAGCGCTCAGTTCAGAGGGGAAAACCTGGTTTTACCTCTGTCATTCCAGATAAAGCTTCAGCGGCACTTATCTCAACATGACACACCAATTATTACCGGGCAGCCAGATAACTTAATCAAAAAAAGCGCGCTTCGGGCCACGGGTGATATCCGCAACAAACCAAGCACAACAAAGCGTTAACAAGCCAGAAACTCACAAGGCTTGGAAAACACAGTGCCCCAAAATAAAAAATTTTGATTCAAGTTCTTGATATTCGCAACATCCATGTTGCTTGCAGGGCAGAATTCCACGTTGTGCAATATTTGGCCGCTTATTTTCTCTACGCGAAATCTGCGGCTCACAGATAAGCTATAAGCGGCAGATTTTACGAAGAAACGTCAAAAATGCATGCGATTTGTGCAACTTTCAAGTGAGATCCCGCCCTGGTGTTGCTTGCAAATCGAGGAAGCCATCACGGGCCGATGACGAGTCGGTTCAACACAATATAAAGCTAAGGAAGGTGCGAAGCTTGTGTATTTGCTGTATTTGGTGGGGCTGGTATTTGGGATTACTGGCATCGCAGGGGTGATACTGGCGTAGATCAATAAAAGCGAACTCCGGGAGTGGTTCCAGACCCATTATCAATATCAAATCCGCACCTTCTGGATTGGCTTGCTGTTGATGTTTATCGGCACCCTGCTGGCGCTGGTTGTGGTCGGCTACCTGATTTGGCTGTTTTGGCTGATCTGGCTCATTATTCGCTGCATCAAAGGCTTTCAGGCTGTGGATAAACAGCAGCCCATTGGCAATCCAACCACCTTGTTCTGACGCTTGCAGAACAAGCGGGGGGCCAGGCTCCCCATTTAATTTCTGCTTACAAACACTATCTCATGCCACGCTCGCCTTTGATTCTGTCATACGCCTTTTGCACATACTGCGCCGTTTGCTTGGCAAGCTCCATCATTTCGGGCGGCAAGCCTTTGGCCACTAACTTATCCGGGTGGTGTTCATTCATCAACTTACGGTAAGCGCGCTTAACATCCTGATCCGTGGCTGAAGTGGCAATTCCCAGCACCTTATACGCTTCTTCAATGGGCTGCGCCGCGGCCCCACCGCTCTGCCGGAATCTGAACTCAGCCTGCCAACGACTTAACAGCTCGTTCAGGACAGACGCGTTAAATCCCAACTCCTTGGCAATAACCTGCAGGATCTGCTGTTCTTTGGGGTGCAACTCGCCATCGGCCAGAGCCGTCTGAATTTGGATTTCCAAAAACATCTTAAGCAGCTCAGGGCGACCTAAAGTCAATATTCTGAATGCTCGCAGACAACCTTTAAGGTCGAAGTTTGCCGCCTTGCCATCTCTGAATGCCTGTTGGGCATCACGTCTGGCATCGCCGGACAACCGCATCTGATCCATGACCAATGAGGCGAGGCGAATATCATCTTCTGTCACCCGGCCGGAGGCTTTGGCAACAAGACCCATTACCGCAAAGGTAGAATTGAAAAACACCGCCTGGCGATTGCTGCCATGGCGACGCATGGCTTTTAACTTGCCGCCACGGGTATCCCACCAATGACCAAACGCCAGTCCCAGCAACGCGCCGACAACCCTGCCGAACATAAAGCCGATGCTAACCCCGAAAAACTTTCCCCAGACGCGCATGGAAATTCCTGTGTCATTAAATTTAATTGTTAGGGTCAGCAGACCCCAGTTGATCACGAGCCTGATTTAGCCATGAGCCTGGCTTCCAATCCGGCCAGACGCTCCACCGTACCGACATCACACCAGAAGCCGGTAAAATGCTCCCCTGCTATTTTGCCTGACGGCATTTCCCGGCGCAGCAGCAAAGGAGTCCCGAATGCACCTGTTGGACTGTTGCTAAAGAGAGCCGGATGATACACGCCCATCCCGGCAAATGTCAGTTTGAGCTGATCACAGGATTCGCACACCAACCCATTTTGCAGCGAAAAATCCCCATCAGGATGCTGAGGAGGATTATCCACCAAAAACAGTTTGGCCAGTGCGCCTGCCGGCAGTTGCAGCGAGGATTTCGATGGCAGGTCATCGATGAAGATATCGCCGTTAACCACAAAGAATGGCTCATTCCCCTCTGGTGCCAGCAGTGGCAATGCGAGCTTGATACCGCCACCGGTGTCCAGCGCAGTGGCTTCAAAACTGTAGCAGATGGACAGCCCCCAACGGCTGCCATCTCCCAGAGTCTGTACCAGCATATGCCCAAGCCAAGCGTGGTTGATGACGACTGAGGTAAAACCTGCCCGAGCCAGATTTTCCAGATGGTACTCAATCAACGGTTTGCCTGCAGCTTTGATCAGAGGCTTGGGACAGGTATCGGTCAGGGGCCGCAAACGCTCTCCGCGCCCGGCGGCCAAGATCATGGCTTTCATTGGCTTCACCCCCACCACTTATCAACTGCAGGCTGGACAATCCCGGCCACCCAATCGCCCAACGCCTCAAACTCAGGATAACGCCGGGCGATATCCACGATATAACTCAGAGTCAGCGGAATGTCCTTGAGGTAACCTGATTTACCATCCTGGTGATACAAACGGGCGAAGATACCTGCGGCCTTGATATGGCGTTGCAATCCCATCAGATCAAACCAGCGCTGAAATTGGCCAGCCGAAATATCCAAAGACAAAAGTCCCTGCTGCCCAAGCAACTCGAAGTATTCATCCCGCAGTGCATTCACCAAGCTGTCATCCCAGCGAGCATAGCAGTCCCGCAGCAACGACACGGCATCATAGGTCACAGGCCCAAGCACCGCATCCTGAAAGTCGATAAGCACCAACTCATCACCCCTGACAATGATGTTACGGCTGTGAAAATCCCGGTGCATCCCTCCTTTTGGCTGCGCCATGGCACTCTCGGTCAGCAGGGCAAAACTGCGCTCCAGCATAGCCTTGGGGATATCTTCAAGCTTAAGATGGGCGCCCAGCAGCCACTCGCTGAAGATTGCCAGCTCTCGCTGAACAAAGGCGGCATCATAATCAACCAGAGGCCCAAGCTCACAGCTGCGAATGGCAAACACCCGGGGCAGCAACTTCAGTGCCCGGCAATACCAATGCAAGACGTTGTCGGCGCAAAGCAAACTGCCCAGCTGCACATCGCCCAGATCTTCAAGCAGCATCAGTCCGTCTGTTTCATTGGCCGCTATCACAGCGGGAACAGCAAGCCCGGCATCGGCAAACGCCTTATCCAGCGCCAGAAACGGTGCAATGGGCACCAACTGTGGTGGTGAGTCCACGGCAATCAGGCTAGTTCCTGCTGTTTGCACACGGAAGTAGCGGCGAAAACTCGCATCGCCGGATACCTGGCTGACAGAAAAACCTGCAGGCAGTTGCTGCTGCAACCAGCCCTGCAGACAAACAAATCTCGGGTCTTGCAAAGTCATCTCATGGCTCTTGGACAAAAATTGCTTTATTATACCTGCCATAATATCCGGAAACAGCCAAGAGTATGAATTTCTTGGTTTGACTGAGTTGCCCAAGAATTCGCGCAACCTTTCCCTCCGATTTTTGACCAGACAAAGAAATCAAATACTTTAATTGTTCAAGATGCAGATCCGTTACCTTGTGGCCCTGAGCCTGTTACCTCAACTCGTTATGGCAGGCGAAGCACCGGCAGAGCGGGTCTCTCAGTGCATTATCCAGCCTCCCGTGCCGGTTCCCGATCACCAGTCAGACAAACAAGGCACAGATAAGCTGATCCGCATCAGTTCTGTTGATTCCGAAGCCCAGATGGGCAAGCAGGCCAGATTTTCCGGTGATGTTACCCTGATCCAGGGCAACCGTCTTATCAAGGCCGATGAAGCTGTGCTGGATCAGCGCAAAGAGCAGTTGGATGCCAACGGCAATCTAGTATTTCAGGACAGCGCCTTTACCGTCACAGCTGACGCTCTGCAGGCGCGCATGAAGAACAACAGCGCGACTCTCAAAGGCGCTAAGTACTGGCTTCACGGCCAGCAAGTGCACGGCGATGCCAATGAGCTGGAAATCACGCCGAACAACAATTTGCTGCTAAGTGAAACCAACTTCACCACCTGTCCCCCGGGAGACAGTTCCTGGTTACTCGAAGCCGATAAAATCAAGATTGATTCCAAAGAGGAATGGGGTGAAATCTGGGATGCTAGGCTTAGAGTTGGCGGCATCCCTGTGCTGTATGTGCCCTATATGACAGTCCCCGTATCTGACAAGCGCAAGACAGGTCTGCTGTTCCCAACTTTCAGTACCAGCTCCACCAATGGGGTAGAGTTTGCTCTGCCCTGGTACTGGAACATTGCGCCTGAATACGACATGACCTTCACGCCCCAGTACATGTCCAATCGCGGCTTGTTTTTGAAGAACGAGTTCCGCTATCTGGCCGGTGAGGCGCAAAAAGGTCAAGTGAATCTTGAATACTTGGGCAGTGATCGCAGCCTGGCAGGCAGCCCGGACCGTTATCTGTACCACTGGGAACATCAGGGCGCTTTCGACAACAACTGGCGGGTATTGGCGAACTACACAGATGTGTCCGACAACAACTTCTTCAACGATCTGAATTCTGACGTGGCACAGGCGACAGACAACCAACTGTCACGTGTCGGTGAACTTTCCTATTTCCAGAACAACTGGAACGCCGGCATCCGGGTGCAGGACATCAAAGTGCTGGGGGAAGATGACGAACCCTACCAGGTAATGCCTCAGGTTAACTTCAATTATTTCTCACCGGATCTGTGGCAGAGCCTGGACTTCAACTTCGCCTCGGAAGTGACCAATTTTGCCCACATAGATGCCGGTGAGCTGGGGCAGAGTGAAGACCCCTTGTTAGCCAACCAGACCATACCGACTGCTACCCGTTTGCACCTGGAACCTACCCTGAGCTGGCCAATCTATGGTCCTGCAGGTTCCTTCGTCAGTGAACTGAAACTGTACCAAACCAATTACTGGCAGCGGGATTTCGCGACAGATTCGGCTCTGTCTTCTCAGGTCAATCGCACGATCCCACAGGCCCGCCTCTATGGTCAGGTGAACTTTGAGCGACAAACCCGGCTGTTTGATGCCAACTATCGCCAGACACTTGAGCCCCAAATTCAGTATCTGTATGTCGGTTATCAGAACCAGTCTGATATCGGCCTTTATGACACTGGCGCGCTGCAGGATGACTTCTATGGTCTGTTCCGTGACCGTCGCTATACCGGTTTGGACCGAATCGCCAATGCCAATCAGGTCACGCTCGGTGTCACTACCCGTCTGTTTGACAAGCACAATGAAGAGCAGCTGAAGTTCAGTATCGGGCAGATTTTCTATCTGGAAGACAACAAGGTTCCTTTGTATAACGACCGTAATGGCAATGAACTAGAAGATACCCCATCCTTCTCTGTGCTGGCAGCAGAACTTGACGCCAAGCTGTATGAGGACTTTTACTTCAGCGGTGCGGTGCAATATGACACCAAAGAACAAGAAAACCAAAAGTCGGAGTTCACCCTGGACTACCGTCCCGGCGCCAACAAGTTGGTGCAACTGAGCTATCGCTATGTGCCCGATTTACAATATACCGACAACAGCGAAACTGTCGATATTTCTCAGGCAGGTATTCGTGGTGCCTGGCCCATCATGGATGACCTCTATTTCGTCGGTAACTGGTATTACGATCTTAACGAGAGCCGCAGCATTGAAACCTACACAGGCTTCCAGTATGAGTCCTGCTGCTGGGCTGTGCGTCTGAGCTATCACTACCGCATCAAGACCAATTATGACGACGATATCGCCACAGTGCAGGATCCCCGTGACCAATTTGAAAGTGGAGTGTATCTTAACTTTGTAATCAAAGGATTGGGAGGCTCTGGCCCGCTGGGCGTCGAAGATATGCTGAACGAGGGCCTGTTCAACTATCGCAAACCGCTTTACCTGAGAAACTAAACTTTGGCCACCTTGGATGGCCGACAATTTAACCCGCCTCAAGGGCATAAAAATGTGATAGATTGCTGAACCACTTAACGGACCGGCAGTCCAATAACGAAACCAAATCAGGCACAGGGCCTGATTCTGTGAGGCCAAGGATTTTTGGATGATACCCATTAACAGACTGATAGTAGCTTTTCTGACCCTGGTGATGAGCCAAATGGCTTTTGCCGCACCACAGCCGCTGGATTCAGTGGCGGTGCAGATCAACTCTGGCGTGATCCTGCAAAGTGAAGTCGACAATATGATGGCCGATGTTAAGCGTAATGCCGCCGAGTCCGGGCAGGCACTGCCTTCGGATCAGGCATTGCGCACCCAAGTTATTGAGCGCCTGATCCTGACCCGCTTGCAATTGCAGATGGCGGACAGAATGGGGCTGCATGTCGGTGATTTACAATTGGATCAAACCATTAAAAACATTGCCAACGATCAAAAGATGACGGTTGAGCAGCTGCGCAAAGCCGTAGAAGCTTCTGGTATTAGTTTCAGCCAGTATCGCGAGCAACTGCGTGAAGAGATCACCTTGGGCGAAGTTCAGCGTATTCAGGTGCAGCGCCGTATCCAGATTTCGCCACAGGAAATCGCTGCACTGGTGAAATTGATCGAACAACAGGGCATGAAAAACCTGGACTTCCAGATAGGCCACATCCTGATTGAACTACCATCCAATCCCACTTCTGCGGAGCTGCAAGCCGCACAGAAGCGTGCCGAAACCGTACTCAAGCGCCTGAACGATGGCGCAGACTTCCGTCAGGTTGCCATTGCCGCATCGTCCGGCCCCAAAGCGTTGGAAGGGGGCATCTGGGATCATATGAACATCAATGAGATGCCAACCCTATTCGCCGAAGTAGTGGAAGGCGCCAAAAAGGGCGACATCATTGGCCCTATCAAAAGTGGCAGTGGTTTCCACATCATCAAGGTGATGGACATTCGTGGCATGCAAACTCAGGAAATTGACGAAGTAAAATCCCGTCATATTCTGCTTAAACCATCCCCGATCCTGTCCGAAGACCGAGCCAAAACCATGCTGGAAAAGTTCGTTAAAGAGATCCGCGAAGGCAAAGCTGACTTCGCCGATTTGGCCCGTCAGTATTCCGAAGATCCAGGCAGTGCTGTCAAAGGCGGCGAACTGGGCTGGGCCCAACCAAGCCTGTATGTTCCGGCGTTTGCCAGCACCCTGAAGGCACTTAAAGTGGGTGAAATCAGCGAGCCGTTCCGTTCCAGCCATGGCTGGCACATTGTTCAGCTGGAAGATCGCCGCAAAACCGATGCCACCGACAGATTCAATACCAATCGTGCGCAGCAGTTGATCTTCCGCCGCAAGTTCAATGAAGAGCTGCAGAGCTGGCTGGATGAAATGCGTGCCGATGCGTACATTCATGTGTACGATCAGAGCGGGGAGTAACAGATTGGTCATCAAGCGTATCGTAATCACACCGGGGGAGCCGGCAGGTATCGGACCGGATCTGGTAGTTCAGCTGGCTCAACAGCCCTGGGATGCTGAACTAATTGTGTGCGCAGACCCAAACCTGCTCAAAGCCCGGGCCAAAATGCTCGGGCTGCCGCTGCAACTTCGCCCTTATCAGCCGGATCAGGCAGCCAGAGCTCAGGAAGCCGGTACCCTGACCATTGTTCCTTTCAATCTGCAGTCTGAAGTTAAATGCGGCGTGCTGGATGAAACCAACAGCAGTTATGTGGTAGAAACCCTGAAGTATGCAGGCGAAAAAAATATTGCCGGAGAGTTTGATGCCGTGGTCACCGGCCCGGTGCACAAAGGTATTATTAATCAATCCGGGATATCCTTCAGCGGTCATACCGAGTTTTTCGCTCACCAGGCCAATTGCCAGGATGTGGTGATGCTGCTCTCCTGCCCCGGGCTGCAAGTTGCGCTGGTGACAACTCACATTCCGCTGGCCTATGTCTCCAAGGCGATCACCCGGGATCGTCTATACCATATTATTCAAATTCTGCACCAGGATTTGATTAACAGGTTCGGCATCGATGATCCCCGGATCTACGTCTGCGGCCTCAACCCCCACGCGGGAGAAGACGGCCATCTGGGACGGGAAGAGTTAGATGTGATTATTCCGACTCTCAATGAGCTCAGAGAAGAGCAAATCAGTATCGTCGGCCCCTTGCCGGCGGACACCTTATTCCAGCCCAAATATCTGCAGGATGCTGATGTGGTGCTGGCTATGTACCATGATCAGGGCCTGCCTGTGCTCAAGGCCCAGGGCTTTGGTAAAGCGGTGAATATCACTCTGGGGCTGCCCTATATCCGCACCTCTGTCGATCATGGTACTGCACTGGAATTAGCAGGCACAGGAAAAGCCGACACAGGCAGTTTTGTCTGTGCCCTGAATAAAGCCATTGAACTGGCCGCAAAGAACTGAAATCTGAGTTAATGAGCAATAAAATCCATTTAGGCCACACGGCCAGAAAGCGCTTTGGTCAGAACTTCCTGACCGATGGTAATGTTATCAATCGTATTGTGGGTGCCATCGCTCCAGACAATGACCACGTCATGGTCGAAATTGGCCCCGGTCTGGCAGCCCTGACCGAACCGGTTGCTGCAGCAATCGACAAGCTGACCGTTGTCGAGTTGGATAAAGATCTGGTTGAACGCCTCAAAGTTCACCCCACCCTAAAAGATAAGCTGGAAATCCATCAGGGTGACGCCCTGCAGTTTGATTTTGCCCAGCTACTGGTACCGGGTAAAAAATTGAAGGTATTCGGCAACCTGCCGTACAACATCTCCACGCCTTTGATGTTCCATCTGTTTGAATATGCTGAGCAGATCGAGAACATGCACTTCATGCTGCAAAAAGAAGTGGTACTGCGCCTGTCAGCTGCGCCTGGCAGCAAGGCCTACGGACGCCTGACAGTAATGGCTCAGTATTTCTGCCAGGTGGTGCCGGTGCTGGAAGTGCCACCCGGCTGCTTTACTCCGCCACCCAAAGTGGATTCTGCAGTCGTGCGTCTGGTGCCATACTCCCAGAAGCCATTCCCCTGTAAGGATGTGGATGTATTGCGTCATCTGTGCTCAACAGCATTTAACATGCGTCGCAAGACACTGAGAAATAATCTCAAGCAACTGCTGAGCGATGCAGATTTTGAGGCTCTGTGCATTGACGCCAGCCGCCGTCCGGAAGAGATTAGTGTTGAGCAATACGTTGCCATGGCCAATCTTTTGTGCGACAAGCAGAAATAACTCTCGTGGGCGCTTTGGCGCCTGCTTCATACAGGACAAACAGATGACAGCATTGGAAGCCAGCATCAGAATCGAAGTGCAAGCCCAGTACGTAGAGCAGCAATCTGATCCGGATCAGGATAAATTTCTGTTCAGTTACACCATTACCATTACCAACGAAGGCACCTCGCCCGCAGTGCTGGAAAGTCGTCACTGGATCATCACTGATGCCAATGGCCATAAAAATGAAGTGCAGGGCAACGGCGTTGTTGGTGAAACCCCAACTATCGCCCCTAACGCCTCCTATCAATATACCAGTGGCACAGTACTCGAGACCCCTGTGGGTGTGATGCAGGGCAGCTATCAAATGCAATCCGCTGATGGCCAGATCTTCAAGGCACATATTCCCACATTCCGCCTGGCCGTCCCGGGACTGTTACACTGATCGACAGGAGTTGTTGTGGCAAACTATTTTGTCGGCGACCTTCAGGGTTGCTATGAAGAATTCCAGCGTCTGCTTAGCAAAGTTGACTTTGATCCCTCACGGGATCAACTTTGGGCTGTGGGCGATCTGGTTGCCAGGGGGCCGGGCTCCCTCGATGTTTTGAGATTTTTTGCCGCCAATGAAGGCGCCGTCCACACAGTGCTGGGTAACCATGATCTTCATCTGCTGGCGGTATATGGCGGACTCAAGCGCGCTAAGCCCAGTGACAAACTTGACGCTTTACTGGAGGCCGACGATGCCTCCTATCTGATTGACTATGTGCGTGAGCAGCCGCTGATGCATGAGCTGGCTGACAAAAATCTGGTTGTAATCCATGCAGGTGTGCCTCCCCAGTGGGATCTGAACATCCTGAGACAGGAAGCGGCTGCCGTCAGCGCTGTACTCAAACAGCCTGACTATCTGAATACTCTGATAAGCAAAATGTATGACAGCGAGATGGACAGCTGGTCCCCCAGGCTCAGTGGCACAAAAAGACTGATTTACTGTATTAACGCCCTGACCCGCATGCGATTCCTGCACCCTGATGGACGGCTGGATTTTGACTGCAAGCAGCCACCTGCCAACGGCAAAAACCACAAGTTACGCCCTTGGTTTGAGTTTCCTCTGGCCTTGCCGAAAACCACAACTCTGGTGTTTGGCCATTGGGCAGCCCTGATGGGACAAACCCATTCTTCCCGTTTTCAGGCATTGGACACCGGCTGCTGCTGGGGTGAATACCTGACCATGCTTCATCTGGAAACAGGTGAAAGGATTAGCCAGAAGGCGTTAAAGACACGTTGATCACAGTGCAAATAAGCTTACCCATCAATACCGGCCTTTACTGCGGCGATGGTGGGACTGGCAACACGCCCCTGAAACACGCAACCATACGCCTTGTGTTAAAGAACCAACCAGCTAACATTTCCTCGTCAGTTTAATAAAGCGATAACCCAAGCCTTTGTCGCTAATCCCTTTGCCCAGCTCAAATTCCTGCCACTGCTCAGCCTGCCATTGGGGAAACCGGGTATCACCTTCAACCTGCAGATCAATTTCAGTAAGATAGAGAATATCGGCCACAGGCAGCAGTTCTGCATAGAGTTGCCCTCCCCCTATCACCATCAACTCGTCACATTGGCCCACGGCGAATTTCGCAGCGTCAAAGGAGGTCACACAGGTTACCCCTTCAATCTGCAGGTCTGGATTGCGGCTGATAACGATATTCAACCGGCCGGGCAAAGGGCGCCCGATAGATTCATAAGTCTTGCGCCCCATCACCACTGGCTTCCCCATGGTCACCGCCTTAAAGTGCCTGAGATCTTCAGGCAGATGCCAGGGCATCTGATTATCCAGACCGATCACCCTGTCGCGGGCCATCGCGGCTATCATAGCGATTTTCATCGATATTCCTTGGTTCTAAAGACAACACGGCGCAGGTTAGCAAATTCCCTTGGTTTTTTGCACCGCCGGGGCAAACAAAAAGAGCAATGTCACTGACATTGCTCCTTGATACTCAAACGATTATCAACGTTCGTATACCACTTCGACGTCGTAATCATCGTCATCGTAGTCTTCATCCCAGTCATCGTCGAACTCTTCATTGACCTCAATGCTGGTCTGGTGATAATTGTCCCACTTGAACTCGACATCCTCATCAGGATCCCGTTGCTTATCCTCAGGTGGCAAGCTGCTGATAAAGTCCATCAGCTTCTCTGACAACGCCTGGGTGCCTTCACGGGCATATGCCGAGATAGTGTAAACCTCACCTTCCCAGCCAAGCTCAGACACAATACGGTCAACCTTTTCCTGGACTTCTTCTTCCAGCATCAGGTCAATTTTGTTGAACACCAACCAGCGTGGCTTACCGGCCAGCTTGGGAGAATACTTCTCTAGCTCACCAACAATGGCACGGGCCACATCAACAGGATCGCTGCCATCAATCGGTTCAATGTCCAGAATGTGCAGCAGAATACGGCAACGCTCAAGGTGCTTGAGGAAGCGAATACCCAAACCAGCGCCATCTGCAGCGCCTTCGATAAGACCAGGAATATCAGCAACCACAAAGCTCTGTCCCGGACGTGGGTTAACCACACCCAGATTTGGCACCAGAGTCGTAAACGGATAATCCGCAACCTTTGGCTTGGCACGGGATACTGCACGGATAAAGGTGGACTTACCGGCATTGGGCATACCCAGCAGACCCACATCGGCCAGCAACATCAGTTCCAGACGCAGGCTGCGAACTTCACCCGGCGTCCCCAGCGTCTTCTGACGAGGGGCACGGTTGGTGCTGGATTTAAAACGGGTATTACCCAAACCGTGGAAACCACCTTTGGCCACCAGCAACTTCTGACCATGAGTCGTCAGATCGCCCAGCACCTCTCCGGTTTCCTCGTCGGTCGCACGGGTACCAACAGGCACCTTAAGCACCAGATCGGCACCGCCTTTACCGGTACAGTCACGGCCACGACCATTCTCTCCACGCTCCGCCATATGGAAGCGCTCGAAACGATAGTCAATCAGCGTATTGAGGTTTTCATTCGCCTCCAGATACACACTGCCACCGTCACCACCGTCACCACCGTCTGGACCGCCGTCAGGCACATACTTTTCACGACGGAAACTGACACAACCACTGCCACCATCACCCGCTTCGACGCGGATCACAGCCTCATCGACAAACTTCATATTTACTCCTGACGCCAACCATACCCGAGGATTATACCGTCGAAGCCGGGACGCGCCAAATAATCAACCAGTTCCATAAAGGAGTCTCAGTCACCGAAAAAAACAAAAGCCCCACCAATGGCGGGGCTTATGATTCGAGCTAAGGTTGAAGATTACTCTTCGATGCTAACGAACTTACGGTTGTTAGGACCTTTAACTTCGAACTTAACTTTACCGTCAGTCAGCGCAAACAGAGTGTGATCACGACCAACACCCACGTTTACACCGGCGTGGAACTTGGTACCACGCTGACGAACGATAATGTTACCTGCCAGAACAGACTCACCGCCGAAGCGCTTTACACCAAGACGTTTACTTTCTGAATCGCGGCCGTTACGAGTAGAACCGCCAGCTTTTTTGTGTGCCATGAGTTACACTCCTGATTAAGCGTTGATAGCAGTGATTTTAACTTCAGTGAACCACTGACGGTGGCCCATCTTCTTTTCGTGGTGCTTACGACGGTTGAACTTTTGAATAGTTACCTTCTCGCCGCGGCCGTGGCTGATAACTTCGGCAACAACTTTACCGGCTTCAACCAGTGGCGCACCCACTTTCACGTTTTCGCCATCAGCAACCAACAGAACCTTATCGAACTCAACGGTTTCACCGGTAGCGACTTCAATTTTTTCCAAACGCAGAGTGTGGCCGACAGACACACGGTGCTGTTTACCACCACTTTGAAAAACAGCGTACATAGCTATTTTACTCCAAACATTCGACGGACTGGCCAGTTTTTGGGCATGGGCAGTCGCCATAGAAACTTTATTGACAATGGGCGCGAATTCTACGTGAAGAACACCAGTCAGGCAACCCCTTTTACTCAAAGATTTAAAAAAGATCCCATCCAGCAATACAAAGCCAAAACCAGTGCTGGCCTGGGGAATTAATTTCGGTAAAATCTGGGATATTATAGCGCTTTCGCCGAAACTCGGGCAGCATTCCGTGGCCCTTTCAGGAAACCAGAGTCTTTATATGGATTTAAATGCTATCCGCCAATTGGCGGACGCTGATATGCAAGCGGTCAATCAACTGATCTACAAACAGCTCGAATCCGATGTTGCCCTTATTAACCAGCTGGGTTTCTACATTATTAATGGTGGCGGCAAACGATTGCGCCCATTACTGACCGTACTGGCAGCCCGAGCTATCCAATATGAAGGCGAGGCCCATCTGAAATTAGCGGCCATTGTCGAGTTCATTCATACCGCCTCGTTGCTGCATGACGACGTAGTGGATGAATCCACCATGCGTCGCGGCCGGGAAACAGCCAATGCCATGTTTGGCAACAGTGCCAGCGTGTTGGTCGGCGACTTCCTTTATACCCGCTCTTTCCAGATGATGACTGAGCTGGAGAATATGCAGGTACTGACAGTGCTGGCCGACGCCACTAATGTACTGGCTGAAGGTGAAGTCCTGCAATTGATGAACTGCAATGATCCCAACACCACTGAAGAAAGCTATATGCGGGTAATCTACTGTAAAACCGCCAAGCTGTTTGAAGCGGCCACCAAACTGGCGGCTGTGGTTGCCGGCAGCGATCCGGCATGGGAGAGCGCATTGGGTGAATATGGTAAATACCTGGGCACGGCCTTCCAGTTAACTGACGATTTGCTGGATTACACCGCCGAGGCTGAAGCGCTGGGCAAAAATATCGGTGATGACCTGGCCGAAGGCAAACCTACCCTGCCACTGATTTATGCCATCGCCAATGGTAATGAGCAGGAACAGCAAATGATCCACCGGGCCATTGAGCAGGGCGATGGTACCAATGACATAGATGCCATCATCCATGCACTGAACCATTGCGGCGCACTGGATTACACCCATCAAAGAGCATTGGAAGAATCAGAAAAGGCAATTGCTGCCCTGACACCACTGCCTGATACCGACTTTAAAACCGCGCTGGTGTCACTAGCCAAGCTGGCAGTCGCCCGTAACCATTAAGCTCGGCTTGATTAAAAAACCGCCTTCCCTGGCGGTTTTTACGACAAGTGCTTTTGTTCATCCTGCTACTACTATGTACTGGATACAGGGCGAGATTACGTTAACTTTTCCAGCAGTTCCTGACCCTAAAGATATCAATCTGCAGTGCAAAAATGATTATTATGAATATAATTAGTTACTACTATCGGTATACAATAAACATTGCGTTCAGAAAACCAGTATTTATGCAACAGCCTGATATTAGAGATTGCTGAAAGAGAGGGTTAAAATTGAGTGTATCAACCAATACCCGCGGTTTTACGCTGATTGGGCTGGTGAGCGTTATCATTATTCTGGGTATTCTGGCCACGGTGGCTATTCCCAGGTTTATCGATCTACAATCTGATGCAAAGGACTCTGCTGTAATGGCCATTGCAGGCAACTTCAAATCTGGGGTGAGTATGGCGCATGCCACCTGGATAGCCAAAGGGGGTTCAGGTCCGATTGAAGACCTCCCCCTGTACAGTGATGCGCCTGATCGATCAGGCACTGTAGATATCAATGCCAATGGCTGGCCAGTCCAACACTTACTGGACCCTCATGAGCCGACCCCCCTTCTGAATAATGATGAAGACTGTGTGTCCCTTTGGCGGATGATGTTTGTTAATCGTGAGCCTACGGTTTCAGCGCCAGGCTACGCGGATTACCCGATTGTTGACTACCAGGCAAGCTATATCTCACCGGGCCAGTGCGACTATGTCCTGCGCGAAGAACCCGCTTACAAGATCTACTACAACTCCAACAACGGGAAAGTCACCACCACCATTCCCTGAGTGTTGACCTGCAAATAAATAAGGCCGCTATTGCGGCCTTATTTATGTGTGAAGCGACACGTTTTGAAGGAATACCACTAATTGTTCATCATGTCTCAATTGCTGTTTAGGAATAACAGACCCTAGGGTCTGTTGACCTTTGAAGATGGTTTTTGCAGCACTTTGTCGTTGTTTTATACAAAGCAACGCGATTGTGCTGTAGTTGTTCTACACAAATGAGCGTTAATGCAGTAGAAAGCGACGACAAACGCTGCCCGAAGGGCTCGGTTATACGCGCTTTACTCTTTG
>JAJNAU010000050.1:0-10693 GCA_021462625.1 Shewanella sp.
CGGATATAGTTGAAAGACCGGCACCCACATGGTTGAGTATGGCTGTTTTGATTTCTGGCTTAGCCTGTATGTTCATTTCACCAACTAACCTGAGTTGTATTGATTTACTTGTCAGCATTGTCATTCACCATACTGATAAATTCCGGGTAGTCCCAGATGTAATCGCTTGTGTCATACAGCTCACTGGCCAGCACAAGCAACACACAATTCTCACTAAAATCATGCATTTCCCGCCATTTTAGTCCATCTATCAACAAGCCTTGTTTTGGGGAGGACAGTATGACGTCTTCGACGTATTGGCCGTTGTCCAGCCTAATTCTGCAATGCCCGCTGATACAGACTGCGACCTGTTGTAAATTTCTATGCGCGTGGAATCCTCTGGAAACACTGCTTTTGGTATCGAATATGTAATACACACGTTTTATTTCAAAGGGAATATTTTGATATTGCTCCAATGAAACCAAACTACCTCTGTCATCGCCATGTACTGCAAATTCAATTAAATTTATCAGGCTCATTTTTGCTTATCTCCAAAGGAGTAATCTGTCTGAAACTCATTCCATTACTGTCCTTTGAAGATAAAACGATTCCCTGAGTTGTCGGCCATTCAATGCCGATAGTTTTATCATCCCACCGGATAGAGACTTCGCTCTGTGGGTGATAGTAGTCGGTACATTTATAAACAAATTCTGCTTCCTCGCTGGTCACATAAAAACCATGAGCAAAGCCTTCCGGGATCCACAGTTGGCGTTTGTTTTCCGCGGAGAGATAGACACCGACCCACTGTCCGAATGTCGGGGAGTCTTTGCGAATATCCACCGCCACATCGAATACTTCACCGGAGATAACCCGCACCAGTTTTCCCTGAGTGTGCTCAGTTTGATAATGCAGGCCGCGCAAGATGCCTTTTTTCGATTTAGAGTGGTTGTCCTGCACAAATTGGGTTGGCTTGCCGGTCACCAACTCCTCAAATTTTTGCTGTTGCCAGGTTTCCATAAAGAAACCCCGCTCATCACTAAACACAGCCGGCTCAATAATTTTGACGTCAGGGATCTCAGTGTTTATCACTTTCATGCTTGATTCTCTTTGATATCCATCGACAACACCTGTTGCAGGGCTGCTTTCCAGTTACTTGGTGTAATCCCAAATTCCTGGTGGATTTTTTCACAGTTCAATCTGCAATTGGCAGGTCTTGGTGCTGGCAGTGGATATGCTTCCGTTGTAATCCTATGCAGCAGAGGAGATGACTCCAGTTGCCCGGTTGTTTTTGCAGTAGCAAAAATTTCACCGGCGAACTCAAACCAGCTGCAATGGGGAGAGCCTGAGAAATGGAAAATGCTACTTTCTACGCTCTTGTCCCCGGTCATGGTGTACATCATGGTGATCAGGGTTGATGCGATATCCCCTGCATAGGTCGGGCCGCCCCATTGATCTGCCACTATGTTTAACTCAGGTTTGTCACCCAGCCTCAGCATGGTTTTGACAAAGTTGTGCCCATGCTCCCCAAATACCCAGGCCGTGCGCAAAATACCATAACGGCACCCGGCTGCTTGGATTTTCTTTTCCCCGGCTAATTTGCTCTGACCGTAAACGGTTTGCGGGTTGGTATCATCAGATTCCAGGTAAGGTTCTGTTTTACAGCCATCGAAGACATAGTCAGTGGAGATGTGTAAAAGCAAAGCATTTATTTCTTTTGCTGCCAGGGCAAGGTATTCCGGACCGTCCCTGTTGATAGCATAAGCCTGTTGCGGCTCCGACTCGGCCTTATCCACAGCGGTATATGCCGCTGCATTGATAATGACGTCCGGTTTGGTATTCGTGATTAGGGTATTAACCTGCTCAGGATTGCTTATGTCCAGTGCAGTTCGGTCCAGCGCCAATATCTCGATATCGGTTCTTTGGCTTAGCTGTTTCACCAGACAATAACCAACCTGTCCCTGACAGCCAGTCACTACTACTTTCATAGATTATTGGCCTTTTGATTGTCTTTCTTCGACCAGTTTGCAAAGGTATTGGCCGTACTCGTTCTTCATCATAGGCTTGGCAAGTTCAAGCACTTGTTCATCGCTCAACCAGCCGTTACGCCAGGCGATCTCTTCCAGGCAGGCAACTTTTAACCCCTGAACGTTTTCAATCGTTTGAACAAAAGACGACGCCTGATGCAAACTTTCGTGAGTGCCTGTATCCAGCCACGCAAATCCACGACCCAGGAGCTCCACATTCAGTGAACCATCTTCAAGGTATCTTTGGTTGAGTGTCGTGATTTCCAGTTCGCCACGGCCCGAAGGCTGCACTTGTTTGGACCACTCTACCACCCGGTTGTCGTAAAAATACAGGCCGGTAACGGCATAGTCTGATTTAGGGCCTTCAGGCTTTTCTTCAATGGATACGGCTTTCATATTCTCGTCGAATTCCACTACGCCAAAGCGTTGCGGGTCTTTAACCTGATATCCGAATACAGTGGCTCCTTGAGAGCGGGATGCAGCCCTTTGCAGAGTTTCTGTAAAGCTCTGGCCATAATAGATGTTGTCGCCCAGTACCAGACAGACACTGTCATCGCCGATAAAGTCTTCGCCGATAATAAATGCTTGAGCTAAGCCGTCTGGCGAGGGTTGCACACGGTACTCAAGCTTGATGCCATAGTCAGAGCCATTCCCCAGCAGACGCTGGAAGTTCTGCTGATCTTCCGGGGTGGTGATAATCAAAATTTCCCGAATCCCTGCCAGCATAAGTGTTGAGATTGGGTAATACACCATGGGTTTGTCGTAGATTGGCAGCAACTGTTTGGATGTCCCCCGGGTTAAGGGGTACAAGCGGGTGCCAGAGCCTCCGGCTAATACTATGCCTTTCATTCCTGCTCTCCTTCACCTAAACGCGTCAGTTGGTAATCACCAGACATGACTCTCTGCCACCAGTTGGTGTTTTTCAGATACCAGGCAACCGTTTTGCGAATGCCGGTTTCAAAGCTTTCTTCAGGTGTCCATCCGAGCTCACTGGCTATTTTGCTGGCATCAATGGCATAGCGTACATCGTGGCCCGGGCGGTCTTTAACAAAGGTAATCAGGTCACGGTACTGCTCTACACCTTCTGGCTTATTAGGAGCTAACTCTTCCAGCAAGTCACAAATGGTATGAACTACCTCAATGTTGCGCTTCTCGTTGTGTCCGCCAATATTGTAGGTTTCACCTACTTCTCCTTCGGTCACCACCTTGTAAAGTGCGCGGGCATGATCTTCAACATACAGCCAGTCACGGATTTGATTGCCATCACCATAAACCGGCAGTGGCTTTCCATGAATGGCATTAAGGATCACGTGTGGGATCAGCTTTTCTGGGAAATGATATGGACCATAGTTGTTGGAGCAGTTGGTTACCAATACCGGCAGGCCATAGGTTCTACCCCAAGCGCGAACCAAGTGATCTGAGCCGGCCTTGGACGCAGAATAAGGGCTGCTTGGCGAATAGGGAGTGTCCTCGGTAAACAGATCATCAGTCCCTTCCAAATCACCATAAACTTCGTCAGTGGAGATATGGTGAAAGCGGAAACCGGCTTGTTTCTCTGGAGACAGTGTTAACCAATACTTGCGGGCGCACTCTAAAAGGTTAAAAGTGCCAATCAAGTTGGTCTGAATAAAGGCTGCAGGGCCGTCAATGGAACGGTCGACATGGGACTCTGCGGCCAAATGCATGACAGCATCAGGTTGATGCTCAGAGAAAACACGCTCAACATCCGAATAGTTGCAAATGTCTACTTGCTCAAATCTATAACGTTCGCTAGCAGCAACACTGTCCAGTGAGTCCAGATTTCCCGCGTATGTCAGTGCATCCAGATTGATGACGGTATCAGAGGTGTTTTGCACTATGTGTCTGACGACTGCTGAGCCAATAAAGCCGGCACCACCGGTTACTAATATCTTCATATTTCGATAGTCCAAGAATTTGTTGTCATCCCAACTCTTTTAGGTTGAGAAAATTGGCTGCTAACTTCTGTCGTTTTCAAGCAACCACAAGCCTACATATTTGTTAAAGTTAACCTGGGCGTAGGTCATGGCGACGATAAAGCCAACGCTGCCATCCATAAAGCCGCGGCGGATAAAGTAGATGTGGAAGAAGGTCCACATCCCGCGCAGCAGGGCCAAAGCCAAACCGTGGGATTTTTTCCCTTTGCGGTGATACTTGAGTGAACCCAGCCAGGCATATTTGGCGGCTTTATCAAGCCCATGGCCGTAATCTCTGTGGGTATAGTGCAGTAGCAGGCCATCCAGCTTGCCGATGCTTCCCTTTGCAGGGATGACGGTTTCATGGACTTCGTCCAGGGTATAACGTGCGCCTTCCCGCTTGAACAGGCGTAACACGCTGCGGGCACTGCGACCATACTTCAGCGTTTTTCCGTATAACGTCACACCCCAGGGTAAGCGGTATGCCGTTTCCTCAATCTGATCTTGTGACAGTAGCTTCAGCAGGGCTTGTTGCATCTGCGGATCAAGGGCTTCATCGGCATCAATCGATAGCACCCAGTCACAGTTGGCTTTATCAAGTGCGCGCTGCTTTTGCTTGCCAAAACCTGGCCAATCAGTTTCATACACAAGCTCTGTGTACTTCTTGCAAATATCTAAAGTGCCATCAGTTGAGCCGCTGTCCAGTACAATGATCTCGTCTGCGATATCACTGACTGACTGAAGGCAAGGCTCTACGCGGTCCGCTTCATTCTTGGTAATCAAAATGACGGAGAGAGAGTGCATTTTGGTCATAGTGTCTTAAGGTGCTCGGTTAGTTCAGTGAGCGAGGCTCATGTTTGGTTTTCGCCCTTTGGTACGCTTCCAGTAATGCAACTTCTTGCGGAGTTTAAGCATGCGCAGTAAGTTTGCTGGCTTTTCGACTTTTCTTGCCAGAGGATCAGCTTCCAGTTGTTCATTAACAGCTGCCAATACTCTGCTGCTGGACTGGCCATCCCGGTATGGGTGCAGTTCCTGACAATAGGCGTCAATTTTTGCCATTAACTCGACCGGATAGGTCATGGCGTAGTCGATAGCTTCCTCGACCTTGTCAGCATCTTCAACGTTTAACAGGTGTGCTGCACCTGTAACATTTCTGAAGGTTACAACCGGTTTGTGTTGCAGCAGGAACATCAGCAGAACTGATGAGGTGTCGCACAGCATAACATCGGCGGCCTGAAGCAGTGGCAATACGTTATCTGTTTCTACAAAAGTCAGGTTCGGGCCCTGGAGTTGTTTGTATTGCTCAACAATCTGTTTATCCATTTTCGGATGGAATTGTACCAGAATGCGCCACTTACCTTCGGCTGCAAACCTCTTCACCTGTTCGTAAAGGTGCGGTGCACAGGTGAGATTTCGAGAGAAGGTTGAACATATTAACAGCGTTTTGCGGTTGTCTGCCGGATCCTTGTATGGGTTGTTTTCAATCGGCTGAAACAAAGGATCTATCATAGGCCAGCCAGTTTCTGCGACAGTGAAATAACGGTGCAGTTGGGCCAGCTCCTGGAAACGCTGTGTTGTGTTGGGACCTTGGGTACAGTAAAGGTCAAAACAACCGCGGATTTCGAAGTGGTCTTCACGTCCGCGACGGTTTAGTTTGCCAGCGTTGAAGCCATGAAAAACGGCGACTTTTAGTCCGGGAATGAAGTTAGGCACCACGTTGCCCGGAACAAATACAGCATCAGGACACCAGCCAATCACATCATCGATGTCGGCTAACAAAGATTCACTGGCGTGGAAGTAAGAGAGATTGACGTCTTTGCCCTCTACAAACCACTTTACCTCGCCTCCCTGGCGTAGGATTTCAGCCTGCAATGGCCTGAGTATCGCAAAAGAGTAGTTTTGCGAAATATACATCAAATACTTCTTTGGCATACTAGGGTCTGTTGACCTTTCATGGTTGAATTTTGCTCGCTCTAGACGCGCTTTAATCGCGACGCAAGGTATGCCGCCTAGTGGGCCTAAGCAAATACCTTGCAACAAAGAGTAAAGCGCGTATAGCCGAGCCCTTCGGGCAGCGTTTGTCATCGCTTTCTACTGCATTAACGCTCATTCATGTAGAACAACTACAGCACAATCGCGTTGCTTTGTATAAAACAACGACAAAAAGCTGCAAAAACCATCTTCAAAGGTCAACAGACCCTAAATAGTCGATAAAAGCAGTCGATAAAAGCAGTGGAGCGTAAGTTGGCGATATACTACTCGCCAAAAGTCGCCTTTGCACGGGATAAAAGTGTTTCACCTGTATGCGCCCTGTTACATCCTGATTTACATCGTTAAACGATTTGTGTCATTCGAGGAGAGATGTAAAGGGCTAAAGGGTTACACATGTCTTAGCCACTTGATTTCAACCAAGCAGATAGGGCTGTCAGCCTCGCCCTTTGGGGCTTTCGGGCAAACACGATGGCTGTGGTATTGCGCTTTGAAAGGCAACCGTCCTTGCTGCAGCTGAATACCTTAAACTCGAATTTGCCCATAAGCCAGAGCGGTGCGAGGACTTGCTTGCACCTTCCTTAGCTTTTTTTGAATACAGTATCCGCCGTTTTACATACCAATTAATAATCAACAGTCCACATCCACGACCTGTACGCGACAGTCTGGATATCCATAGGAGTCATAAAAAACATAACAGCCCTCAGTAGTACTGACCTGATCCACTGTAACATTTGGCAATTTATACCCTATCTTATAATACCGATCACCCCTTTGGTCTGTCAGGCCACCAGTTAAACTCAGATTCATAAAATCCCGAAATGACAGTGCATCCCTCAACTCGCCTGATGCTTCAGGACAAAGATTACTATAACCAACTTCTACGGCACCAAAATCAAAATGCACAATATATTGGCCCTGGCCATCCATGCCGTTTCCTGGATTTGTGCTGGGTAAGCAAGGTACCGCAGCTATGGTGACGATTGAATTGCTTAAGCCATACGCCGAACAGGTGCATACCATTACGTCAGATAACGGCTCTGGGTTTGTCGAGCACCGAGCACCAAGCGATTGCAACAGCGTTAAATGCCGACTTTTACTTCGCCCATCCGTACTCATCATGGGAGCGTGGGCTGAACGAAAATCTCAATGGCCTGCTGAGGCAATAGATCCCTAAAGGGACAGACTTAACAACCATTGATGAGGACTTTATTGCTCTGAACGGCCGAGGAAATCCCTCGGCTATCGGCAGCCCAAGGTAGTTTTCTATGAACTACGCCAAGCTGTTTAAACGAACGTTGCACTTCGGACTTAACTCTGCGGATCTCATTGGGAATTTAATTACATTTCGATTCTCAGCTGATCCCCGAATACAGGCTTTCCCAATCTTTCCAAACCACTTCAAATCCCGCCTGTTTGATCGCCCTGGCAACGTCATCAACGCCACGTTCATCACTGATCCTGAACTGCTCCAGTGCCGGCTCAGGATTGGCATACCCCCCAGGCTGTGTACTGGAAGCCGCCGACAGATTGGTGATCCCAAGGGGCATCAGGTTGTCTCTCAGCCACGCAGATTCGCGGGTCGATAGGGACAGCTCCACACAGGGATTAAACAAACGGTAGGCACAGATAAGCTGCACCAGATGTTTATCCTCCATAATGGACTTAACCTCTGTTGCACCGGCACAGGGACGCAGACGGGGAAAGGAGATGCTGTAACGACTTTGCCAATAGTGACGCTCCAGATACTGCAGATGGGCCGCCACAAACAGACTATCGGTACGCCAATCTTCCAGACCGATGAGTGCCCCGATACCTATCTTGTCGATACCAGCGCGGGCCAGTCTGTCCGGTGTTTGCAGTCGATACTCAAAGTCAGCCTTTTTGCCACGCAAGTGATGCCGACTATAAGTCACTGGATGGTAGGTTTCCTGGTATACCATCACGGCATCCAAACCCAAGGCTTTCAGCTCAGCATACTCGTCACTTTGCAGCGGCTGCACCTCCATTGCCAGATAGTTGAAATAACGCTTAACCACAGGCAATACCTGCCGGAAGTAGGCTATACCCACTTTGGTTTCGTGCTCGCCGGTCACCAGCAGGATAGAGTCAAAGCCCATGGTTTTAATCGCCCGGCATTCTGCCTCTATCTCATCCAGCGTCAGGGTTTTGCGCTTAATACGGTTAGCCATGGAGAAACCACAATAACTGCAGACATTGGCGCACAGATTGGAAAGATACAAGGGCAGATACATTCCCAAAGTATGACCAAAGCGCTGCCGGGTAAGCGCCGCACTTTGCTGCGCCATCTGCTCCAGATAGGGCTCTGCGGCCGGAGAAATCAGCGCCTTAAAATCCTCCAAGGTGCGTTTGCCCGAACACAGCGCCCGCTCAACATCCGTTGCTGTTTTGGCATAGATACCCAGCCGCTCTGCGTCCCAGTTCAGTTTGGCGAAGGTGTAGGCAAATTCATGCTGCTTCACAGGCCTGACTCCCCGGCTGACAGAAAGCCGGTTAACGGGCTGGATGCCGCCGCCTGGGTTTGCTCAGGAGCCAGTCCGGATCTAAATGCCATGCGTCCGGCCTCCACCGCCAGCTTAAAGGCTGTGGCCATCGCCGTCGGATTGGCTGCCGTGGCGATAGCGGTATTAACCAACACAGCATCGGCCCCAAGCTCCATCGCCTGCGCCGCATGAGACGGCGCACCAATACCAGCATCTACCACAACAGGAACCTTAGCCTGATCGATAATGATCTGCAGAAACTCTTTGGATGCCAGACCGTTGTTACTGCCGATGGGCGACCCCAGCGGCATAACCGCGGCGCAGCCCACCTCCTCCAAACGCTTACACAGCACAGGGTCAGCATGACAGTAGGGCAATACCACAAAGCCTTCCTGCACCAACTGCTCTGCGGCCTTTAAGGTCTCGATGGGATCGGGCATCAGGTATTTAGGATCCGGATGTATCTCCAGCTTGAGCCAGAGAGTGCCCAGGGCTTCCCGCGCCAGGCGGGCAGCAAATACCGCCTCTGCTGCACTCTTAGCGCCTGAGGTATTGGGCAGCAAGTTAACGCCAGCGGCTAACAGGGGGGAAAGAATGTCATCGTGTTTAGCATGTGACTTCATCGCTATTTGTTCAGACGCTATTCGCGTCAGCGCTACTCGTTTCAATGCCATGGTCACCAACTCAGACCCGGACGCTTCAAGGGCCGCTGCCATCTGAGCGCTACCGGCGAACTTGCCGGTGCCAGTAAGCAGCCTTGAATCAAAGGTTTTATCAGCGATCGTTAACATGCTCAGCCTCCTGCTATGACCTGAAACACGGCCAGCTCATCACCCGCATTTAGCCGGGTATGCTGCCACTGACTTTTCGGCAAAACCTGACCATTTATCGCCAGTGCATGACCTAAAGGTGCCAATTGCAGCACTTCAAATACAGCAGCAATATCACTGCCGTTGGGCAGCTCAACTTGCCTGTCATTTACCTGTATCAACATCTCTAATCCTCCGCCGTGAACTCCCTGCCCGACATGGGTTTCTGGCCCATCTGCTTTCCATAGTGGTGGCAAACAGGGCAGTCGGGATCCTTGGCGATCGCCAGCGTCTGCCACTCCAATGTCAGGCCATTAAAACGTCGTAAGTAAGACAGACCGTTGTCACAATCCAATCCCAATATCAACTTGATCGCCTGCAATGCCTGCAGGGTGCCGATTGTACTGACCACAGGTCCCATAATCCCCAGGGTGCGGCAACTGCCAGCGGGAAACTCTTCATTAGGGTAAGCATCAAGGGAGCCATCAGGGTTGATATGAGACTCACGGGGGAACAAACACTGGTAGCAGGCACAATTGGACCGGCGAAAATCAAAGGTCATCAGCTGTCCCTGCCAGCCCGTTGCAGCACCGCTGACAAGCGGCTTTCGCAGCTGAGCACAGGCTTGATTTACCTGATACCGAGTGCTCAGATTATCTGAGCAATCCAGTACCAGATCCGCAGCGGCCCCACGCTCAGCCAAAGCCTCCCCCTGCAGCGCCAGA
Organism: Shewanella sp.; assembly: GCA_021462625.1. Lineage (GTDB taxonomy): Bacteria > Pseudomonadota > Gammaproteobacteria > Enterobacterales > Shewanellaceae > Shewanella. Next base: position 9,965 of record JAJNAU010000050.1, read on the forward strand.
GGCAAAGGAGTTACCTGAATATGGCTGTTGAGGCGGGACAATCTGGCAATTATGGCTTTGGCTTTATTCACGCCAACATCAGCATGCTCAAATGCCAGCTGTCTTTGCAGATTGGAGAGCTCAACCACATCGGGATCGGCGATCTGCAATTGACCCACGCCAGCGGCGGCGAGGCTCAATGAAGCCGCGCTGCCAAGGCCTCCCGCTCCTACCACCAGCACCTTAGCCCGCTTAAGCTGTATCTGACCTTCTTCCCCCAATTCCGGCAGCATCAGTTGACGGCTGTAGCGCAGAAACTCAGGAGCGTTGAGCTCATCACTGAGATGTACAGCATTAGCCATAAGCCACCTCCTGCCGCTGGCCGAAGATATTGGCAAATACGGCCAGATCGCCAACCAGATCTTTTGATTCTGTTACCGCCCTGACCACGGCAACAGCATCGACGCCGGTTTGCCACACCGCGCTAGCACAGCTGAGATCTATTCCACCAATGGCCACTGTAGGTATCTCACCGCCAACTCTATTTACATGCTGCTTCAGAGTCGCCAGCCCCTGCGGAGGCGTGGCCATTTGCTTGGTGGGAGTTGGGAAAATGTGGCCAATGGCCAAATAGCTGGGACGCATCGCTATGGCAGCAGTCAGTTCATCCTTTGTCCGGGTTGATACCCCCAGGCGCATACCTGCGGCCGTGATCGCCGCCAGATCGGCTTTGGGTAAATCAGTCTGTCC
>JAJNAU010000050.1:10703-20113 GCA_021462625.1 Shewanella sp.
GATGGACGCCGTAGGCGCCGTGCTTCAATGCCAATTGCCAGTGGTCATTGATAAACACGCAGGCATTATGCTCCCGTCCCAGGGCGATAGATTGACAAATCTCCTGCTCAAGATCGCTGCGATCGTCCTGCTTTATTCTCAGTTGCACAGTGCGTAAGCCCAAAATCAGCAATCGGGCAATCCAGTCGGCACTGTCCACTACCGGGTAAAGGTGAGCCTGACCCGAATCCCTGTCACTTTCGCCACTCGAGTCTCCGCTGCCAAAGCTGTGACGGGCAAAATCATGATTGGCCTGAGTCATATCAGACCTCCGCTTTTGGTCTGTACAGCTCAGCGCCTGAATCACGAAACTCTTTGGCTTTCTCAGCCATTCCTTTCTCGGCCATACCCTGTTGCTGTGCCTGAGCCCGGGCAACCTTAGCCTGCTCGGCGCTAATTAGAGTGACAGTGTCACCCGCCAGCGTTTGCAATGATGGGTTTTCGGCGGCGTATTGGCGCACCTCCTGACTAATCTTCATGGAGCAGAACTTGGGGCCGCACATGGAGCAGAAGTGAGCCACCTTACCGGACTCCTGAGGCAGGGTTTCATCGTGGAAACTGCGGGCCGTGTCAGGATCCAGTGACAGGTTGAATTGATCCTCCCAACGGAACTCAAATCTGGCCTTGGACAGGGCGTTATCACGTATCTGCGCCCCCGGATGCCCCTTGGCCAGATCCGCAGCATGGGCCGCCAGCTTGTAGGTGATAAGGCCGGTTTTGACATCCTCTTTATTGGGCAGTCCCAGATGCTCTTTGGGAGTGACATAACAGAGCATGGCACAGCCATACCAACCAATCATGGCCGCGCCGATCCCTGAGGTAATATGGTCATAGCCGGGCGCAATATCTGTGATTAGTGGCCCAAGGGTATAGAAGGGGGCTTCATGACAGTGCTTCAGCTGCTCCTCCATATTCTCTTTGATCAGGTGCATGGGCACATGACCCGGGCCTTCAATCATCACCTGCACATCATATTCCCTGGCAATTTTGGTCAGTTCACCTAAGGTCCTGAGCTCGGCAAACTGAGCCTCATCATTGGCATCGGCAATGGATCCTGGGCGTAAGCCGTCACCCAGGGACAAAGAAACATCGAAGCGGGCACAGATGTCGCAAATCTCGCGGAAGTGGGTAAAGAGGATGTTCTCCTGATGGTGGAACAGACACCACTTGGCAATGATGGAGCCACCACGGGACACTATGCCTGTCATTCGCTTAGCGGTCAGCGGCACATATCTGAGCAGCACTCCTGCGTGGATGGTGAAGTAGTCCACCCCCTGTTCAGCCTGCTCAATAAGAGTGTCACGTATCACCTCCCAGCTGAGATCTTCTGCCACCCCGTTGACCTTCTCCAACGCTTGATAGATGGGCACAGTGCCGATTGGAACCGGGCTATTTCTCAGTATCCATTCCCGGGTTTCATGGATATTGCGTCCGGTGGACAGGTCCATCACTGTGTCTCCCCCCCAGCGGGTCGACCAGAGCATTTTCTCCACCTCCTCTTCGATGGAGGAGGTCACGGAGGAATTGCCAATATTGGCATTCACCTTCACCAAAAAGTGACGGCCAATAATCATAGGCTCAGATTCAGGGTGGTTGATATTGGCCGGAATAATGGCCCGGCCTTCGGCAACCTCCCGGCGAACAAACTCGGGGGTGATCTCAGTCGGCATTCCGGCACCGAATCCCTGCCCCGGATGTTGTTTGTTCAGCGTCTCATCCCTGAATTTTTGTCGTCCCATATTTTCGCGGATCGCGATATATTCCATTTCCGGGGTAATGATCCCCTGACAGGCATAGTGAAGCTGAGTCACTCTTCGACCTGGCCGGCCGCGACGGATAACAGGCAGAGCAGGAAACCTCTGCGCATTCAGAGTGTCATCGGTTAATCTGGACTGAGCATAGTCAGAACTGACGCCGCAGGTTGCTTCCGTATCCTGACGCTCGACTATCCATCTGTCACGGATTTTCGGTGCACCGGCTCTAATGTCTATCTTGTGCTCGGGATCTGTGTAGCAACCTGAGGTATCGTAGACGCGCACTGGCTCATTAGGCTCATAACCGGGATTGTCTAGACTGCCTCCTACTAAGCTGGGGGAGAGAGAGATTTTCCGCATCCCTACCCGAATATCTTCCCGGGAACCCTTGATGTAAATCTTGCTGGAATTGGGAAAAACCTGAGTCGTCAGCGTGTCTAGGAGAGATTTGGCCGCAAGTCTGGATTGCTTTCTGGTCGACATAGCATTACTCCGAAGTTGGGGAATGAATGCTTGCCGGATAGCGTTGCTGGCAGGTGAATACTGACGGCGAGCTAACCCACAGGGTTTGAAGGCCTGTACAGCGAACGCCTGTCAGTCACACTTGTTCCCTTCGCAGGTATTAGCCTGAATCAGGTTCAACGGATCCCACTTTTGTGGTCTCAGCCCTCTAAGAAAGGTGCGAATAAGTCCCGTGCGTGCTCTGCGAGTGATGACAGCCCCTAGATGCGTGGCGCAGCTCGACCTTAATGGCCTGAGTCGTTAGCGAGAGCTGCAACCAAGCAGATAGGGCTGTCAGCCTTGCCCTTCGGGGGCTTTCGGGCAAACACGATTGCTGTGGTATTGCGCTTTGAAAGGCAACCCGCCTTGCTGCATCTGAATACCTTGAACTCGAATTTACCCGTAAGCCAGAGCGGTGCGAGGACTTGTTCGCAACTTCCCTAACAGGGGCGCTCCGACAAGTCACTGCGGCAGTATAAACACACAAAATAACCAACAACAAGACAACAAGACAACAAATAGCGTGTATGGTAAAACAAGTATCCCATGACGGGTTTGCTCTGCATTAAGGAAGGTGCGGATCAGCCCCTCAGCGCAACGTGTTTTTTCTTATCCATGTGTCAAACATGACACAATAAAACCATCGTCGCCCTAATTTATCGCTCCTCAGATCATAGTGAAAAAATGTTTCAATAGGGAACTGGTGAATGGTTACGAACCCACTACCTTACCGATATCCAACAGCATCCAGGTAGCAGGGGAGCATCTGAAAAACAGTCCTGCCGTTCGCTGCAAAAGTCGTCCAGCGTCCGTCCCGGATACAGCTTGTGCCATTCGTTGAAATGCAAAGCGTGGGGATATGCCTGGGGGTGGGTAATTTCTGTCAGCTTCATCTCACTAAAGCCTGAGGCTTGTTCACTTCAGGCACATTTTAGGATGGTGTGAATAAGTCCTCGCGGCATTCGCAGAGCACACACAGGACTTATTCGCCCCTTCCCTTATATGCCAGCATCAACAACGAACAGGCGCTATTATGGCGCCTGCACTAAACGGGAAATAATGCGGTTACTGGCGCAAAAAATCCAGCAGATGCGATAAAGCGCACACCATGTGGACTATCAGAAGGCCAATAAACCATTGTGCACAGTCAATGTGCCAGGCGCGCCAGCTCAAGGCATCAGCAGTGCCCTGAGTGAGATACCAGGCCACGCCGGTAAGACCTGTGGCCACCAGATCCAGCATGGTTAGACCTTCAATCACACTGAACAGACCACGACCACCGGCAACAGGGAGTTTAAGTTTGGCAAAATTGACAATGTCTTTCACCAGCGGATTGATATCGGCAACTACCCAGGGAAAATACTGGCGCCAGGTGCCCCCCATCAGATTGGTCAGCAGAAAAAGTATGCCCAGTAAGCAGGTCAGTAATCCCAGATATACATGAGACAGATTCCAGAAAGAGGCATTGGCTGGCAACTGACGGGCCATGAATATCCAGGGACTGGTCAACACTAAAAACACGGTCGGCAACATCAACAACAGGTGCAGGCGATCACTCAACTTTTGCCACCACTTCATGCGGCTTGACCCTGCAGTCTGTCTGCCAAATAAAACCGCTCGGCCAGATCCGCCACCTTATCCCAGTCTGTAAAGTCGATATCTACCTTGGGATCAGTCGGCCCTTTGGTGATCCACATAATGAAGCGTATGATGTTTCTGTCTATCACCCCATAGCCACCATAGTTAAGGCGACCACCGAAGACCTCCAGCATCTTGGGCTGCCAGCTGACCTGATTGAGGAAGGCCTGCATATAGGGGTTGGTTTCAGCCGTGTTTTTCATGGGCTTGCGAGCCACCAGACTCACAGAGAAGAAGCCGTTGATTTTGCTGTCCAGCAATTCTTTGTTGGCATTGACATAGGTCAGCAAGGCTGGATTGTGTTTACCATGGCGAATACTGGCACCGATCAGCACCTTGTCGAAACCCACCAGTTCGGGGGCCTGCTCAAGGCTACAGAGCGTGACGCGTTCGCCCAGTTCGCTCAAATGCTGTTTCAGTCGCTCACAGATTTTGTAGGTATGTCCATGCACACTGGAAAAAAGGATCAGGGTTTTACTCATCTTGGGGATCTGCCGGTTTGCAATCTTACTGCCGCCAGTGTAGGGGATTTGTTTGGCAATTTTTATGAGCCGGATCACTCTCTGCAGGCCTCTGTGGCGGCAATGGCCAAAACTTATACTCAATTCACAAAAAATTTTTCTACTAACATTTTTAAAAACATTGACTTAAGACTGCAAGTTGGATATTTGTTTTATTCAATTCACTGATTCTGAAATAAAATCCACCCGCAACTGACCTTAAACACGCCCAAGTCAGACTGTTGCACTGCCAGATCTGTCACCTGACAGTGGTTGACACCCGAAGCGGTGATATTTTGCCAAAACATGCTAGGGTCTGTTGACCTTTCATGGTTGAATTTTGCTCGTTCTAGACGCGCTTTAATCGCGACGCAAGGTGTGCCGCCTAGGAGCCTAAGCAAATACCTTGCAACAAAGAGTAAAGCGCGTATAACCGAGCCCTTCGGGCAGCGTTTGTCGTCGCTTTCTACTGCATTAACGCTCATTTGTGTAGAACAACTACACTACAGTCACGTTGCTTTGTATAAAACAACGACAAAGTGCTGCAAAAACCATCTTCAAAGGTCAACAGACCCTAGTAACCCATTGCCGGGTAATGGTAATTTGGCACCAGTCAACGGAATTACTATCAGGCGCAGGGATCAGCATGTCAGATGAAACAACCAGCCAACCGCTATTGACCTCAGGCACAGAAGACAACGAAGTGTCCGCCCGCAAAAAAGCCCTGGTGCTGGGGCGTTTTCTGGGTATGGCCAGCACTACGGATTTTCAGGCTCACGGCAGCAGCACCAGTCAACGCGCCGGGCAGCGACTGAAACTGCAGACCAGTGAGTATCAACAGAATCTGGAAACCATCTATAAGCTGGCGCTGTCCTACACCCCTTCAGATGTCACAGGCACAGATCTTGACCCTGACTGGCGGCATCAGTTTTTTCAGATGGCCGAGCAGATCTACAGCCGCAGAATGCAGGAACTCTGGGCCCGCATTCTAGCCTCGGAAATCGTTAAACCTGGACACTTCAGTCTGCGTACCCTGCATACCCTCAAGCAACTGACCCAGCGCGAAGCCCAGTTACTGGAGCGGGCATTGGGCGTCGCCTGCCAGATCAACGACGATGGGCGGTTGAAAATCATTACAGGCTGCCGGGTCACAGGTGGGATTACCGGAATATTTCGCAAATCGCCCCAGAGCAGCATTAACCTCTCGGCCTGCGGTGTACCCTACTCAGGCATCCTGACTCTGGTAGACGCAGGTATTCTGCACAGGGGCGAGTTTGAAACCGGCCTGTTAAGTGCCAAAGTGCCGCTGGCGCTGAGTCTGCCCGATAAACACCTGCAACTCACCCCAAAACATCCCCACCTGCTGCTGAACTACTACAGCTTTACAACCCTGGGCGAGGAATTATCGCGGTTGGTGGTAGCCAGCAGCAACAGCAGATATGGCGCTTTGCTGCGCAGCCAGCTTGGACGGGATTTCAGTTTTTAAGAATGCCCATCGCCGCCGGACAGTGCAGCAACTGCAGCTGAGTGTTGAGATGTATTTGCTTAGAATGACTATGCGCCGCACACCTCGGCGCGCCTAAAACGCTTTTCGGCAGAACAAAATTAACTACAAAAGATCAACAGACCCCGGTCTTCGCAGGGAAGCACCTCGTTAAATTGTCACCCTCTAACCTCAGGAACTCACATCAGGAAGGGAAGGCGAACCAACTCATAAAGCCGGGGTAATCCCGGCTTTTTGTTAGTGGTGAAGCCGTTATTGGGGCACATTGTCCGCCATACGAATATCCATTTCCAGCCCGGATGGTTTCACATCCATACTGATCTTCACTTTCATGTCGGTATTCTTCATTCCCTGCAGTTCAGGCGGCACAGGTTCCCCCATGGCTTCGACCATATTGAATACCGGTGTCAGCAGTTGTTTGTAATCAGCTGTCATCACTGCCATACCATTGGCTGCCAGACTCTTTTGCACCGCCAGTTCATTGGCCAGCTCAGCCGAACGTTTACCTGTGTAGAGCACCAGATGATCGCCTTTTGCCGCCAGCATCACCCGCCCCAGAGGCGGTAATCCCAGCACATCGGTAACATCAACACCAGAGCCATCGGCAGGCAGCTGCACACCAGCCAGTTGCGGTAAAAAGCCGGCGCTCATGGCAAACAGATCCGCCGGGTTGCTGACCGCCAGACTCACCAGCGCATCCAGACTCTTCAGCTGTCCGGCATCATCCATGTCATAACCAGACACCACCACAGAAATACCCTGAACGCCCTGTGCCATCCCGGTGAACATGCCCAACGTAGCCGGATTGGCCCGGGCCAGTTCATACTGCAGCTCAACCAAAGGCGGACACTGGTATTCAGGCTGGGTCATCTCCCGCCAGACCTTGTTCAGCGCCGCAGCCAGATTATCCGTATTCAGCCCCAGCCCCAATGAGAACACGCTTTGCCCAAAGCGACTTGCGTCAGGATTAATATGTCCGCGGATGCTTTCCAGCGCACTCATAATGGCGGTGCTGTTGGACTCCACCACTGTGCGTACTTCAATGTCGCTGTGGCGTTCGTTAATGCTCATATGGGTGAAGCCAGACACTGTCATGGGCCAGTTGCCGGCAATCCCGGTCAGCTCCTGCCGGCAATCCTTGGTGCGCAGAACATCCAGTGAATCATCCTGCATCAACTGAAAAATTTTCGTCAGCTGCCGACCCATCAGGCCTGTCCCCTGAGTCAACCCTGCAACCAGGCTCTGGTGATTAATAAAACTGATACTTTCGACCTGCATGCCATGACGACGCACTATGTCCTGCAGCAAACTGGTTTGTGTCATGTTCATATCCACTGGCTTGAGCCCCAAAGATTGCTCCACCACCAGCGGGGTCTGCCCGTCAAAGGCCAAGGTTACTGTCAGCCAGCCATTGCGGTCTGCCACCAACATTTCCATGGCGCCGTCCAGATTGTCAAAGCTGTAAACCCTGACATTTAAATTCCCAATCTGGCGCAGGGAATGACTCCACTCACTCTCCTCCTCGGCCTGATCCAGACGCCGGTAAAACGCATCGGCATCCTTAATCTGTATCTTCATGACTGGAATAAGTCCAAGCGTATAGAAATACCCCTCAACGCTGTTTGCCAAACCAAATCCGGCAAGCAACTCATCAGGGTTGGACATCAGTGTCATATATTGACCGTAGAGTGAAACAAAAAAACGTTCCTGGGGAGTTTCAACCCATTCAGAAGACAAGTTCATGGCCTGTTGATAGTTGGCGGACATAGACACTAGATAGTCCCTCAGCGGGAAAGGTCTGAGTTGCCCGGAAAACACTGCTGTATCGGCAGGGACATACTCCAGCGCCCCGTTGGCCTGAAAGCCCTGCTCACTGCTTTGCTGTGACAAGAAATACAACGAACCACTTGCCAGTATCAAGACCAGCACTATCAATAGATTTTTCATGCACCATCTCCGTATGTGTTATTGCATAGAAATAAATGTTACTTACAATGTACCTCAATCAGCAGATTTGACTGTGACAACAAGCCCTCGACAAGATGAACAGCCTATTGAATCATGGCTTCCAGCGTTGTCAGAAAATCTGTCATCGTCATCTCACGGGGCAATGTCTCGCCACCCGGATAAGCCGGGCCGTAGATTTTACTGAAGGGCACACCAAAAGCCTGCTCTCTGGCCAGATAGGCCTCCCCCTGTGGATGGAGTGCTGACATTTCCGGTACTCCTCACCCCGGGTAAAAAATTGGCTATCCCGGCACAGAGCAGCCTCATACTGCCGAGGCTGATAAACACACTCCAGGAGCTCTGCCAGCCCCGGTACATCCGCCAGCTCAGCCATCCCAACACCAGCAGCAACACCAGCAGCAACACCAGCAGCAACACCAGCAGCAACACCGATACCATGGCCCAGAACATTATTGTCATGGAATTCACTTCCTGTATATTTTTTGCCGCATCTAACCGGGTTGGGTATGCTACCTCACAAGCCAAAATTGCCGGTTTTTACCGAAAAAACAACCCAATGCATTACCAACAATAATACGGATAACCACCCAATACGAAAAATTCAATCAGACATACCCTGCAATATCTGCTGCTGAATCTCAATACCCATGCAACCGAGCAGAAATTCATTATGATCGCTGGCGGCCACATGATGTATGTTGAGCCAGAATCGCTGGCGAAACTGGCGGTAACTATGAGCCGTTTTTCCCAAATCAATGAGGTATAACTTTTGGAACTAACCGTCTGGCTGAGCCTGCTGTCTGTTTGCCTGCTGGGGGCCATGTCTCCGGGTCCCAGTCTGGCGATGGTGATCCGCCATACGCTGGGGGGCGGGCCGCTCAAAGGTATCACCTGTGCCTGGGCCCATGCCCTGGGAATAGGTGTGTATGCACTGGTCACGCTCTCCGGGCTCGCGGTATTGCTGAAACAGGCACCTTTGTTGTTTAACGGTATTGCCCTGGCAGGCGCTGCCTACCTGCTCTGGTTGGGCTGGCAGGCGCTCAATGCCCAGGCCGACGCGCAGGATAAACTGGCCTGCAGTAAACGGACTGACTGGCTAACTGCCGCTAGGGATGGTCTGGCGATATCCCTGTTTAATCCGAAAATCCTGCTGTTTTTCCTGGCGCTTTTCAGCCAGTTTATCAAAGCTGCGGACAGCCTTACCGGACAGATACTTATCGTGTTAACCCCCATGGTGATGGATGGCCTGTGGTACACCTTGGTTGCGTTGATGTTATCGCACCACAAGGTGTTGTCCAGGCTCAGGACCAATGCTCTGTGGATCGACAGACTGTCAGGCATAGTACTGATAGTGCTGGCGCTCAGGGTCGTCTACTCAACGTTCGAGAACTGACAGGATAGCAATCTCATTTACACCATAAAATGTATGGTTCGCCTCGTTGTTGCAAGAACAAATTCGCAATGACGGGGTTGGTCTGCGCTAATGTATTCGGAGTCTCTGTTGGG
>JAJNAU010000051.1 GCA_021462625.1 Shewanella sp.
AGTTCGAGGTATTCAGATAAAGCAAGGCGGGTTGCCTTTCAAGGCGGAATACTAAAGCAATCGTATTTGCTCGAAAGCCCCGTAGGGCGAAGCTGACAGCCCTATCTGCTTGGTTGCAGTTCTCACTAAGGACTCAGGCCATTAATACCAATCCGCATAGAAGATTGATCTCATCAGAGCCATGTCAGCCATTCGAGTACAAGCGAAATTGGTGACGGTATAATGGTTCTCTGGCTAAGCAATTTGGTCCAGGAAGCGCTGAACAGCTTATTGCCAGTGATTGCCGATTATCAGTGGTGCCTTGAGATAGATGAAAGTCTTGTTGTGCAGGGGCATGCTGTGTATCTGGAGATCGTCCTGAAAAACCTGATCGAAAATGCCCGTAAGTACAGTGCACCTGAGTTGCATATCAGTATTGTGACCACTCAACTGGAGAAGCACATTCGGATTACTATCGCCGACAGGGGCAAGGGGATGACTGAAAGTGAACTAGCCAGAGCCGCTGAGCGATTTTACCGTGCCGACAAGTGCACCATAGAGGGCGCGGGGGTGGGATCGTGGATTTGCCACAAAATTTTGCAGTTGCACAATGGCACAATGGAAATGCGCCCCCGGGAAGGGGGCGGACTGGAGGTGATAATTTATCTGCCGGGCGCAGTGCATTAGCTCGCCCTGGCGTGGCTGGCGGATTCATCATGGTCATCGCTTTTTTGCTGCTTTTTTTGCAGCAAGCGCTGCTCCTTCAGCTGACGCTCGGCGCGGGAGAAGGTGCTGAGTTCTCCTTCGGCCGGCGTACCTGTGAGCAAGCTGGCGGCTTCGGTGACATGGTTGACTGTCCAGATATGGAACTCGCCCTTGTCTATGGCATCCACTATGTCCCTGCGCAGCATCAGATTCTGACGGTTAGATTCGGGAATAATCACCCCCTGTCCTGGCTCCCGCCCCTTGATGCAGCAAACATCGAAGAAGCCTTCAATCTTCTCATTCACGCCTCCAATAGGCTGAACCTCGCCGAACTGGTTCATGGAACCGGTAATGGCGATATCCTGCTTGAGCGGTACCCCTGAGATGGCCGACATTATGGCGCAGCACTCCGCCATGGAGGCACTGTCACCATCGACACCAGCGTAGGATTGCTCGAAGGTCAGATACATGGTCAGCGGGATTTTGGCGCTCTTGCCCAGACGCGCTGCCAAAAAGGCGGTCAGAATATACACGCCTTTGGAGTGAATTTGCCCGCCAAGACGAACTTTATGCTCAATATCCAGCACCTCGCCTTTGCCATAGGCGGTACTGGCGGTAATACGGTTGGGCAGACCAAACTCATGGTCGGTGGTCGACAGCACCGACAGGGCATTGATTTGGCCAACTTTCTCGCCGGTTACATCAATCAGTGTGGTGCCATTGGTGAAGGATTCCAACAGGGTGTCCTGCAATCTTGAGACCCGCATGCGTTGTGCGTCCAGTGCCTTTTCCACATGTTCACGTTCAATGGACTGAGCCCCGGCACCTCCTGCGTAGTAGTTGGTTTCCCGCAGCAGGTTGGCGACATCGGCTGAATACAGGGACAACTTGTTCTGGTTGTCCGCCTGACGGGCACTGAACTCGATAATGCGTTCCATGGCGCTGCGCTCACAGGGCAGCATCTGGTTGTCCTGCACTATGCTGGCAATAAAGCGAGCGAACTGGACCTCGGACTCATCGGTGCGTGCCATGACATTTTCAAAGTCGGCGGTAACCTTGAACAGCTCGCCGAAGTCAGGATCATACTGTTGCAGCAGTTGGTAGGTGTGCCTGTCACCAAACAGTACGATTTTGACATCCAGCGGAATAGGCTCGGGCGACAGGGAGATAGCGCCCGACAGGGTAACCTCCCGCTCCAGCGAGCTTAAATCCAGCTGCCGGGATCTCAGTGCTCGCTTGAGCCCATCCCACACATAGGGGCGCTCCAGCACTTTGACTGCATCCATCATCAGTACGCCACCGTTGGCCCGGTGCAGACTGCCGGCGCGGATCAGTGAGAAGTCGGTAAATACCGTGCCCTTGTAGGTGGCGTTTTCGACATAGCCAAACAGACTGTGGTAGTTGGGGTTGCCCTCCACTACCACAGGGAAATTCTCTTCATCGCTGCTGACCAGCACATTGACCTGGTAACGGCGGGGCAGTTTTTTGTCCAGCGAAGCATAGGAGAAGGCGAGCTGCTCATCACTCTGCTCGAGGAAGATATCCAGATTGTCGAGAATGTCCTTCTGCATTTCCCCCAGATACTCGATCACTGCCGGCAGGGCTTTGTATTGTTTTTTAAGCGACTGCAGATAGTGTTTGAGTACATCCTTGGCCACCTGTTCATCGTGGGCCTGTTGCTGATCTGAGTACTCTTCTTCCCAATCAGTCATGTCCCGTACGATGCGCCGCAGTTTGGTCTCCAGCCCCTTAATGTCAGTTTCAAATTGGGTCTGCTCTTCGGCGGACAGGGCGTCGTAGGTTTCTTCGCTGTGAGGCTCATCGCCGTTCAGTGCCACCAGTTGGTAGTCACCGTCACTGCTGATGGACAGGCTGATGTGCTTGTTTTTGGCATCTTCGGCCAGGTCGCTGAGTACTTCCTCCTGACGGGCGGCCAGCTGACCTTTGCGCTTCTCGGCGCGGCTATAGTACATCTCGTTGTCGAAGGCCATGGGCAACGCCTTGGCCAACTTTTTCATCAGGTTCTCGATGGCCTTTTTGAAATTTAGGGCGCTGCCGGCGGGCAGGCTCAGGACTTTAGGCTGACGGCTGTCATCGAAGTTGGCCACATAACACCAGTCCTGACGGTTTTTGTCATTGGTGGGATGGGTGCTCAGGTAGCGCAGCATCATGGTGCGTTTGCCCAGTCCATTTTCACCGATGGCGTAAATGTTGTAACCCTTGTCCTTAATGGACATGGCGAATTCCACCGCCTGCCGAGCCCGTTGCTGACCTATGATGTCATCCAGCGGCACCAGGTCATCAGTGGTCAGACAGTCACAGTGAGGCGTCTGTAACCGGGTGTCGCGGTACACTTGCTTGCTGCTGAGCGTCGTTATTGCCATATCCGATCCTTGTATAGTGGGGATTCCCAGTTACGACAATAAGATACGCTGTGGCAGATAGCAAAGGTCATTGGTGTATTAGGTGTTTTTTTGAGCGGTTCAAGGCTGGTTGAAGGGAAAGGCGTCGCCCCGTACTGATGGGCGGTGCTGCCGGCGCAGGCAACTGGACGCCTGCTGCTGAGTTCAACATCTTTGTTGATCCACAAGCGGCAGATATCGTGTTTCGCAGCGGCATTGCCATTAGCATGTGCGGCCTGGATGTCACCCATGCGGCGCAAATCATGAATGAGGACGTCGGCCGCATGCGCACCATCGACAACCCTGTGGCTCAGTGCGTGGCAGATCTGCTGGAGTTTTTCGTGATTTATCACAAAGACCCCAAGTGGGGTTTTGATGGCGTGCCACTGCACGATCCATGCACTATCGCCTGGCTGCTGGAACCGGATATGTTCAGCGGTATTGACTGCCATGTGGCCATCGAAACCCAAAGTGAATTGACTATGGGTATGACATTGGTGGATCGCTATCAGCTCACCGGCAAGCCAGCCAATGCCCATGTGCTGCTTGGTATCGATCGGCAGCGCTTTGTCGAACTGCTGACAAACAGTCTGAAGATCTGGTGATGAGTCGCGGCCGGGGGGATTAAGAGAATTTCACTGACAGGGTTTGCCTGTGGCAAGGGCGGCAGCATTATGATGATGCTACTTTTGTTATAAGGAGCCCTTATGAACACCCAATTAGTTGATTTACCTGACAGTGACGTGTGGCAACATCTCAAATCCGGTGATGATTTTCCTGCCGGCTTTACCATGCGTGGCACCCTGCCTGCCGATCCAGACGGCGTTGAGCTGATGCTGGAAGGCTGGGATGCCGGCAGCACAGAGCCGCCCCACCATCATCCCGGCGATGATATGACTGTGATGAGCCAGGGCGTGATGCAGGTGCAGTTCTATCTGGATGTTGATGGCAAGCTGATGAAAGACGGGCCGGTGCAGATCTTCAATCAGGGCGAAACCGCCTATATCCGCAAGGGCCGCATCCATAGCGTGCTGTATGCCAGTGAGTGCCGCTTGGTGTATATTCACAGCGGTCCATTTGATTTTATTCAGAGTCAATTGCCACAGGCATAACCGTAACTCATGTCAGCCACAAAAATACCGCAGATGACTGCGGTATTTTTCTAGAGTCTGTTGACCTTTCATGGTTGAATTTTGCTCGCTCTAGACGCGCTTTAATCGCGACGCAAGGTGCGCCGCCTAGTGGGCCTAAGCAAATACCTTGCAACAAAGAGTAAAGCGCGTATAGCCGAGCCCTTCGGGCAGCGTTTGTCATCGCTTTCTACTGCATTAACGCTCATTTATGTAGAACAACTACAGCACAATCGCGTTGCTTTGTATAAAACAACGACAAAAAGCGGCAAAAACCATCTTCAAAGCTCAACAGACCCTAGGGTTTGTCCGAACCGGTTAAATCGTCCTGCGTCACTATTAGCCTTCGTGGACAGAGAAAGCTTGCGTGGCCCTGCATAGCTCGCGTGGCATTAGATAGCTCGCGTGGCCTGAGTCAGCCAGCTCAGATCATCACCTTCGAGCAATGGCGAGAGCGCCGCAAATACCCGACTGTGGTAAGCATTTAGCCAGTCGATTTCTGCCTGTGTCATCAATGAGGTGTCCAGCAGGCGCAGATCCAGGGGAATTAGCGTCATGGGCGCAAATTCATACATCTCCCGCTCGGCATCTTTCAGCGCCTCACAGGGACGCACTTCCACCAGATTTTCAAGACGGATACCAAAACCATCAGCCCGGTAGTAGCCCGGCTCGTTGGACAGCACCATGCCCGGCAGCAGGGCGACAGCGTTGGCATTTTTGGCGATGCGCTGCGGACCTTCATGGACACTCAGGAAATGGCCCACCCCATGGCCTGTGCCATGGTCATAGTCAAAGCCGTGCTGCCAAAGGTGCATACGGGCTAAGGCATCAAGTTGCTGCCCTGTGGTGTCTTTGGGGAAGCGGGCAGTGTCCAGTGCAATATGGCCTTTGAGCACCAGAGTGACCATCTTCCTGTGTTCATCGGTTACTTCACCAATGGCCACAGTGCGGGTCACATCTGTGGTGCCATCCAGATACTGGGCCCCTGAATCGACCAGATACAGGCTGTTCATGGTGAGCATGGCCGGTGTACCGTTCATATGGTTGTAGTGACACATGGCGGCATTGCTGCCTGCAGCTGAAATGGTATCGAAGCTGGGCTCGATGTATTTGTCATCAGCCAGGCGGAAGCTCTCCAGCTTGTCGGCTAGCTCGCCTTCGTCATACAGATGACCGGCTGCGACTTCTGTATCCAGCCAGGCCAGGAAACGGCTGACCGCGGCGCCATCGCGTACATGACAGGTGCGCATGCCGGCAAGCTCTACGGCATTTTTGGCGGCTTTGGGCAGCAACACAGGATCCATGCCAGCCACCAGGTGGGCACCGGCATCCCGCGCACTGAGCTGACAGGCGGCGTTGGCGGTATTGGGGTCGGCCAGCAGACGTTTGCCTGCCAGCGCCCCCATGGCTCTGGCCAGCTCTGCTTCCTGGCTGAAGCTCACCCCTGAGCCCACATGTTTGGCAATATCTGCCGGCAGTTTGGCGGTGTCGGTAAAGAAGCACATATCGCCATTGGCCCACAGCAGGGCGCTGCCCAGCACGATGGGCAGGCAGGGAACATCCCGGCCCCGGATATTGAGCAGCCAGGCGATGGAATCAAGTTGGGTAATGAGTGCAAGGTCTGCACCCTGTTTGGTGATAAGTTCACCAATTTGCTGACGTTTTTTCAGGCTGGAGGCACCAGTGAGATGTTCGCCTAGCAGCATAGCCTGAGCGCTTGCCGGGGCGGGGCGATCCTGCCAGTGATTGTCTACCGGGTTGTGTGCCAGCGCGAGCAGTTGAATGTCGGCCTTAGCCAAACGTTCCTTAGCCTGTTCAAACCAAGACAGGGTATGTAAGCGGGCATCCACCCCTACCTTGCTGCCGACAGGGAGTTTGTCTGCCAGATAGTCGGCCAGTGGGGTATCGGTCAGGCTTTCAAAATCAAACAGATTGGCATCCACCTGCTGACGCACCTGCACTGTGTAGCGGCCGTCGGTAAAGATAGCGGCCGAGTCAGCCAACACTATCACGGCGCCGGCGCTGCCGGTAAAGCCACTGATCCAGTGGAGGCGTTCGTTGTGGGCCGGCACATACTCGCCCAGATACTCATCGGCGCGGGGGATAATAAAGGCTGCCAGGTCTGCCTGAGCCATGTCGCTGCGTACGGCATTGAGACGGGAGGCGATAACTTCAAACATAGTAATTCCTTGTTTTCTGGCAGGTAAATGTTCACTGCCTGTATGGGGTTTGCTGCGGATTATGGCAGGCGCAAGGAAGTCGGTGCAAGCCAGGGGCTGGATATAATCCCTTACAGCGGATGAGTTTTTGTTGACTGAAATTCATGAGAAAATGGCACAACGACAAGGAGCGGCGTGTGCCTGTGCAGAACGCGCACGGGACTTGTTCGCACCTTCCTTAGCCTTGTTGGGGGCAATCATGTCAGACAAAAAACACAGAGTTGGAAACGGTGCAGGGTTTGGTGCCATCATTGGACTGGCGATTGGTACAAGTTTGGGCCTGATGTTTGGCGATGTGCTGTATCTGATGGCGCTGTGGCTGGTCACCGGGGTCATTATTGGCATGCTGGTGGATTTTGTCAGACTGGGCAGGCGTAAGTAATCGGCTGCGTGCCTGAATCTTTACTGATCGCCGCGCAAGGACTGTGCATAGTATGAAAAGTTGTATATTTTATCCTGAATTTCTATTGGCCTGTTGATGCAGCCGGGCCAAACTTCCCGAATAACAATGACACAAGCAAAGGTGACCACATGACCCTAGGTGTTGGGGGCGCTAGCCCTGAAACCGAATTGGCCAAACTGTCCGATATGACAGCCGGTGTTGAACCTATTTCACAGGCGGAGTTTCGTGACCGTCTGGACAAGGCGCAGCAGTTAATGCGTGAGCAGGGCATTGCCGTCCTGTATCTGAATGCTGGCTCCAACCTTTACTATTTCACCGGCCTGAAATGGTATCCCTCCGAGCGTATGGTGGGTGCCATTTTGCCGGCCGAGGGCGCACTGGAATATATCGCCCCTCACTTTGAGCTAGGCACGATTCAGGGCTTTATGAATATTCAGGGCGAGGTTAACACCTGGCACGAGGATGAGTCCCCTTACGACTTACTCAATCAGGTGCTGTCGCGTATGGGGATTCGCTCTGGCAAGCTGGCCATCGACGGATCTGCCGCTTTTTTTCTGTGTGAAGGCGTGCGTCTGGCCAATCCGCAGCTGCAACTCCAGTCGGCCGACAGCGTGACTCAGGCCTGCCGCGCCTGTAAGTCGAAGGCCGAGCTGGCTATTATTCAGCGCGCAATGGACATGACTCTTGAAGTGCACAAGGCTGCCGCCCGTATTCTGCGTGAAGGTATCACTGTCGCCGAGGTAGAGGACTTTATTCACCAGGCGCACATCAAGGTAGGCGCACCGGCGGGTAACTACTTCTGCATAGTACTGTTCGGTGAAGACTCTCAGTATCCCCACGGCGTGAAGACCCCGAAAGCGCTGGAGGCCGGAGAGGTGGTGCTGATCGATACCGGCTGTGAGCTGCTTGACTACAAGTCAGATATCACCCGTACCTATGTGTTTGGTGAGCCAACGGCGCGCCAGCGCGAGATTTGGAATTTGGAGAAAGCCGGACAGCAGGCGGCCTTTGCCGCGGCCAAACTGGGCGAGCCCTGTGGCATTGTCGATGTGGCGGCACGCAATGTGCTGGAAGCGGCGGGTATGGCCAAAGACTATGGCCTGCCTGGCTTGCCCCACAGAACCGGTCATGGCATCGGACTGGACATTCACGAAGGCCCTTATCTGGTGCGCAGTGAAAAGACCTCGCTGGACGTGGGCATGTGTTTCTCCAATGAGCCCATGCTCTGTATTCCCGGTGAGTTTGGTATCCGTCTGGAAGACCATTTCTACATGTCGGCTCAGGGGCCGGTGTGGTTTACAGAGCCTGCTCACTCGATTGATGATCCATTCGGTTATCAGGCCTGAGTTAGCATGGATTGAGCGCAATAGCTGCATTGGAAGCATTAGGTCTGTTGACCTTTTGGGGTTAAATTTTGTTCTGGCGAAAAGCGTCTTAGGCGCACGGAGGTGTGCGGCGCATAGTTTTTCTAGGTTCTGTTGACATAGGAAACTATCAAAAAATATCGCATTTTATTGCGATATGGACAGAACCCGATTAGGTAATGAGCAGTGGTTAAAAATACTGGCAGTTTTACAACTCCGTACTCAAGTTAGAATCGGTAGTCGCAGTAAATGCAGAGATTTTATTGAAGCGGTCTTGTGGGTGTTCAGAGCTGGCGCTCAATGACGTCAATTACCCAGAGAGGGTGGTTTATGGAATAGTGTTTTCAAGCGCTGTTTTCGTTGGTTCCCTAGGGTCTGTTGACCTTTGAAGATGGTTTTTAGGCAACTGCAGACCTTGAATTTGTCTCCACAGACAGTTCAGTCATTCGACCCCATGCGTGTGCTGCCGGGGCTTGCGGTAGTTCTGCGGCGCAATAGGCACTGGGGAGATCAAGAGGGGGGGGCTGCAAAATACACGCGCTTACTGATGCTCTGGATCTTCCGGTCAAGTTCATTCTGACAGGGGGCAGGCAGCTGATATCACTCAGGCCATTAAGGTCGAGCAGCGTCGCGCATCTCGGGGCTGTCATCACTGGCAGAGCACGCACGGGAATTGTTCGCACCTTCCCTAATACTCTACTCATTAAGGAGTCACCTTTATGACTATTAAGATTGGAATCAATGGCTATGGCCGCATGGGACGTCTGGTGCTGAGAGCTGCCTGGGCCTGGGATGATGTGGAATTTGTGCAGATCAACGATCCGGCTGGCGATGCTGCCACGCTGGCGCACTTGCTGGAGTTTGATTCTGTGCATGGCCATTGGTCTGAGACGGTCAGCCATGAGGGTGAGACCATTGTCATCGGTGATAAGCGCATTGTCTGCAGCCGCAATAAAGCCATTGGCGATACTGACTGGTCAGGGTGCGATTTGGTGATTGAAGCCTCTGGGGTGATGAGATCCAAAGCCCTGCTGCAGGATTATTTGGAGCAAGGGGTGAAGCGGGTGGTGGTGACCGCGCCGGTGAAGGAAGAGGGGGTTCTTAATGTAGTGATGGGGGTAAATCACCGGTTGTATAACCCCAAACTGCATCGGATTGTGACTGCCGCCTCCTGTACCACCAACTGTCTGGCACCTGTGGTGAAAGTGGTGCATGAGAAAATTGGTATCAAACATGGCTCAATGACCACCATCCACGACATCACCAATACCCAGACCATTCTGGATGCGCCCCATAAAGATCTGCGTCGTGCCCGTGCCTGTGGCATGAGCCTTATCCCGACTAGCACAGGCAGTGCCACCGCTATTACTCATATCTTTCCTGAGCTGAAGGGTAAGTTGAATGGTCATGCGGTGCGGGTGCCGCTGGCTAATGCCTCGATTACCGACTGTGTGTTTGAGCTGGAGCGTGAGGTGACTGAAGCTGAGGTCAATGCTCTGCTGGAAGAAGCCGCAAACGGCGAGCTGAAGGGCATTATGGGTTATGAATCCCGTCCTTTGGTGTCTGTGGATTATAAAACAGATCCCCGCAGCGCCATCGTCGATGCCATGTCCACCATGGTGGTGAATGGCACGCAACTCAAGTTGTACGTCTGGTATGACAATGAGTGGGGCTATGCCAACCGTACTGCTGAGTTGGCTCGTATGATCGGCCTGATGGATAAAGCCTGATGCCTGTAGTCCGGGGGCCAGACCCCCGGCGCAAATCACACTGATCCATGAGCCGGGAGTCCGGTGACTGACAACGCAATGGAGCCAAACATGTTGGCGCGGATTAACGCTTTGCCTGAGCAGGTGCGTCAGTATCTGCTGATTACCGGCAATTACTGGGCCTTTACCCTGACCGACGGCGCGCTGCGCATGTTGGTGGTGCTGCATTTCCACGATCTTGGCTATAGTCCTATCCAGATCGCTATGCTGTTCCTCTTCTATGAATTCTTTGGTGTCGTGACCAACCTGGTGGGCGGCTGGCTCGGTGCTCGTCTTGGACTGAATCACACCATGAATCTGGGGTTGGCATTACAGATTCTGGCGCTGGCTATGCTGCTTGTCCCCTCAACCTGGCTGACGGTGTCCTGGGTAATGGCAGCTCAGGCAATGAGTGGTATTGCCAAGGATTTGAATAAGATGAGCGCCAAGAGTGCTATCAAGACTCTGGTGCCCAAAGATGATGCAGGTGAAGGGCGTCTGTATCA
This sequence comes from Shewanella sp., assembly GCA_021462625.1. Classification (GTDB taxonomy): domain Bacteria; phylum Pseudomonadota; class Gammaproteobacteria; order Enterobacterales; family Shewanellaceae; genus Shewanella. Next base: position 10,457 of record JAJNAU010000051.1, read on the forward strand.
CTGGGTGGCAATACTGACCGGCTCAAAGAATGCCCTTAAAGGTGTGGGCTTCTTCCTGGGTGCGGCGCTGCTGAGTCTGCTTGGCTTCAGTGGCGCTGTGCTGGCCATGGCGTTGATGCTCGCGCTGGTGTGGTTGCTGAGTGTATTGAAACTCAAATCTGAGTTGGGCAAAGCCAAGAATAAGCCTGAATTCAGCGAGATATTCTCCAAGAGCCGCAGCGTCAATATTCTCTCTGCTGCCCGACTGTTCCTGTTTGCCTCCCGGGATATCTGGTTCGTGGTTGCCCTTCCGGTTTATCTGGCGGCGACTTTCGACTGGGATCACTGGCAGGTGGGCAGCTTCCTTGCCCTTTGGGTCATAGGCTATGGCGGGGTGCAGTCTATCGCGCCGCGCATTACTGGCAGCAAAGGGCTGGGCAGTAAAGGGCATAGTGCCAAGCAGGCCGCTGGCGGCCATGCTCCAGCTGGTAAAAGTGCTCTGCTGTGGGTGACTTTATTGGCCGGTATTCCGGCATTGATCGCGCTTGCGTTGAATTTGGGTATCGCACCTGAAGTATCTCTGGTGGGCGGCCTGCTGCTGTTTGGCGCCGTATTTGCCCTAAATTCATCCCTGCACAGCTACTTGATTGTCAGCTATGCCGGGGAAGATGGCGTGTCTCTGGATGTGGGTTTTTACTATATGGCCAACGCCATGGGGCGATTGCTTGGCACTGTACTGTCCGGCTGGGTGTTCCAGCAGTGGGGGCTTACCGCTTGTTTATGGATAAGCTCAATCATGCTGGCGATTACCGCCCTGATATCTGTCTGGTTGCCCAGACAGATATCAGGGGGCTGAGGTTTGCGACAGTGTTATTTTCGGCACTGGCCGATGACAAACTCAGTGGCAAACCAGACTGCACTGACGAAGAAGGCTGGCACGATAAAGCCACTAAGCAGCTGCAGCTCAATGCCGGGATCCAGACGGGCATACTGACTGACCAGAGACTGGAAAAAGCTGTTGCCGGATCCTGTGGGCAGATAGCCCCAGATGATGAAAAATGTGCAGAAAATTACGCATAACAGGCGTAGACAAAGTCTGGTGTCCATGGTGCCAACCCCGATTGCCGAATTCAGCGGCAATATAGGCTCTTGCAGATGAAAAATGTTTGAAGAATATCAAAATATTGGAATCGAGTTTTTTTAAAAATCCCCTGATTTTTCGGTCTGTTAAAGGCAACCCGCCAAAAGCGTCGGCGGGCCGCTTAGACCTGCTTGTTGCGACTTGGGCTGACTGAGTATTGACCAGTTCAAACGGTCTTTGTTAGGCCAGTCAGATAAGCAAACTCTGGGTATCTTCTACCCATTACTGCAGTTCATCGCCCAGAATGTCCCCTTTGACGGCCGGCAATAATTGCCAGCAACAGCCCATTCTTGCATCGCTACAGAGTTAGCCATCACTGAAGGATTGGGATTGGGATTGGGATTGGGAAAATCTGCTATGCCAAAAAGTAGTACTCCTTAGCTGCCTGTAATGCGACATTTACCGGTTTGATTTCCGCGGTGATGAGGTTGGGGGCATAGGCAATTTCTGCGGTCTGGGCCCGATACGGTTGTCTCAACCTGCCTTTAGCTGGCTTGGGCAGCAGGTATCCCGCTGGATGCCGATTTTATGTTATCGCCCTGATCGGCGGCTCAGCGATATACACCTTCGGATTACCTCTTAAATTTTGGCGTTCACACTGTGCAACAAAAGTTGCAGCAAATTGCTAATTTAGCTTCTCATGTGTTAAGTATTCGTTGTAGCCTGTTTCGCACGGTTAATAACGATAAGAGATTTATATGGAGCCGCTACTGGAGAAATTGGTGAGCTGGACCGGTGTGGTCAATGGCATAGTCTGGGGCACTCCCATGCTGGTGCTTATCCTCGGGGTCGGACTGTTTTTGTCAGCGGGTTTGAGGTTTATGCCCATTTTGAAACTGGGTAAGAGCTTTAAGCTGCTGTGGACAGGTCGCCTTTCCGATAAAGGTCAAAATATGAAAGTGGAGGGGGAGATCACTCCCTTCAACGCGTTGATGACCGCACTGTCGGCCACTATTGGAACCAGTAATATTGCCGGGGTGGCTGTCGCCATTGTCATCGGTGGACCCGGGGCTCTGTTCTGGATGTGGTGTACTGCGCTGGTGGGTATGGCTACCAAGTTTGCCGAAGCAGTGCTGGCCGTGAAGTATCGCGAAGTCGATGACTATGGTAACCATGTGGGCGGCCCCATGTACTACATCAAAAATGGTCTGTCTCATAAATGGGCCTGGCTGAGTACCGCCTTTGCACTGTTTGGTTGTGTCACCGGTTTTGGTATCGGCAACACAGTGCAGGCCCACTCAGTGGCCGACATCCTGAGCACCAACTTTTCCGTGCCCCCTTGGGAGACGGGTGTGGTGATGATGGTGCTGGTCGGGCTGGTGTTGATGGGCGGTATCAAGCGTATCTCAGATGTTGCCGGTAAATTGGTCCCTATGATGGCTATCTTTTACATCACCGCCGGTCTTATCGTGCTGGTGGTTTATGCCGCTAGAGTGCCTGCAGCCCTTGCTTTGGTGATTGATAGTGCCTTTAACCCTGTGGCGGCCCAGGGCGGTTTTGCCGGTGCAGCAGTATGGATGGCGATTCAATCCGGTGTGGCCCGAGGCGTGTTCTCCAATGAGGCGGGTCTTGGCAGTGCGGCCATTGCCCATGCTGCGGCGAAAACTAATAACCCTGTGGAACAAGGGCTGGTGGCCATGCTCGGGACCTTTATCGACACCATTATCGTGTGTTCCATTACCGGACTGTCGATTGTGGTCTCAGGTAGCTGGACATCCGGTGAAAATGGCGCGACATTGACCTCTTACACTTTCTCCAATGCCATGCCTATGGGCAACTATATCGTCGCCATGGCACTGACGATTTTCGCTTTTACCAGTATTCTGGGCTGGAGTTTTTACAGCGAAAAATGTGTGGAATATCTGTTTGGCGTCAAGGCTATCAAGCTATTCAGACTTCTGTGGACACTGGCAGTCCCCTTGGGCGCCGTGGCATCGCTGAAGTTCATCTGGTTATTAGCCGATACTCTCAACGCCATGATGGCGATCCCCAATCTGATCGCATTGATACTGCTCAGCCCTGTGGTGTTTGAATTGACCCGCAAGTACTTTAAAAAGCAGAAAGAGCAAGCAGCCCTGGAAAATCTGGGGTAATGCCACTCTTTGGCATAAAAACGGCACCCTAGGTGCCGTTTTTATGCTCAGTCAAGCCGTTTGCTGAAACGCAGCGAAGCCAGCAGGATCCCCAGCAGGGTAAAACCGAGCAGCCAAAAGGCATCCGGAGCAATATCTGACAACTCTCCGCCCCTCAAGACAATTCCTCTGATTATCCGCATAAAGTGAGTGCCAGGCAGAAGCTCTGCTATCCATTGAGCCGGTTTGGGCATAGCTTCGAAGGGGAACAGAAAGCCTGACAGCAGTATGGTGGGCAGCAGCACGAAAATGGTCATCTGCATCGCCTGCAGCTGGGTTTTGGCCAGTGTCGAGATGAACAAGCCCAGGCTCAGGCTGGCACCGATAAATAGCAGTGTACCCAGCAGCAACTGGGAAATATCACCATTGATGGGGACATCAAAAATCAGGTGTCCCAACCCAAGAATGATGGTCATTTGCACCAGGCCGACCAGTATGTAGGGCAGAATTTTACCCAGCATCAGCTCCAATGGATTGATGGGGGTGGTGATCAGCAGTTCCAGATTGCCTCTCTCCCGCTCCCGGACGATGGCCAATGAGGTGAACAGGATCATGGTCATGGTGAGGATCACCGCGATAAGGCCGGGAACGATATTGACCGCGCTGCGTTGTTGTGGGTTATAGAACAGGGCGACTTCAAAGGTGGGGGGCGTCGTACTCATCTGGCCGGTTATCTGATCCAGTGGCATCGTGCGCAGCTGACGGATGGCACCGGCCACCATAGTGTCAGAACCATCCACCAGCCATTGTCCCAGTGTTTGATTATTGGCAAGTCGGCCGGTCAGATCCGGTGGCAGAACCAAAGCTGCCCGGATCTGACCTTGGGTTATGGCCTTCTGCGCCTGCCCGATCTGGTCATAGTAGGCAACAATATCCACCACCTGAGTGACCTTGATCGCTTCCACGATCCAGCGACCCGCTGCGCTGTCGCTTTGGTCGACTATGGCTACCGGCACATTGCGCACATCGGTATTAATAGCGTAACCAAACAGCAGCAGTAGGATCAGCGGGATCATCACTATCATGCCGAAGGTCAGTCGGTCTCGCTTGAGCTGACGCATCTCTTTGGAAACGATGGCACCAATCCGGCGCAGGCTGGCCAGCAGGGCGGTGATCATTGACTGGCCTCCGATTTATCGCTGTGCGCGGTCTCCGGTTTACCTGTGCAGTCTACGAACACATCTTCCAGATTGGGGGGCACCCGGGACAGGCTCAGTGATGCAGGTAAGTCCAATTCCCAGTGCAGAAAATGCAGAGGGTCGTCTATGGTTTTGTCTACCAGGACTCTGAGTCGGTTACCAAGCTGGGCGGCACTGGTGACGGCACTGAGCGCGATGAGTTTGTCTTTCAGCGACCTGAGATTATCACCTGTGATTTCGATGACATTGGCTTGCATATTGGCCATTAAAACCTGCGGATTGCCATCGGCGCAGATGCGCCCTCTGTTCATAATCGCCAGACCATGACAGCGCTCGGCTTCATCCATGTAGTGGGTGGTGACCAGAATGCTGGTGCCGGATCCAGACAGATCAAAAAGCTGCTCCCAGAAATCCCGGCGACTTTGGGGATCGACCGCCGATGTGGGTTCATCCAGAAATAGTACCTTTGGCTGATTGATACAGGCGCAGGCCAGCGCCAGCCGCTGTCTCTGGCCACCGCTGAGGGTTCCGGCAAGCTGTTTGCTCAGGCTGCCGAGTCGGTAGGTCTGCATCAACTGATCGATACGATGGGCCGCCACTGCGCGGGGCAGGCCAAAAATTTGCGCCATAAAGCTGAGGTTTTCGCTGACGCTGAGATCCTCATACAGAGAGAATTTCTGGGTCATATAGCCGATTTGATGTCTGAGGATTTCCGCCTCCCTGGACACTTCCAGACCGAGTACTCGGGCATGACCCTGAGTTGGCGTCAGCAGACCGGTAAGCATGCGAATGGCAGTGGATTTGCCACAGCCATTGGGGCCCAGGAAGCCGTATATCTGCCCCTTGGGGACTCTGAGGTTCAGCTCGCTGACGGCGGTAAAATCGCCAAAGCGTTTGGTCAGTCCTATGGCCTCAATGGCAAGCCCTGTGTCCGCAGTCAGTCCAGCTGTCATGGCTGCACTCCGGCAGGCAGACTCACCTGAGTTGGAATACCTGTGGGGAGCGTGACGGCACTGTCATCCAGATCCAGCTCGGCCAGATACACCAATCTGGATCTGTCCTGTTCATTGAGGGCGTAATAGGGGGTAAAGGCACTCTGGGCGCTTATCCAGCGCAGGGTGCCGGTATAATTATGCGCCATGCCATCGACATGCACAGGCAACTGCTGGCCAATCTGCAGATGCGCGACATAGGGTTCAGGGACATAGACTCTGGCGTAAGGGGCGTCATCGGCCTGAATGGCAACGATCACTGAGCCCAGCGGTACCCGCTCGCCGACATTGAATGGCAGGCTGTCAAGACGACCATCGCGGGTGGCACGGACACTGAGATCATCCAGGATCTTCTGCTCCAGTGCCAGTTTGGCCAGTGTGGAATCCAGTGTGGCCCTGGCCTGATTGATATCTTCTTCCCGTACACCGGCAATCAGTTTGCTTAGTTGTTCTGAGCTGGATTCCAGTTCAGCCTCGGCCTGATCGCGTACGGCACGGGCCTTATCGCTTTCTGCGGGGCTGGCGAGATTATCTTTTCTCAGCTGGTTGATGCGCCGAAAGTTGAGTTCGGCTTCGGTGAGGGTGGCACGGGCGCGGGCCACATTGGCCTGAGCCGCAGCGATATCTTCGGGCCGCTCACCATTGGTCAGGCGCAGTAAGTAAGCGCGGGCTTTGGCGACATCGGCATCGGCCATGGCGACTACCGCGGTTTGCTTGCGGGTATCGAATCTGAGCAGTAGGTCACCCTGTTTGACCATGCTGCCTTCCCGCACCGGCAGCTCAGTGATGATTTCATCCGTGGTGGCCCGCAGCAGTACCCTGTCCCGCTCCAGTGTACCCAATGCCTCAGGGGGCGGCGGCTGGCTGCAGGAAAACAGTAGGCAAAGTGGCAATATCATCCAGATTGATTTCATGTAGCATCCCCGTCCTGTTGAGGCTTTCTCTAATTGTATAAACTAAAACAGTCGCTTCTGTGAAGCCAGCAGGAATTTTGAGAAGACCTGGTCAGGATAGCCCGACCAAACCGCGTCATGGTATTAATCTGAGTTGTCATCAAACTCGGTATCGTCATCGACAAACTCAGGGATAGGGTCGATGGTGGGCAGGTCTTTGAATAGGCGCTGGAAGTGACGTTGCACCCCTTTAAGATCGATGCCGGCCAATCCGGTGGCGAAGCCAAACCAGGCATACAGCCCTGAGTAATCCTCAAACATGGGCGGCAGGTATTCCGGGTAGCTGACTATGCCCTGTTTATGGGCCTGGTAGAGTACGGGAATATCTTCGATTGCCAGCTTGCCGACAAATAACATGGGGATCAACTCCGGCATGCCGGCCGTAATGGCGGCACGGATAAAGTTGATGTTTTCCACATAGCCGCGAACATAGGAGATGTCCTTGGTAAAACAGGAACCGCCCGTGACCACACCACCACGAAATACCCGCTGAGTGACCCGGTAGCTGTCTTTGTCACTCAGATTCTGCTCCCGGAAGTGACGATAAACCTCGATAAAATCGGCTCCGTTTTCCGCCATATCCACGGCGGCGACCCGATCGCTGATGCGTCTTGCGCGGCCGGGGGTGGAGCTTAATGTCAGCATCTCCAGCAGCACGGCAAGTCCCTCCTGGGTTGCCGCAACTCTGGGGGAGCCGGAACTCAACCAGGTCGCCCAGGGCTGCAACCGGCCATTGAGTGTGGTGCCCAGATGCACCCAGCCTTCATGCACTTCATAAACGTTCAGATCCGCCTGACTGAACATGGCATGGCTGTTGAGCTTAATGGTATCTCCCCCCACGGCAGCGTCCGAGACTATGCCGTCACTCAGGCGCACCAGAATATCGTCGTTGAGGAAATAACGATTGAGACGATGACTCAGTTCATCTACGGCTTGTTTGGCTGTAAGGGTCTTGGGATGACGTTTGTTGATGCGTCTGGCGGCGGGCAGGGAAAACAGGTAACTGAGCCTGTCGCCCAGTTGTCTGAGGGTATGGCGGTCGCCGTGCAGCTTGTTGCGGGCCGAACCATAAAGCTGCTGGCTGATGTAACCAAAGCTCTCTTTACCCCTTGCCAGCAGCAGTTCCACCACCAGCTGGTATTGCTCTATATTCTTGATAAGAATACGGCCTAAGGGGTCTTTGCTGCCCAGTTGCTTACGGATACGTTTTTTCAGCGACTTAAGAGCCTCTCTGGTGGTATCAGGCTCAAAGTTAAGTTTGCGGCAATGGTAATAGTCGGTATCTATGTCCGGCATCCGCTGGCCGCCGCTGGCGAGAAACCTGAGTTCCTGCTCTCTGGGCCATTTAATGGCGTCGAGCACCTGCAACGGAGCTTGCAGTCGAATCAATTCATCGGAAAAAATTTTGAGATTTTCTTTATAGGCCTGTTCAACCGAAGACATGGTAGGAATTCCATTTTTACCTTGTTGACCGACGACCAGACTCAGTTAGGGTCGGGTGGGGAACATCGGTGCACTGTTGATAGGGTTATAACACAGGGAACTGCGCAGAGATACTGCTATAGCTTGTTGAAATCCTGGAAGATAAATGGGAGCAACCGGCCCATTGAGGGCCGGTGACCGGAGAGAACGGTAACAGCTCAGTCGTCCAGTCCTAACGCCCGACGCAATTCGCGCTGCTCGAAATAGTCATCCAATCGCCGCTTTAATCGGCGTTTTTGCTCCATGAATTGGGCAGCCTGTGGATTCTGAGGCTGGGACATATCGTCCATTTCGAGATCGTCCTGCACTGAAATATCAACAATCTTAGGCATGGTGTATGGCTCCATTGAGTTCGCCCGCCCTGGCGGGTTGACGGTTGCTTTTCGGGGCAATTTCTAACGAAAAAGTATTTTGCTGAAAAGGAAAATGTGGTGCTTATTCTGGAGTGAATGTCGAATATTTGAAATTGTTCACAATCATTGAGTGTGGCGTGAATCCGGCAACACTACGGCTGCTGAGAGATTCTGCTTGCCAAATATGCCAGAATGGCCAAAAATTCGCGCCTTGGCCACCTTCAGGGGACGGTCTGACTGATTCAGTCCTTGACAGGCCTCCCTGTAGGAGGCGTGCTTCGATCATTTTTATTGAGCTGGAAATTTCATGAAAATTGGTATCTTGTCGCAGTATCCGGAGCTGTACTCCACCCGTCGTCTGGTGGAGGCCTGTGAGTCCAGAGGGCATGAGGCACTGGTGATCAATCCGTTGAATTGCTACATGAACATCAATTCGGTGCGGCCGACAATTCATCTTGAAGGGGAAGATATTGGTCAGTTTGACGCTATCATTCCCCGTATTCACGCCAGTATTACCTTTTATGGGTGCGCCCTGGTGCGTCAGTTTGAGATGATGGGTGTGTATGCCATCAATGATTCCATCTCCATTTCCCGCTCCCGGGATAAGCTGCGGGCGCTGCAGTTGCTGTCGCGTCAGAACGTGGGGATGCCCATTACTGGATTTGCCAGCAAGCCGGATGATATTCCCGATTTGATCAGCATGGTGGGCGGTGCGCCGCTGGTGATCAAACTGCTGGAAGGGACTCAGGGGATTGGTGTGGTATTGGCGGAAACCAAGAAGGCGGCAGAGAGCGTGATCGCAGCCTTCCTGGGGCTGAAAGCTAATATTATGGTGCAGGAGTACATCAAGGAGTCCAATGGCAGCGACATTCGCTGTTTTGTGGTGGGCGACAAAGTGGTTGCTGCCATGAAACGTCAGGGACCGGAAGGCGACTTCCGCTCGAACCTGCACCTTGGCGGTACTGCGGAAAAAATAAAAATTACCCCGGCAGAGCGCAAAACCGCCGTCGCGGCCGTCAAGGCTATGGGGCTGGGCGTTGCCGGGGTGGATATTTTGCGCTCGGCCCGAGGTCCGTTGGTGCTCGAGGTGAATTCCGCTCCGGGCATTGAGGGCATAGAGCTGGCTACAGGAATCAAGGTGGCTGAAAAGATCATCGAGCATATTGAGAAGTCGGTGGCCGCCCGTAAATCCAAAAAGACAGTAGCTTAATCGCTTCTCTGATAAACAAAACGTCCGCTTTGCCGCAATACCGTTCAGTTAAGGCGAATATAAAAAGAGCTCTGCTAAAGCAGGGCTGTTTTTGTTTTTGAAAAGCAGTTCACCACGAAGCGC
>JAJNAU010000052.1 GCA_021462625.1 Shewanella sp.
AAGCTCACCGGCCAGACTGGCAGACGTCGAGTTGATAACAATATCGAAGTCCTTCCCGGGAGCTGCCATTGCTTGAGCCTTAATACAGCCATACTCCCTGAATATCGCAGCCAACGCCTGTGCTTTGGCCTCTGCGCGATTACAGATCACCAATTCAACCGGTGCAGCCTGCAATAATGGCAGAATAACTCCCCTAGCGGCACCACCGGCCCCGATGAGCAAGATGCGCTTACCTTGTAAATCGAGATAGCGTTGTAAGTCGGCCACCAGCCCGAAACCATCCGTGTTATCGCCCAGAATACGACCATCATTCAGAAAACATAGGGTATTCACTGCTCCGGCGAGGCGCGCCTCATCACTCATCTGATCGCAAAGTTGGTAAGCCTGCTCTTTGAAAGGAACCGTGACATTTGCACCTTGTCCTCCTTCAAGCATAAAGTGGCGAATTGCCGTTTCAAATCCATCCACCGGCGCCAATATCGATTCATAACTCATATCCTGATGAGTCTGCGCAGCAAAGGCTGCATGGATAGCGGGAGATTTACTGTGAGCAATGGGGTTGCCAAATACGGCGTATTTATCAGACATCATCAACCTGCGTTATAACCTGAGTTACAGGCAGTCTACCTGCAGCAAAGATGAGTGCAAACCAGTCAATCAGATTGTCCTGTATTCCTGAGCTGATGCTGCTGTAAACTCTGGGGAATATCAGTCAAGAGAAGTCCTCAGCATAGATGAAATGGTTCAAGTGGCTATTGAGCAGCCAGGAAAGTACAGACAACAGCGAGCGGGATCCTCAGCAGTCCAATGCTTATGACAGAATCGGCGGAGAAACCGTGATAAAAGCGCTGGCCCACCGTTTTTATCGGGAAATGCAAAGCCGACCGGAAACCCGGGAATTGCTGGAGATACACAGAGCACCGATTGCACAATCAGAGCAAAAGTTTTTTGAGTTTCTCAGCGGTTGGCTTGGGGGGCCACAGCTGTATCAGCAGAAGTATGGTCACCCCGCATTGCGGGCCAGACATATGCCCTTTGCCATTGACGGGAACCTGCGGGATCAATGGCTAATCTGCATGAAAGCCGCGTTAGTTAAAGAGATCAAAGACCCTCAACACCGGCAAGCTATCTTTCAGGCAATATCTCAATTGGCTGACCATATGCGAAACCAATAACCCACAGGGAGCATGCATTGGTTACCAAATAACGACAAAGCCAGCAATTGCCGGCTGTTGTCAGCTTACTCTTTTACGGATCAGTTAAACCAGCCACTGACGGGGCTTAAGATAAATTTGATACAGTTCCGCCTCAGGACTGCTTTCCTCAAGACTGTAGCAGTATTCCCAACGAACCAAAGGCGGCATGGACATCAGAATAGACTCGGTTCGCCCGCCCGTCTGAAGCCCAAAAAGAGTGCCCCTGTCATATACCAGATTAAATTCTACATACCTGCCACGACGGTAAAGCTGAAATTGCCGTTCACGCTCCCCATACTTAGTGTCCCTGCGGCGCTCAACAATCGGCGCATAAGCCTTGAGGAATCCCTCACCGATGGCTTTCATAAAATCAAAACAGCGATCAAATCCCCAGGCATTGAGATCATCAAAGAACAAGCCGCCAACACCACGGGTTTCCCCCCTGTGTGGCAGGAAAAAGTATTCGTCACACCACTGCTTGTATTTGGGATAAACCTCTTCACCGAAGGGTTGGCAAATGTCTCTGGCAGTTTGGTGCCAACCCACGACATCTTCATAAAATGGGTAATAAGGTGTCAGGTCAAAGCCACCACCAAACCACCAGACCGGATCTTCACCTTCTTTATGGGCAACTAAAAAGCGAACGTTGGCATGGGTAGTTGGAATATAGGGAGTGCGGGGATGGATCACCACAGAGACCCCCATAGCTTCAAAACTTCGTCCCACCAACTCAGGACGATGAGCTGTGGCAGACGCAGGCATCATGGCACCGGTCACGTACGAGAAATTTACTCCCGCCTGCTCAAAAACCGCACCGTCACGCAACACACGGCTGGTGCCACCACCGCCTTCTTCACGAACCCAGCTGTCAGCAAGAAAAGTCGCCTGACCATCGAGTCGCTCAAGTCCTTCACAGATCTGCTGCTGCAAAGCAATTAAAAAGGCCTTTACCTGGCCGCTGTCCAGTGATCCCATACTGGTTATCCTTGTCTTAATACTTGTCCACTGATGGCATCTATGATGGTTGATGGCTGACGCTGCAGTCCCAACTCACCCAGGATGAGGGCATCAACCTGATCGGCAAAGTCACTCAAAATAGTCTCTGCATGCAATGCAGGCTCTTCACCGGCTAAATTAGCACTGGTCGAGACCAAAGGCTTGCCAATTGCTTCACAAAGCTCCCTGACAACAGGATGTGCAGACACTCTAACAGCAATCGAATCGAATTGGCCCCGGAGCATAGTTGAAGTTTGAGGAAAGGCAGGCATCACAAAAGTGAAAGGGCCTGGCCATTTAACCTCAGTCCGCTGCAGCTGCTCACTGCTCAGACAGCTGAAATCAACATAGGGAGCCAGCTGTTGCATATTGGCGGCGACCAAAATTAAGCCTTTTTGCCAGGAGCGCTGCTTTATTTGCAGCAGCTTTTCGATAGCTGCATCATTGTCCGGATCACAGCCCAAGCCATAGACAGCTTCAGTTGGATAGGCGATAACGCAGCCCTGTTGAATGACATTGTTTGCATCTGATGGGTGCAATTGCAGCATCTTGGCTCTACCTGTTATTAGGGTCTGTTGACCTTTGAAGATGGTTTTTGCAGCACTTTGTCGTTGTTTTATACAAAGCAACGCGATTGTGCTGTAGTTGTTCTACATAAATGAGCGTTAATGCAGTAGAAAGCGACGACAAACGCTGCCCGAAGGGCTCGGCTATACGCGCTTTACTCTTTGTTGCAAGGTATTTGCTTAGGCCCACTAGGCGGCACACCTTGCGTCGCGATTAAAGGCGTCTAGAACGAGCAAAATTCAACCATGAAAGGTCAACAGACCCTAGCATATCCTGAAAAAAGACCATCAAACCCACCCCGACCGCAGCAGATTATAACCATCTCCCCACCCGGCGCCAAACATTGTGATCAGGATCGCAAATTGACAGCGCAAACTCCCAGCGATGTTAGAGTTGCCGTTTGTATTTACAGGATTTTTGCGGACATTCCAGGCGTCTTCCGGACGCAGTATTACGCTCAACCAAAATACCGAAACCACAATCCGGACAATGTGCAGCCACTGGCGGGTAGTTCACCAGAAACTTGCACTTAGGATAGGTATTGCAGGCATAAAATGGTTTGCCATAACGGTTGGTTCTTTGCTCCATATGGCCTTTGCCGCAAACCGGGCAATCTATTGCATCGGCCTCATCCTGGGTCAGTTTTTCAATATGGTGACAATCCGGGTAGTTGGTACAGCCGATAAAGATACCGAAACGGCCGGATTTTACCGCCAACTCATGACCACATTCGGGACACACAGAGCCCTCAATCACCTGAGCTTCCAGATTCTCATGCTGCACCAGTGGCCGGGTATAGTCGCAAACAGGATAGCTGTTACAACCCACAAAACTACCCTGTTTGGAATGACGGACAGACAACTCGCTACCGCATTTGGGACAGAGTTCGTATTCTTTCTCCAGCGCATGTTCATGGGCACTGAAAAGCTGTTCATCAATCTTAGACATGGATATTTCCTGCTGTGGGGCCAAGCTATTTTACCAAGCCTGATGCCCGGATGGAATTCAGGCACTCAGGAAGCGTGTGAAATATCCATATACTCAGCGCCACCGGGTTAATATGTTGTATATGGGATTGTAATGGGGTTGTAGAGCAAACATAAAACTGAACGCACTGCTACTGGCAATTACAATTTCAGGCATTGTCGGATGCAGTCAGCTTAGCCTGCCTGAACGACCAACTCCCAAGGCAGATGCGCTACTGCAACACAATGCGCAGTATTACTTCACTGGAGAAGCGGAGTTTGATCTGCTCACGGCCAAAGAGACCATCTTTAAGTTGGGACAAACTGAGTCCCCCGAGGCGCTGGATAAACTGCTCTATTACCTGCGGGCGTTCAGTTATTACGGCGACAACAAGGCGTTAAACGAATCTGATTTAGACAGACTGGCAGCCAATCTCCAGAACCTGCCGGCGACACCGCGGCTTCAGGAGCACTTTGCCGTTACCCTGTATCGCTATTTTAACGAACAGATCCCGACTCAGGTTGAATCACTACTGCCAAGGCTGACCCCCTAATTGGCACAGCTTAATCATGTTAAGCCCAGCCTGGCATCCGACTATGCCCAGTGGGAAACCCTGAGAGTCTACGGCTTTGTGCTGCCCTTAGGCCAGAAGCACAAAGACTCTGAATTCGACGCCGCTGTGACAGCTGTCACCATCTTCGATGCACTATCAGCATTTACCGAATCGCAGGTCGCCAAAGAGTCGACCAGCTGGAGAATGGTTACTGGACACTGACCGATAATCAATCAGCGACGGAGGCTCTGGTGCATGAACGGGCAGCGACCATTGCCCGCCAGGATCTGTATCATAGAGGCGAAGGCGCCAAACAGAGCTATACACTCGGCTACCACGTCAATATCTTTGGGAAAAAGCAGCTGTGGGAGCAACAACCTGATATTTGCCAGATCCCTGCAGTGGATAAGGTCCTGCCCCATATTCATCAGTGTTCAGATACTCTGTATATTCGACATCAGGATCTCACTTCAGATGAGCTGAGCATCAGTTGCAGCAAGCTCACTTCTCTGGAAGAAGATTTTCATACCCTACTGGCCACGGGCAAACAGCCCGTTGCCAACGATCATAATGAAGCGCTTCAGGTCGTCACCTTTACCAACTGGAGCCAGTACAATGCTTATGGTCAGTTGTTTATGACATCAGTACCGACAACGGTGGCATGTACATCGAGGGACCCCCTCTAAACCCGGACAATCAGGCCAGCTTCTTCACGTTTCGGCAGTTTTAGGTCGATGATTTTGCAATTTGGAACCTGAATCATGAATACGTGCATTACCTGGATGGTCGTTATGTTAAATATGCAGGGTTTGAACACTTCCCTTCACACCTGGTCTGGTGGACGGAAGGCATAGCCAAATACATATCTAAAGGGTAAAGACAATCCCAAGGCCGTGGGGCTGATAAAGGGTGAACAACAAGAGAGGCCACCACTGGCGCGAATTTTTGCGATCAGGTACGAAGATGGTGTCGACTATACCTATCGCTGGAGTCTGTTGACCTTTCATAGTTGAATTTTGCTCGCTCTAGACGCGCTTTAATCGCGACGCAAGGTACGCCGCCTAGTGGGCCTAAGCAAAGACCTTGCAACAAAGAGTAAAGCGCGTATAGCCGAGCCCTTCGGGCAGCGTTTGTCATCGCTTTCTACTGCATTAACGCTCATTCATGTAGAACAACTACACCACAATCGCGTTGCTTTGTATAAAACAACGACAAAAAGCTGCAAAAACCATCTTTAAAGGTCAACAGACCCTAGAGTTATCTGACGGTGCGTTTTATGGTAGAGCGACATCAAGCCGGGTTGCAACAGGCTGCCTCCTTCCTCAAATCTAACTATTTCGATGGATACATGAACAAACTTAAAGAGTTAAGTGAATTGGACAGCAAATTTACACAATGGCTCGATGAATTAGCAAAACAAACCGGAGAGGAAGAGGCATCAGGTCGTCAAATAAAATAGACCGCTATGCCTACCGTGACTATCTACAACCTCAGCACCTGCTGACACACGGATTGCACCAGCACTTTTAATACAGATGACCTTCCTTAGTGGTGGACTGAAGGTATCAGTCACAGTAACCGGGCATCAAAAAGGAGGCCAAGGCCTCCTCTATAATTTCAAAACTGCATAAACGATCGTTTTTGTCCGGGATTTCCGTGGATAGTGTCAGGAATGCAGCATGCCATCAGGCTGTTCGAAAACTAGATCTTCCATCTGGGCATAAGCGGACTCATTGCCAGGTGCATTAAACAGCACCATCAGAATTACCCACTTGAGATCATCCAGCACCAGTGTAGGCTCATCAAGCTCCATAACTCTGTCGATAACCATCTCCCGGGTGGTGACATTGAGCACCTGGATATGCTCAAGGAACAACAGAAAGCCACGGCACTCGACATCCAGTTTGGTCATTTCAGCATCGGTGTAGATACGGAAAGAAGTTTGGTCATGGGTTCGCAGGTAGGGTTTGTCACTCTCCTGCAATTCGGCAAGATGTTCAAGCCACGAGAGAGCTTTCAGAATTTCTGACTGATGGAATCCTGCCCGGGTCAATTCCTGAGTCAGTTCATCCTCATCCAGCATCATTTCCATTTCGTTGTGCACATAGTTTTCCAACAGATACATGAGAATGTCGAACATGGCTAGTTCCTCTTTAGTCTGACGTAACCTCCGGGCACCGCAGCAACCCAGCCCTGTAATTCAAGTTCAAGTATTTGTTCCAACACGTGATCTATCGTTTTCCCACTATGTTCAACCACCTCATCCAAAGTTGTCACTTCATATCTGACACTAGACAACAAAGAAGGAGTTGGCAACTCAGCGGCACTACCCTGCACTATATGGTGACACAATGGCAGGGCTTCAAGGTGCGATCCACACAGAGCCGCAAGCTCTTCAGTAATATCGACTGCATTCTCCACCAGTTTGGCCCCCTTTTTAAGCAATTCATGACAACCCTTGCTCTGACCGCCCAAAATTCCACCGGGCACAGCAAAAACCTCCCGCCCCTGCTCTGCCGCCAGCCTGGCGGTGATGAGTGAGCCACTTTTTAATCTGGCCTCCACCACCAGCGTCCCCAAAGAGATGCCACTGATAATGCGATTACGTTTGGGGAAATTACCGGCATAGGCTTTAGTATCCGGCCAAAATTCGCTGATCAGACAACCCTGCTCCCGAATCGACCGGTATAGTTGTAAGTTACGTCTGGGATAACACTCATCAACTCCGGTCCCCAAAACTGCAACCGTTGCACCTGCAGCATCCAGCGCCCCAAGGTGCGCGGCAGCATCTATTCCGGAAGCCAGGCCGCTGCAAATCATCATGCCCCGAACAGCCAGTTGGTGACTGAGCATACGGCTGCTTTGCAAACCGGCATGGCTGGCACTGCGACTGCCCACCACAGCAACAGCTGGGACCAGCATCAACTCAGGTCGTCCCTTGACAAAGAGTAAAGGAGGAGGGTCGTAGATAGTGCGCAATAGTGGCGGATAAGCGGGATCATCAAGACATATAATCGCATTGTCGGTGGCAGCATCCTGCCATGCCAGCGCAGTATCTATTCGCTCAGGATGCAAGTTGATACGCCCGGGAATGATTCCCTCAAGAGACTCTGGCTCAAATTCAAGACGCTGCCTAAGCTCAGACAGCGTCATGGATTGCAATTGGCGTTGTATTCCGGCAGGCCCCAGACCCGATACAGCAGCAACGGCCAGCCAATCAGGCAGACAGTCTCTCAGCGCTATTCTCCGAGCAAAGGTGGCTTAGGAGTTTCCAACCTGTCGTTCACCCGCACCGGCCGCTCATTGACCATAATCAGCCCCAGCGCGGTGTTATTAAACACTTTAAAAACCATCAGGTTACCATGATAGTTGGCAGGTAACTGATAAGTACTGGTATCTGAAATGGTCGCCAACACCTTATCATAAGACGAACGATCGGCAGAAGGCACCGGTATTCCATCTTTGTCGATGACGACTTCATCACCATCCCTGAATATGGCAAACACATCGCCCTGGGTAACACCATCAACAGCGCCGCGGTCAATGTAGACCACATCCAGCTTACCCATTTCACGGATATCGATACCTGAAGCCAGAATTTTCGTCGGCTCACTCACCTCAGCCGCCTTTGGCACAAAATAAACAGGCAACAAAGCGGAATCATCCAGTGCCAATAATCTGTTGCCCGGTTTAGTTTCCCTGAAGCTGGTTTTTAACATCACAGTGGATAAATCACCACTGGCGACGACCTGTCCGGTTGCCGTTAAAATAGCTTCCTGCCCCAAAGTCTCACCATCACCTTCACGATTGAAGACTCTGCCACCTGTATAGAAGCCAACTTTCTGGCCAACAGGCAAAGAGCCGTCAACATAGACCTGTTGACCTGCAACATGGTGTCGTGACGCCGTTTCACCACCGAGCAAAAGCGGCTGTTGCTTGAACCAGGCTGCGTCTACCACTCTGTTTTGAATCAAATAGGGCTGGATCAGCGCCAAATCAACTGTAGGTACCGCATCTCCCTTAGGCTGTGCCCGCCCCTCTGGGGATTTGCGCACCACGGGCTTATGCACCAGTCTGGGCTGACCATCGATGAAAATAAGGCTGAGTTTGTCCCCGGGATAAATCAGGTGAGGATTGGCAATTTGCGGATTGTTACCCCACAAATTTGGCCAGCGCCAAGGATCATTCAGAAAGTGAGCTGATATGTCCCACAGCGTGTCACCTTTTTGCACGACATAGGAATCGGGATACCCGGATTTCAGGGTGATTACATCTGCCAGCGCTGCACCTGCCTGGGCTACCAAAGCCACCCCCAGCGTTAAGGGTAATAAAATGCGTTTCATCGGACCGTCCATGATGATTGGCTCTTCAGTGAGCTTTTGCTGTCAATGAATGCCGCTTGGGATTAAAATTAATCCAACCACACAGGCCAGTATAACCAACTGGTATAATTTTGACAGACTTGTTAAGAGCTTAACTATTATGGCTTTACTCCAGGTGCTCTGTTTCCCGGATGAAAGATTACGCACAATCGCCAAACCCGTCATTGATTTTAGTGCTGCCCTGCAAACCCAAATTGACGACATGTTTGACACCATGTACCAGGAAAAAGGCATCGGGCTTGCTGCCACTCAGGTTAATTTTCATCACCAACTGATTGTGATGGACCTGCAGGATGAAGTGGACCGTCCGAAAGTCTTTATTAATCCGCAAGTCCTGTCATCCAGCGGTGACTTTTGTAATGAGGAAGGATGTTTGTCGGTGCCAGGCATATTTGCCAAGGTAGACCGCTGTGAGCGAGTCACGGTAAAGGCGCAGGATCGTCACGGCAACGAGTTCACCGTTGAAGCCGAAGGGCTGTTTGCCATCTGTATTCAACACGAGATGGATCACCTGCAGGGCAAATTATTTGTGGATTATCTGTCGCCACTGAAACGCCAGCGTATTCGCCAGAAAATGGAAAAGGCCGCACGCCAGGCTAAAGCCAACTGATACTCAGGATCTCACTTGAAACCACTTAATATCATTTTTGCCGGTACGCCGGATTTTGCCGCTCGCCATCTACAGGCGTTAATTGGCTCGCACCACAATATTATCGCTGTCTATACTCAGCCGGACAGACCCGCAGGACGAGGCAAGAAACTGACTCCAAGCCCGGTGAAAGCGTTGGCGCAGGAACATAATATCCCTGTATTCCAGCCAGTCTCACTGCGTAACGAGGAGGCGCAGCAGGAATTAGCCACTCTGAATGCCGACATTGTGGTGGTAGTCGCCTACGGCCTAATCCTGCCCAAAGCGGTGCTGGATATGCCCAGGTTGGGTTGTATTAATGTGCATGGTTCCATCCTGCCACGCTGGCGCGGCGCCGCACCGATCCAACGCGCCCTGTGGGCGGGTGACCAAGAGACAGGTATCACCATCATGCAGATGGATGTTGGTCTGGATACCGGCGATATGCTGCTGAAAACTCAGCTCAAGATCGAGGACGATGACACCTCTGCCACATTGTACGAAAAGCTGGCGACACAGGGACCAGACGCCCTGCTGCAGGCACTGGAAGGACTGTCGGCAGGTACTCTGACAGCCGAAAAGCAGGATGGATCCCTGGCTAACTATGCCGAGAAGCTGAGCAAAGAAGAGGCCCGCCTCGACTGGTCAAAACCTGCCATCAATCTGTGGCGCGAAATCCGCGCATTCAATCCCTGGCCAATCAGCCACTTTGAGCATGAAGGCCAGACCATAAAAGTACAGCAAGCTGAAGTAAAAGCATCCACCAGTCAGGTGGCCCCGGGGACGGTAGTCGCGGCGGGTAGGCAGGGACTGGAGATCGCCACCGGAGAAGGCGTACTGGTACTCAAAACCATGCAGCTAGCGGGTAAGAAGCCGCTGGCAGTGGCTGATATTTTGAATGCCCGGGGCGAATGGTTTACGCCAGGTACAGTTTTGGCCGGCATACAGGCAGAGTAAAACATGAATATTCGAGCACTGGCGGCCAAAGCCGTATTCGACGTACTGGAGCGGGGCATCTCTCTGTCTGCCGCGCTGCCAGAACAACAGACCAAGGTCAGTAATAGCAAAGACAAAGGTCTGCTGGCTGAAATCTGCTATGGTGTGATGCGCCATCTACCCCAGCTGGATAAGCAGGTCAGTGATTGCCTGAGTAAGCCCATCAAGGGTAAACAGCGCATCATCCACCAGCTGCTGCTGGTTGGCTGCTATCAACTCTACTTCACCCGAATTCCTGCCCATGCTGCGATTTCTGAAACAGTAGAAGCCTGTCGTCTGCTGGGCTTTGAAAATCTGGTGAAAGTGGTAAACGGTGTGCTACGCACGATTCAGCGCAATCAGGCATCCCTTCCCGAAGATAACGATACCCTGAAATTCAATATGCCAGGCTGGATTGTTAAATCCCTGAAAGCCGCATATCCGGATCAATGGCAGGAGATCATCGAGCAATCGCAAATGCGTCCTCCCATGTGGCTGCGAAGCAATGCTCAGAAACAGTCCAGAGATGAATACCTGAACGCTTTGGCACACGCGCAGATTACCGCCTCAGCGGGCTGTGCGCCACAATCTATTTTGCTTGACTCCCCTGCTGATGTCGGCCTGCTACCCGGCTTCTTTGAGGGTCTTGTTTCTGTACAGGATGGCGCCGCACAATGGGCAGCCACACTGCTGGAACCCAAAGATAATGAACTCATTCTAGATGCCTGTGCAGCGCCCGGCGGCAAGACCTGTCATATTTTGGAGTTAACGCCCAAAGCCTCTCTTGTGGCGGTAGACTTCGATGACAAGCGCCTGAAAAGAGTCAATGAAAACCTGATCCGCCTGAACCATCAGGCCGAAGTCATCCACGGCGATGCCACGGATATTGACAGTTGGTGGCAGGGAGATAAGTTTGATCGTATTTTGCTGGATGCGCCCTGCTCTGCAACCGGTGTGATCCGTCGTCACCCGGATATCAAGTGGTTGCGCAAAGCCAAGGATATTGAAGAACTGGCTGCACTGCAAAGCAAGATCCTCGATCATTGCTGGCAGTGGCTGAAGCCCGGGGGCACCCTGCTGTACGCCACCTGCTCCATTATGCCGGCGGAAAACTGCGACCAGATCAACGCCTTCCTTGCACGTACGGCGAATGCTACCCTAGATGTCCTGCCACAAAGTAATGCTGGTGAAACGGGTTGGCAAATCCTGCCTGGCCAGCAACAGATGGATGGATTTTATTATGCGCGTCTGCGCAAACAGGGGTGATAAGCTAATCTAATCCCGGTAGCATTGAACCACAGCGATAGCATCGAACGGGCAACGGAATGAAAATTATCATTTTAGGCGCAGGACAGGTAGGTGGAACCCTGGCCGAAAATCTGGTGGGTGAAAATAACGATATCACCCTGATCGACACAAACAGAGCCAGATTGCAATACCTGCAGGACAAATTTGACCTGAGGGTAATTACCGGTCACGGCGCCCATCCGGATGTACTCAAGGAAGCCGGTGCCGAAGATGCCGATATGTTGATTGCGGTAACCAACAGCGATGAGTGCAACATGGCAGCCTGCCAGATTGCCTACACCCTGTACGGCACTCCAACCAAGATTGCCCGTATTCGATCTACGCCCTACCTGAGCCTCAGGGACAAGCTTTTTATCAACAGCGAAACCAAGAAAAGTGAAAACCGCATCCGAGGCGGGTTCATCATTGATGAGTTGATCGCCCCAGAGCAGTTAGTGACCGCTTACATACACAGATTGGTTGAGTATCCGGGAGCTTTGCAAGTCCTTGAGTTCGCTGAAGGTCGCCTCAGCTTGGTGGCGGTACGCGCCTATTATGGGGGCCATCTGGTGGGTAATGCCCTGGCAACCCTGCGAGAGCATATGCCCAATATTGATACCCGGGTCGCTGCCATCTTCCGGCAGGGCCGGCCTATCATGCCCCGGGGAACCACGATTATCGAAGCCGATGATGAGGTGTTCTTCGTCGCCGATAGTCGACATATCCGCGCAATCATGAGTGAAATGCAGAAGCTGGACAACTCCTATCGCAATATCATGATTGCCGGAGGGGGTAACATTGGTTTTGGTCTTGCCAAAAAGCTTGAGCGCAATCACTCGGTCAAGCTGATTGAACACCGCAAGGAACAGGGCGAGTTGCTGTCGGAAAAGTTGGAAAACACCACAGTATTCTGCGGTGATGCCTCAGATCAGGAGTTGCTGCAAGAAGAGCATATAGATCAAACCGATGTGTTTATTGCTGTCACCAACGACGATGATGCCAATATCATGTCTGCTTTACTGGCCAAACGCATGGGAGCCAAAAAAGTCATGGTTCTGATCCAGCGTGAGGCCTATGTCGACATAGTGCAGGAAGCCAATATCGACATCGCCATCTCTCCCCAGCAGGCGACTATCTCTGCACTGTTGACCCACATCCGTCAGGGTGATATCTGCAACGTCTATTCACTCCGACGCGGCGCTGCAGAAGCGATTGAAGCCATAGCCCACGGTGATCCGGCCACCTCCAAAGTGGTTGGCAAAGCCGTGGAAGACATTAAACTGCCACCCGGCACAACTATCGGCGCGATCGTCCGCGATGACGAAGTGCTGATGGCACACGATAAGACAGTGATCGAACAGGGGGATCATGTGATTCTATTTTTGGTCAACAAGAAATTTATCGGTGAAGTGGAAAAACTGTTCCAGCCGAGCGCCTTCTTCTTTTGAGCCTGACAAGCTAACATTATGCTTAATATCAAACACTTACTGTTCATTCTAGGCATTCTACTGTCGATGATGGCTGGGTTTATGTGTCTGCCTTTGGTCTTTGCCCTGTTCCATGGCGAAGAAACTGCAGGCGCATTTATGCTCTCCGCCCTGCTGACCGGCACAGTGGCCAGCATCTGCATTAAAAGCGGCAAACGCCATCATCTCACGCTAAATATCCGGGACATGTTTCTGCTTACCAGTTTGACTTGGTTTATCGTCAGCCTGTTTGCAGCCATGCCCTTTACCCTGTACCACGGCATCAATTATACGGACGCCTTTTTCGAAACTATGTCAGGGGTGACAACGACTGGATCCACTGTGTTGTCAGGACTGGATAAGATGGATCTTGCTATTCTGATGTGGCGTTCACTGTTGCAGTGGCTGGGTGGCATAGGCTTCATCGTAATGGCGGTAGCTATTCTTCCTTTCCTTAACGTGGGGGGGATGAAGCTGTTTCGTACCGAAAGCTCTGACTGGGGTGATAAAGCCGTTCCCAGAACCCGCAGTATGGCCAAGGACCTGTTCTGGGTGTATTTCCTGCTGACAGTATTTTGTGCGATGAGCTACCACCTGGCGGGAATGAAATGGTTTGATGCCATTAACCACGCCATGACAACCCTGTCGACCGGAGGCTACTCGACTTCGGATAAGTCCATGGCCAAATTCAGCAACAGTGCACAATGGGTAGGTACCTTGTTTATGGCTGCCGGAGGCCTGCCACTGCTGCTGTTTATGCAGAGTCTGAAAAACCGCACCCTCAGGGTCTGGGGCGATCAGCAGGTCAAAGGCTATGTGGTACTGCTGATTGTTGTTTCTTTGATTCTGGCGCTGTGGATGTGGCTGACCCGGGAAATCGCCTTTATCGATGCTATCCGCCTGACGAGTTTCAATGTGGTATCCGTTGTCACCACCACAGGCTATGGTTTAACGGATTATGGCACCTGGGGTGGCTTTGCCTTTATCACTTTCCTGTTTTTGATGTTGGTCGGTGGCTGCTCTGGCTCAACTGCCGGCGGCATCAAGATATTCCGCTTTCAGATTGCTCTGTCGGTGATGAAAGCTCAGGTTAAACAGCAATTTCACCCCAATGCCCTTACCCGTCAGTCTTATAATAACCGCTTCGTCACGGACGACATTGTTCGCTCCATTGTGACATTCTGTCTGTTGCTGGCGGGCGTTATTGCTTTGCTGAGCTTGATACTGGTACTGACCGGACTGGATCCCATAACCAGTCTATCAGGTGCCATTACCGCAGTCGCCAACGTCGGCCCGGGGCTTGGCCCAGTCATTGGACCGGCTGGCAACTTCGCCAGTTTGCCGGATGTAGCCAAGTGGGCATTGGCCATTGGTATGTTAATGGGACGACTGGAAATCCTGACAGTCGCCGTATTATTCCATCCCGGATTCTGGAAATGTTGAGATATCAAAACGCCCGCAACTGCGGGCGTTTCCGTATCAACTCAAATGGGCACCCTGCACTGATGGCCGCCGCACTTGGCCTCAGTCATCAGTCATTCAATACAGGCCATGCTTCAGTATGCCTTCACCTTCGCCATCGTCAGGACAGCGTCAACAGATGATCCGCATAAGCATCCACATCCTGCCAGTCGGTATAGTCAATTACTGACTTGGGATCTGTCGGTCCATCAGTCATCTTCATGATGAGCTGAATTGCCAGCCTGTCATACCAGGGCCAGGAAGGATAATCGACCTTACCGGGAATAATCTTGAGATCGGCCGGCTGCCAGGGCGACATCATCAAAAACTTCTGCAGATACTTGTTATTCTCCAATACCCGCTTTTCCGGTTTTCTGGCGACCACGTTAACGCAGAAGAAACTATTGGGTTTGGCGGACAGTTGCTTCTGATATTGCTGCACAAAAGCGAATACCGACTTGTGATAAGTACCATACAAAACACAGGCACCTAACACCAAGGTGTCATACTTATCCCAATCCGGCACCACCCCGTCATTGATATTGAGCACATCACAATGATGCCCCGGACTGCGGATACGGGTTGCTATTGCAGCGGCAATTTTGGCTGTATGGCCACCCCGCGAAAAATAGAGCACTAATACGGATTTCATTTACCACCCAGGCAAGTTTGATTCAGATACACCATGTTAACCCAAGCAGCGAAGCACGCCTGTTTTGAGATCACATTTCGCAGCTTATGGACTCAATAAATCACAATGCAGCGAATCACTGGCAAGCGGCCGCACTTTTTATTAGAATTATCTAATCCGTAAACCTCTACTCAATTGAAAATGCAGAAAGAAATTAACGCTGAAGAGATGGTGACCAACGCTGAGCAGGCTGCCAAATGGCTCAAGGCCATTGCCAATCCTTATCGTCTGATGACGCTATGCCAGCTGTTGGATAACGAACTGAGCGTGACTGAACTGAATGAAAATATTCCCTTGAGTCAATCCGCCCTATCGCAACATCTGGCCGTATTGCGTGAACAGAATCTGGTTGACTGCCGCAAAAGCTCGCAAGTTGTTTATTACAAACTGAAAAACGAAAAAGTGCGGGAAGTAATTGCCATCATGTACAAACAGTTCTGCTCCCCGACAACCAGAAATGATTGTGGCCACTTTTCACAGTGAACCATAGACAGAACTAACGCTGGTTGAATGCTCTGGCGAAGGTATCAACCATCTCCCAGTCGGTAAACTCAAAGGTACCCCGGATATCGGTTGGGCCTTTGGTCAGCCACATAATGAAGCGAATCATGGTACGGTCAAACAAGCGGTATTTGGAGTAATCAATTTTACCGGCAAACACGCCAAGTTGTTGAGGCTGCCAGGCGGATAAGCCCAGAAACTTCTGCATATAGGGATTGGTCTTCGGCGTGTTTTTAAATGGTTTTCTGGCTACCACATTAACGGTAAAAAAGCCGTTTATCCTGTCATCCAGCAAAGCATGGTAACGACGCCCAAACTCAAACAAAGCAGGCCTGTGTTTGCCATATCTGATACTTGCCCCCACCAATACCTTGTCGTGTTGAGCCAGCAGAGCCTCATCCACAGCCTCAATATCACACAGTTCAACCAGCTCTCCACCGGCAAGCAAAACGTCAGCTATGCGCTTGCAAATCCGTAAAGTATGACCATCAACGGTGGAATAAAGTATCAGGGTTCGGTTCATCAGTTTTTCCAGAATGTCGGCGTAAACAACACCAACAATGTAAAGACTTCCAGTCGACCAAACAACATAGCAATCACCAACACCCATTTGGCGCCATCGGAGATACTGGCGTAATTGCTGGCCACCTCTCCAAGTCCTGGCCCCAGGTTGTTTAAACAGGCCGCTACGGCGCTGAATGCCGTAACGTTATCCATCCCCAGCGCCAGCAGGATCAGCATACTGATAACGAACACCATAGTATAAGCCGAGAAAAAACCCCATACCGCGTCGATGACCCTTTCCGGCAAGGCCGTAGAGCCAATGCGGATGGAGAACATCGCCCGGGGGTGCACCAAACGCTTCAGCTCACGGGAGCCCTGTAACAGCAACAAAATTAGCCGCATAATCTTAATACCACCTGCAGTTGAACCGCCACAGCCCCCAATAAAGCTAGAGAAGATCAACAGCATGGGCAGGAATAATGGCCACAGATGGAAACTCTCGGTACCAAAGCCCGCCGTGGTAGAAATGGAAACTGCCTGGAACAGCGCATAATCCAGGGTTTCTTCCGCCGAATCATAGATACCTGTTTGGTAGAGGGTTACAAAACAGATGGCCGTCAGCAGAAATTGGATCCCGATCAGCACCTTGAACTCAGTGTCCCGAAAGTACACCTTGAGATTGATACCCCGGCGCGAAAAGGCAGCAAAGTGAACGCTGAAGTTGATCGCGGCGATCAACAGAAACACCACACAAATCATATTGATAGTCGGATTATCAAAATACCCCATGCTGGCATCATGAGTAGAAAATCCACCAATAGCGATGGTCGAAAATGAGTGGCAAATGGCATCAAAAATACTCATACCAGCCACCCAGTAGGCCAGCCCGCAGGCAATAGTCAACAGCAGGTAGATATACCAAAGCGCCTTGGCGGTTTCAGCAATGCGCGGGGTCATTTTAGAGTCTTTTACCGGTCCTGGGATCTCTGCCCGGTACAACTGCATCCCCCCTACGCCCAGAACCGGCAGAATCGCAACCGCCAGCACAATGATCCCCATCCCGCCAAGCCACTGAAGCAAGTGGCGATAGAACAATATCGCCTTAGGCAGTGAATCCAGGCCGACAATCACCGTGGCGCCTGTTGTCGTGAGTGCAGAAAAAGATTCAAAAATACTGTCAGTCCAACTCAGCTCAGGCTGACTGGAAAATATGAAGGGTAAGGTACCTATCAGCCCCAGCACAGTCCAGAACAGCACCACAATCAGAAACCCTTCCCGGGTTCTCAACTCCGCTTTATGTTGGCGATTGGGGTACCAGAGCAAAAAACCGATAAACAGACTGACAAAAAATGCCTGAAAGAAAGCGGCTCCCCCACCATCTTTATAGATAAAGGCGACCAGCGCCGACGGCAGCATGGACATGGAGAACAAGCCCACCAACAGGCCTATAATTCTTATTATTGTTCTGTATTGCATTCAAAGGCTTCTGTCATGTTGTACGGTTCACTGCTATGTCTAAATAAGACCTGCATTTTCGTATCATAAAGACCTAGGTCACTCACTGGTCAAAACAGGCCTGAACAGCCCCCTGACTCACTGTTGCCAATTGTTGATTAAGCTCAAGGCGTTGACTTTCAGGCAGCTCAAACGTCAGGGCAACCGCGCCACCAAAATCCCTGTGGATGATCACTCCCTGATGACATTCAATCACATACTCCACATCCCGCAGCATTGCATAATCGCACTCCAAACGGGCTGGGAACCTAAGCAGCTTCAGCTCGGTGGTTAACTGAGGCAAAGCCTGTTTCAGCCCCGAGGCATAGGCCCTGACCAAGCCCCCCACACCGAGCTTAATCCCACCGTAGTAACGCACTATCACTGCGCCAATCTCACCGATACCACTGCCCTGCAATACCGCCAGCATAGGACGTCCGGCGCTGCCGGCAGGCTCTCCGTCATCACTAAATCCCACCGCCATGGTATCACCGGGTCTGCCGGCGACAAATGCCTGACAGTAATGGGTTGCTCCCGGGTAGCGCTGACGTATGTTTTTGAGTATATCGCGAAAATCATCAGCACTTTGACAATGAAACAACAGAGAAATAAAGCGGCTGTGCTTTATCTCTTGTTCAAATACCAACTCAGCAGCCGGTATGGGGAAAGACTCACTCAACTAATCCACACTCTCGGGTCAAATTTTCTATGCCGCTCTCATGCACAATGACGTTATCTTCAATACGTATGCCGCCAAAAGGACGGAATGCCTCCACCTTTTGCCAGTTTACCAACTGTGCAGCCCCGGTGTCCTTGAGTTCCGCCAACAGGCAATCAATGATATACAGACCAGGCTCAATGGTCAGCACCTGATCTGCGGTCAACTCCCGCGTACAACGCAAAAATGGATGCTCAGCAGGCGCAGCCAGATGGGTTCCCCATTCATCCTGCGCAAAGCCACCGACGTCATGAACCTGCAGCCCAAGCATATGTCCCAGCCCGTGTGGAAAGAAGGCTCGGGTAACCCCGGTAGAGACGAGTGCCTGTGCATCTCCTGTCGCCAGTCCTGATTGCTGAAGTACTCCCGCCAGCTTTTCATGGGTAGCCAGGTGTAAGTCAATGTAGGACAGCCCGACTTTCATCATGCCGATAACCTCTCGCTGCAAATCGTCCATTGCCCTGATGAGATCGTGAAATTCATTTTTTTCAAAAGCATATGTGCGAGTAATATCGGCAGCATATCCCATATAGGCAGCCCCAGCATCAATCAGCATCGAATGCCGTTGAGTCGGTGATTTACGTTCCTGCGCCATGTAATGCAAAATCGCCGCATGCTGGTTAAGGCCAATAATATTGGCATAGGGTAAGTCACTCTCACCCTGCCTAGTCGCCGCAAGATAAGCCAACTGAATATCGAATTCACTGCCACCGCCGAAAAATGCCTCGCGCGCAGCGACATGTCCCTTCGCTGCAATACGGTTGGCTTGCCGCACACAGGCTTGCTCATAAGGGGTTTTAATGCTTCTGTAAAAGTGCATAAAATGCATAACAGGATCTGGATTGCACCAGCCAAACCCCAACACGCTGGCAACATCAAGATGCTCACCGATATAAGCCCAATCCTGTAAATCTGGCGGCAGCAGCGCAGCGACCTGATCAGCTTTAGTCAGTACCTGAATATCAATATGGGAAGTACAGTAACCCGGTGGAAGATCAGCCACTTTGTGCCAAAAATCCTTTGGCTTATAGAAAATCAACCTGGGCTTATCGAGGCCGTTAATCATTAACCAACAATTAGGGTTATTCACTACCGGCACCCAGGCCTTGAAGTGAGGATTCACTTTAAATGGATAGTCCATGTCATCTAGGAATTGTCGATGCAGCTGACCTGAATGAATAACCAATCCAGTCAATTTTTCTCTGGTTAAAATCTCATGTACCCGATCATTCAATCGCGCCAGATGTTCCCGATAAAGTTCAGACCAGTGTTCCATGCTATACGCCCTGAGTAATTGATTAGGGTCTGTTGACCTTTCATGGTTGAATTTTGCTCGTTCTAGACGCGCTTTAATCGCGACGCAAGGTGTGCCGCCTAGGGGCCTAAGC
>JAJNAU010000053.1 GCA_021462625.1 Shewanella sp.
CTACAACTCACAAAAGAACTGTGTGGTCAATACACCCTCAGTGAACAGTTACAGTCGGTGTGCTGTTCCGGCTGCCGTTGTTTATCTCCCCATCAGCTATCTGGTGCCAGCTTACGCCACTGCGCCAGCACTTATGTATGTGGGCCTGCTGATGCTAAGCAATGTCAGCAAGCTGGAGACTTCAACGATGCTATCGATGCGCTTTCAGGCCTGGTATGCGGCGTATTTATCGTACTGACCGCCAACATTGTTACCGGCATTATGCCGGGCTTTGTCTGCTTAGTGTGTGGCCGGGTGGTCGCCGGTGAATGGCGCCAAGTCAACCCGGGGATTATGCTACTGACCGCCGCACTGGTCCCCTTCCACGCCGGAGGTTGGTCGATTTACCCCCTCCAAGGGAGCCTAGGGTCTGTTGACCTTTGAAGATGGTTTTTGCAGCTTTTTGTCGTTGTTTTATACAAAGCAACGCGATTGTGCTGTAGTTGTTCTACATGAATGAGCGTTAATGCAGTAGAAAGCGATGACAAACGCTGCCCGAAGGGCTCGGCTATACGCGCTTTACTCTTTGTTGCAAGGTATTTGCTTAGGCCCACTAGGCTACACACCTTGCGTCGCGATTAAAGCGCGTCTAGAACGAGCAAAATTCAACCATGAAAGGTCAACAGACCCTAGAGAAACGAGTAAAGCTTATTGCTGATATAATTCGGACATTGTCAGGATGCTTGTAACTGTCGGTATGTCCAAACGCCCCCATTGTCCACGCTGTGATTACCCTCAGAATGCTTGCCTGTGCCATGCCATTCAGCCTGTGACTTGTGAGTCGACCCTGGTGATACTGCAGCATCCCACAGAAGTCGGGCATGCCAAAAACAGCGTTAGGTTATTGCAGCGGGTATTAGCGGATTCTGTGTTGGTGGTCGGGGAGACTGAGTCCGACTTTGCCAGCGTCCGTCATCTGCTTGAGCAAAATGGGCGTAAAACATTGCTGTTGTACCCGGCCGAAGACAGCCGGACCCTGGAGGAACTGCCGGGAGTTGCTTCAATTGGCAATCAACCGGTCAATCTGGTGGTGATTGATGGTACTTGGCGCAAGGCGTTGAAAATATACAAGCTTAATCCCTGGTTGCAGCAGTTATCGGCTGTGCGTTTAGGGGAGAATTATCAGGGTCATTATCGCATTCGTAAGGCCAGGCGTCCTGATAGCCTGGCCACTCTGGAAGCTGCGGCATACGCGTTGGCGCAGTTGGAACCCGGTTTGGATGTTGCGCCGCTGTTTTCCGCCTTTGATGCCATGGTGGAACGTCAGTTGGCGGCTATGCCAGAAACGGTTCGGCGCCGGTACAGGATTGAATAAAGCGCTTTGAAACCTATGGGATTCATCGGCTCAGTAAACAGGAAGCCCAGCTTGTGGCCTTGTCCCATGGATTGCAGTAACGCCAATTGAGCCATTGCTGATTTCCAATGATCGCAGCCGGGTGCCGGATGTTTACGTACAATTGGTCGAGCCCTTAATCTGGAGTGGTTCGCTTCAGGTGGGGAAACCCCGGTGCAATCGGGTATCCTGCTGGCCAAAGGGTTAAATTCCAGCAGGGCTAACTGTTTGCCCGGCCTTTGTTGGTGGCGGAATGTGTGTCATTCTGGCAGCATCAGTGTCGATGGCCGGTGGCGCATATTTAATAGTATTTACAGGAGTGAAAGCAATGAACAAAGGACTGTTGGTGGTGTGCCTGAGCTTGATTGGTTCGCTGGTGCAGGCAGCTGATAGCAAGCCTGCATTGAAGATGTCTGAGCAGACTCAACGACCTCAGCAATGGGAACAACAACAGTTGCAGAAAGCAAAACAGGCGGCTGCCCAAACCCGGGAGCGGCAGCAAAAGGTGTTGTCCCGTCAGCAGTCCGGCGACTGGGAGATGCAGCAACAGCAAAAGGCACAGGCTGCGGCAGATGCCGGAGACGCGCGGCAACAGAATTATCTTGAGCAGGCTCGCGAAGCCGCCGCCAAAGAACGTAAAATACCGCGCAAATCCGTTCGGTAATCCGGAGCCTCTGTGGCTGACCTTCCTCATTGTTGCCCCCTGTGTGGCAGCGACCAGCTTTTTCTTTTTTGCAGGGATAAACGCCGGGACTATTTTCATTGCAGCGAATGTGCGCTGGTGAGTGTGCCTGCTGTAATGCACTTGACTGCAGAGGCGGAAAAGGCGGAATACGACAAGCACAATAATCAATTGGCCGATGCTGGTTATCAGGCCTTTTTGCGGCGCACATGGAACCCATTACTGGCATATCTGCAGCAGTCCAAACGGCCTCTGGCGCAGCTTCATGGGCTGGATTTTGGCTGTGGTGAAGGCGCGGTGCTGAGCCAGATGGCTGCGCAGGATGGGGTCTGTGTCGTTAATTACGACCTTTATTATCATCCCGACGCAGAGGTGCTGAGTAGGCAATATGACTTTATCACTTTGACTGAGGTGATTGAGCACATTGCCGATGCGGCGGCCCTGATGAAACAGCTCCATGGCTTGCTCAAGCCCGGTGGTGTGCTGGCTGTCATGACCAAGCGGGTTCTGGATAAGGATGCGTTCAGTCGCTGGCATTACAAAAATGACCTGACTCATATCTGTTTTTACTCTGATGACACCTTCCTGTGGTTGGCCAATCGATTAGGCTGGCGATGTGAACTGACCGGCAGGGATGTGGTATTACTGCACAAGCCTGCGGCAGAGAATGGTGCAGTGGCATCCGGGTGATTCGGGTCTGCACACAAAAAGGGCTCATTTGAGCCTTTTGGGTATGATATCCGTTTTTTTCCGCTTCTTACCTTTCCGTCCGCGACCTTGAGTGAAGTGTTCTACACTTACTCTGTATCAAATTCCGTTGATTCTGTCGTGCGAACAACACAAGTCAGAATTCAAGTGAATACAGGGAAAGCATAATGGCAGGTTTGAATTTGGATCAGGGTAACTTAGATACAGCGGGTCATATCGAAGGGGAAGAGCCTCATGTGGTGGATTGGATCCACATCCATGAAACCGTCAAGTTATTGCTCTTGTCGATGGCTCAGATTGAATTGAGCCTGACCGATGGTGACCACAATGTGACTGGTCTTGGGTTGCTTTTTACTGAAATGGCCGGGCATTTACGCGAGGTCAATAAACATCTCAAAGCCTCAGCAGATACCCCTGCAGAAATCATAGAGCATGGCAATGTGCTTGAGTCAAAGATTAATGAAGGGGTAATCGCATTCCAGTTTTATGACCGTTTGTCCCAACGGTTGGAGCATGTGGTCACCGGCCTTGAGCTGACGGAAGACATTCTCAGTGACGAGTTGCGGCGCATTAAACCACAATCTTGGAAGTCAATTCAGAAAGAGATTAAGATGAATTATTCTCTTGAATGTGAACGAAAAATGTTCGATCTTGTGATTCAGGGAACTCCCTTGAGTGAAGCATTGGCGCTTTACCGGGACGAGCACCTGGAACCTGAGGATGACATCGAATTATTTTAATGTGTTGCTGTTTTCATGGCTGTTGGCTGGGCCGGTGATGGCAGCTAAATCACCGCTTTCTTCCCTTTGTGATGCCCTGTCTGGTTCATGGCAGGGCACATCCGCTGAGTCGGGACAATCTCCAAAACCATCGTCAATACAAGCCGTTTGCAGTGCTGACGGCCTGCAACTTTATATAGCCCTGGATATCCAGGGGCATGATTCTGAAACCTGGTGGTTTACCCAGCAGCAACATGATGTGCGTTTGCTGTTGGGCAAAGGTGATCGGGAGCCGGTTGTCCGTAACTTCAGCCTGTATCAGCAGGAGGATAGTTTCTCCCTGCTGGGTCAGGGAGAAGTGGCTGAGCGACCGGCGCTTATCAGGCTGATTTTCGAATCTGTGCCTGGCGGCTGGCAATGGCTGCAACAGGTGCAGTTTCTTGACAATGATTTTACTGATTACCAGGTGGTTCGGGGGATCGAACTGAGCCGGCCTGCTGCTGATTAACCTGCGCCTGGATAACCCAGCTGACGCAGGCCTTCATAACTGATAATCGCTACAGCGTTGGACAGATTGAGGCTGCGGCTGTTCGGTAACATGGGGATCCGCAATCTCTGATCCGCTGGAATACTGTTGATAATATTCATCGGCAGGCCTCTGGATTCAGGGCCAAACAACAGTACATCGCTTTCCAGATAGCTTAATTCTGAATGAGGTCTGCTGCCCTTGGTGGTACAGGCCATGATCCGCTTGCCAATCATGGCCGTCAGGAAAGCTTCGAAGTTGGCGTGTCGGGTAACATTGGCCATATCCCGATAATCCAGCCCAGCCCGCCGCAATTTTTTCTCCTCAAGATCAAAGCCCATAGGTTCAATCAGATGAAGCTGACAACCATTGTTGGCGCACAGCCTCATAATGTTGCCGGTATTGGGAGCGATCTCTGGTTCGTAAAGTGCGATATGAAACATGGTCTGAAGTTGCATAGGACGGTAAGTTGGCAGGGATTATAACAAGACCGGAGCCGATTGGCTTAAGAAGGTAAACTCAAATGCTAATCACAGCTTGTGCTGGTGTACAAAAGGCAGAATGCGGTTTTATAGTAGCGATTGCTATGGAAGGTGAATTATTTCGCTTTCGGGAAGACTCAATATCATGCGCCTGTGCGCCCAACCAGAGAGATTCAGATTATGGTGAAAGCTCTCCTGCTCAACCAAGAAGACAAAAAGACCATTGCCCAGTTAACGGAGATCGCCATCGACGATCTGCCCGAGGGTGAGGTATTGGTTGATGTTGCCTGTTCATCCATCAACTACAAAGATGGCCTGGCCATTACCGGTAAGGCGCCGGTTGTTACCCAATTCCCTATGGTACCCGGCATCGACTGTGCTGGTACAGTGGTTGAGTCCACAGACAATCGATACAAGGCCGGTGACCGGGTCATTCTGACCGGTTGGGGTGTGGGTGAAGGCCACTGGGGGGGTATGGCTCAGAAGGCAAGATTTAAAGCCGATTGGCTGGTGCCTTTGCCGGCAAGTTGTGATGAAACCAAAGCCATGCAGATTGGCACTGCGGGGCTGACGGCAATGCTGTGTGTGCAGGCGCTGCTGGATGGTGGTATTAAGCCTCAGTCCGGCCCTGTGCTGGTGACCGGTGCCAGTGGTGGTGTGGGCAGCGTCGCCGTGACCTTGCTGGGACAACTGGGCTATGAAGTGGTGGCCTGCAGTGGCAGGGTTGAACAAAATGGTGAGCTGCTCAAGGCATTGGGTGCTGCCCGCGTGATTGACCGCAGTGAACTGGATCGGGATGCCCGTCCTCTGGAAAAACAGTTGTGGGCCGGTCTGGTCGATACTGTTGGCAATAAAGTGCTGGCAACAGCGCTGGCA
Organism: Shewanella sp.; assembly: GCA_021462625.1. Lineage (GTDB taxonomy): Bacteria > Pseudomonadota > Gammaproteobacteria > Enterobacterales > Shewanellaceae > Shewanella. Next base: position 5,366 of record JAJNAU010000053.1, read on the forward strand.
CAGATGAAATACGACTCGGTCGCTGCCATCTGTGGCCTGGCCGGTGGCTTTGCACTGCCAACCACTGTGATGCCTTTTATTCTGCGTGGTGTTCGCCTGCAGGGGATTGATTCGGTGTACTGTCCTTTTGCCAAACGTCAGGCGGCCTGGGAACGTATTCTGGAGATCCTGCCAGAGAGTTTCTTTGAGCAGGCCTGTGAGACGATTACTCTCGAACAGGTTGAGGAGTATGCCAACCGGATCATTCGAGGCCAGGTCACCGGTCGGGTGCTGGTGCAACTGTAAACGCCGATATCATATAAAGAGCGGGCATTGCCCCTCTTTTTATGAAGGGCGTTTTAACGGCAGTCGTATCTGTACTCTAAGGCCGGTTAGCGACGCATTCTCGGCTTTGACGACTCCGCCGTGTGCTTGAATGGCGGCCTGAGTAATGGCCAGCCCCAGCCCCCAACCCCCGCTTTCCCGCTCACGGGCGCTATCGGGACGATAGAAGGGCCGGAAGATAGCCCCCAGCTCTTGAGAGGGTATTCCAGGACCATCATCTTCAATACAAATCTCCAGCCAATCTCCAGCGGGTTTGGCAACAAGATTGATTCTGGCACTGGCATAACGAATGGCATTGCGCAGCAGATTTTCGATTGCCCGGGAAATGAGTCTGGGATTGTGAACCAGTTCAAGCTGTTCGGGAATATCTATGTGCAGCAGTTTGAACTGCTGCTCAGCCTCAAACTCGGCGTCATCCAGCACCTGACAAAGGGTTTCCGACAGATCCAGCAGCTTCATTTGTTGCGCATCCGGGTTTTTCACCCGGGATAGCTCGAGCAACTCATTGATGAGCAATTCCAGTTGCTCAGCCTCATAGCCAATGCGGTCTATTTCGGTTCCCTGCAGTCCTTTTTTACGGGCCAGTGCCAGCGACAGTTGCAGGCGGGTGAGAGGTGTTCTCAATTCATGGGAGACATCGCTTATCAATCGCTGCTGACTGTTGAGGGTTGTTTGAATGGCATCGGCCATGGCGTTGAATGCCAGCGCCAGCTGGCCCACTTCATCCGAGCGTTTGGTGGTACTACTGTCTACCCGGCAGTCCAGTTCACCTTTGGTCAGCGCTTCAGCGCTGGATTTCAATTGCCGCAGAGGCTTGCCCAAATGCCATGCCAGTAGAGCACAGAGACTGCCCGACAAGGCGATGGCCAGGAGCAGTGTCGCCAGTTTATTGTCAGCAAGAAACAGGAATAAGGGTCTGGGATGGTGAGCCGGCATTCGGCCAAACAGCGAATACTGTTTGCCCTCCATGGTAAATTCATAGGGCCCAAATACCAAGTCATGACGGAATTGACGACTGATGGGATGGCCGGCTTCTTCCGCCATCAGCATAAACTGGCGCAGCAGCCGGGAACTGCGCTTGCCATTGATCAACTGGCCATCGGCATCCATCAGGTAAAAGCGAACGGCTCGCCCTGCTCCCGGGTGACGGCCATTCCACTGGTTGAGCTTGTGAAAGGATTTGTTCGCGGCTTCCAGCTGCACCCATGACGCAGCTTTACTCAACTGCTGCTCCAACCTGGGTTGAAGCGGCGCCCTGTCATAGCTTTCCTGCAGCAGTGGCAGCAGGGCAACGATGGCGATAATCATTGAACTGCACAGCCAGAAACCCAGCAGCAGTTTGATGAAGATTTTGTTGGGCGTGAATGAGAATTTCATCAGGGGATCCAGATATAGCCTTTGCCCCTGATGGTTTTAACTCTGGGGCGGCCATCGTCTCTCGGGGGCAGCTTTTTGCGCAGATTCGACAAATGCATATCCAGTGAACGGTCAAAAGGCATTAGTTTTTTTCCCAGCACTTCTTCGCTCAGTACCTCTTTGGTCATCAGCTCACCAGCATTGTTGGCCAGTACATAAAGTAGATTGAACTCGGTAGCGGTCAGTACCAGTAGCTTGTCATTGCAGTAGGCTTCCTGACGGGATTGATCCAGCAGAAGATCACCAAGGATCTGCCCGTGGGGATTTTGCAGCTCCTGAATGCTCAAACCTGAGCGGCGGATAATCGCTCTGACTCTGGCAACCAATTCCCTATCGTTAAAAGGCTTTGGCAAGTAATCATCGGCGCCGATTTCCAGTCCGACTACCCGATCAATTTCGTCCCCCTTGGCGGTCAGCATCATGACCGGAGTTTGTTTATTGAGCCGCAGGGCTTTGAGTACCTCAAAACCGTTGAGTTTGGGCAGCATAACGTCCAGCAGAATAAGATCAAAGTCACATTTCAGCGCCAGTTCCAGCCCTGTCTGGCCATCATGGGCAATGGTCAGTCTGAAGCCTTCCAGTTCAAGTAATTGTCCCAGGAGTTCTGACAGTCCCAAATCGTCATCGATTAACAGAATCCGGTTCATGGTTTTCCTCATCACTTATCGCGTTGATATAGTATACAATTTTTACCGTCAACGGCACTCAGACTTTGTAATCCTGAGTAAAGATCACAGCACTTTACATTGATTTACCTTCCAATAACTCTGATTGACTTACGACAGTTTACACTGTGAACCAAACCAACAAACTGAGGAAACAATATGAAAGTTTTTATTTTGAAATCGCTGGTGCTGGCAGGAGTTACCGGGGGAGCGTTACTGGTGTCGCCTGTGATGGCAGGGCCACATCATGATGGTGAAGGTTATCAGCATAAACATGGCCATCAAATGCAACGCAAAGGTTGTAACTTTATGGGCCATGGTATGTTCCGCGGATTGAACCTCACTGATGAGCAGAAAACGCAGATTAAGACGATTGTGAAAGCGCAGAAAGGGACCAACAATCAGGGAGCTCACGCTGCCCACCATCAGCAAATGCAGGCACTGATTACCGCGCCACAGTTTGATGAAGCCACAGCCTATACGCTGATTGAAAAACAGCAGGAAATGCATCAGCAAATGAAGCTGAAGAAGTTGGAGTCCCAAAACAAAATCTACAACCTGCTGACTGCAGAGCAGCAGCAGAAACTGCAACAGCGTATGGAAAAATGTGCAAATCAGGGTAAAAAGAACTGATTTTGAAGTAACATAACGCCGATAACACGGAGACATTATTGGCGTTATGACTGAAACTTCCCGCTACGATTATTGGGTCAGGTTGGCCAGCCGTGCCTCAGTGGCCACGGCACTGACCCTTATTCTCATCAAACTTTTCGCCTGGCTGTACTCAGATTCTGCCAGTATGCTGGCATCCCTGACCGACTCCTTTGCTGATGCCATGGCGTCCATCGTCAATCTGCTGGCAATTCGTTATGCCATAGTGCCTGCCGATAATGACCACAGGTATGGTCATGGCAAGGCTGAGCCGCTGGCATCACTGGCTCAGGCGGTGTTTATTCTCGGTTCGGCAGTTTTGCTGCTTATCCATGGGATTGAACGAGTTGGGCAACCTCAGCCACTGGAGCATGCCTGGGTGGGTATTGGCGTCTCTGCTATTGCCATTGTGCTGACTCTGGCGCTGGTGATGTTGCAGAAAAAGGCGCTCGAAGCCACGGGCAGTACCTTGGTGGCCGCTGATTCGCTGCATTATAAGTCCGATTTGTTTCTCAATGCCGGGGTATTGCTGGCGCTGGTGCTGGCCAGTGTTGGTTGGTTGTGGGCTGATGGTCTGTTTGCGCTGATCATTGCGTTGTATATCGGCTGGCAGGCCGCGCAGCTGGCGTATGACAGCACTCAGTCACTGCTGGACAGAGAGTTACATGCCGATACCCGTAAGCGCATTGTTGGACTGGTGATGGAAGACTCCAGGGTAAAGGGATTTCATGATCTGCGTACCCGTCAGTCAGGTAAAACGACTTTTGTGCAATTGCATCTTGAGCTGGATGGCTGTTTGTCTTTGCTTGAGGCCCATGCCATTGCTGAAGCTGTTGAGCTGCGAATTCGCCAGGAATTTGGTGAAGCAGAAGTGCTGGTACATCAAGACCCTGTGTGATCATTCGGGACATTCGCTGTAAAATCAAGCCCGCCGATTATCGGCGGGCTTGGTATTTTCCTGACATCAGAGACAGCAAGCTCAGTATTCGACCTCCATCGTCAGCTCTTTTAACTTGCGGGTGAGGGTATTGCGGCCCCATCCTAGGCACCGGGCGGCATCCTGTTTATGGCCGTGGGTGTGCTCAAGTGCCGCTTCCAGCATAATGCGCTCGAAGGTTGGCATCAATTCGTTGAGCAATTCGGTTTCACCGGCTTGCAGCCTAGCTTCCACCAGCGAGCGCAGGGCATCCTGCCAGTCTCCGCTAGGGGTTGGCTTGTTGGCGGATGTGACCGGGCTTTCCAGTAGCTCTGGGGGGAGATCCTGAGGCAGTATTTCCTGGCCGGATGCCATAACGGTCAGCCAACGGCAGGTATTTTCCAGTTGCCGGACATTCCCTGGCCAGTCCAATTGCTGCAGTTTAGCGGCCGTCTCTTTAGCCAGTGTTTTGCCTTCCACGCCCATTTCTCTGGCGGCAGAGGCCAGAAAGTGGGTTGCCAGCTGAGGAATATCTTCCCGACGCTGTGACAGTGGCGGCAGATGTACCCGAATCACATTTAAGCGGTGAAACAGATCTTCGCGAAACTGGCCATCGGCCACCCTTTGCTCCAGATTCTGATGGGTGGCGGCGATGATCCTGACGTCCACCTGCACCGGTGAATGACCCCCGACCCGATAGAACTGGCCATCGGCCAGTACCCGCAACAAACGGGTTTGCACATCCAGCGGCATATCACCGATTTCATCGAGGAACAGGGTGCCACCATTGGCTTGCTCAAATCGGCCCTGACGCACAGATGACGCACCGGTAAAGGCGCCTTTCTCGTGGCCGAACAGCTCTGACTCGATAAGATCTCTGGGGATCGCCGCCATATTCAGAGCGATAAAGGGTTTGTCCCGTCTTGGGCTGTGTTTGTGCAGCGCGCCGGCCACCAACTCTTTGCCGGTACCGGATTGACCATTGATCAATACGCTGATGGAGGAACGTGACAAACGGCCAATGGCGCGAAATACTTCCTGCATGGCAGGCGCTTCACCGATGATCTCCGACGCCTTGAGTTCGGGCTCTGCGGGCTGTATCGGCGCCTGCTCTTTGGCGTGACTCAGTGCCCGCTCGACCAAAGTGATAGCTTCGTCTATGTCGAATGGTTTGGGTAAGTATTCAAAAGCCCCGGTCTGATAGGCACTGACGGCACTGTCCAAATCTGAGTGAGCTGTCATGATGATCACCGGGATATCCGGGTGATGCAGTTGCAAACGTTCCAGCAGAGTTAACCCGTCGGTACCCGGCATGCGGATATCTGAGATGATCACTCTGGGCTTGGCGGTTTGCAGAGCCTGCCACAGGGATTCCGCTGCTGCGAAACTGGCACAACTGATTTTGGCACTGGCCAGTGCGCGCTCCAATACCCAGCGAATGGAACTGTCATCATCAAGGATCCAGACCTGCTCTGTCATAGGCTTTCCTCCGGTTGGGTATGAGGTTGACTGCCCAGCGGCAGCAACAGAGTGAATGCTGTGTGTCCGGCAATCGATTCGCAATCGATGCGACCGCCGTGCAGACGGGCAATATTATGGGCAATAGAGAGTCCAAGCCCGGAGCCGGTTTGTTTGCCTGTCACCATGGGGTAGAACAGGGTATCCATCAGTTCCGGGGGTATTCCCGGGCCATTGTCAGTGACCGACAGTTCCAACACCAAGCGGTGGCGCACCGAACCGACAGTGACCTGGTGGCGGGTTCGGGTGCGGATGCAGATTTCGCCACCCTGAGATTCCAGCGCCTGCAGAGCATTTTGCACTATATTCAGCAGTGCTTGTTGCAGCTGATCGGCATCCATCAACATGTCCGGAATTGAAGGGTCATAATCCCGTTTGAGTTCAATCTCGTCCGCGCTGGTGAGTCTGGCCAACTGCAGCACTTTGTCACAGATCTGATGAATATTGTGCATACTGTGGGGCGTCGGTCTTTGTGGTCCCAGCAAACGGTCAACCAGTGCCCTCAGGCGGTCGGCCTGCTCGATAATCATGCCGGTGAACTCCTGCAGATGTGGTTCATGCAGTTCCCGCGACAACAGCTGAGCGGCACCCCGCAGCCCTCCCAGGGGATTTTTAATCTCATGGGCCAGATTACGTACCAGGAATTGCGCAGCCTGCTGCTGGGCATCCTGGCTTAGCTGCTGATGGATGCGTTTTTGCTGATCCACCTGACGCAGCTCCAGCAATCCAAGTGGGCCGGAAACGTGGGGCAGCGGACTTTGCTCCAGTGGCACCAGTGTGATGTCGACGGCGTGCTGGCGGCTATCCAGACTTATCAGAGCAGCGGTATTGATGGTTAACCCCTGAGCCTGCACTACCGCATCCTGCAGCCGGTGCATCTCTACGCCCAGTTGTTGGCACATTTCGGTCAGTGGTGCCTGAGTGAGTTTGTGACATCCCAGCCCAAATAGCTGCTCTGCTGCGGTATTGGCATAGTGGGTTTGCAGTTGCTGATCTATCACGAGCACTGCGGTAACCATATGATTTAACAAAATTGTTGGCGAGATGTTAGGCATTCATTTTCCACTGTTCATTGCATGCACCATTATGGTGCGCCAAGTTGGTGCAGTGTGCAACCATTGTTGTCTCTGCAACAACGCCCGACAGAATTGACAAGGTAATGAAAAATAAAGATTAATTCTGTATTCCGTTGCCAATGTGTCAGCAGCCCTTCAGAGACACAAACCTGATTGCTCCGGTCCGAACAGGATAAAGCAAAACTACTGCCGTTTTTTCAGCTGGTTGTAATTGTTCAAGATCTGGGTTGGGGGCGGAAGGTTGGCCTGGTGAAGGCTTGATGCAAATAGATGATCCGCTCTGGGGTGGTGGTCAGCAGTTTTCCTGCGGGGTTATATACCTTAATCGATAAGGTGTGTTCGCCTCTGTCTATTCCGGTTAGCTGGAACAGCGGCTGCGCTTGGGCACTGCCCCAGTCTTGACCATCCAGCAGCAGTTGATAGCGGGTTCCTTTGGGAGGCTGGGGGCTGACAGAGGCCACGACCTTAAAGTCACCGTTATTGTCCCGGATGGTCGCTTGTTGCTCCGGCTCGGTAATCAGAACCTCATAGTTGACTGCATCTGTCTGTTCCTGGGCGCTGCCCTGCAGAGTGGGCAATACCATCTTGTTGTGGGTATTTTCATTCAGCTCAATGATAACCGCGCCCTCAATTGGGGTATCGGAATAATGAACCACTCCTTGCTCATCGACCCATCTGTAAACTTCAGCCTGCAGTGGCAAGCTCAGTAACGCGACTGTCAGCAGTAATATTTTCATTTGTCCACCAAGAGAAGTAGCCGGGTCATTTCTGGTTAAAGATTAATGGCTTTCGTGGGAAAAAGCACCGTTTGCCAACGAGATATTTGCAATTGCGAAAATTTAACCCTGTGATTTAAATATAGCAGGCAGGTCAATCACTTAAGTAAGTACTCACTCATCCCTGTAAGCTGCTATTGAAACAGTCTTTGAGTTACTGTCTGACATCGGACAGCTGCTCTCCATCCAGTCAGAGATTGTGGTTGAGGGGAATGTTCCAGCATTGCATCTCATTATCACTGCCGGCCTGATATTGACACAAACGACCGCCAATAGCCATGGAGCCGAGTTGAGCGCCACCACCGGGGATAAATATTATGCGTTAACATCGCAGGGAAGATGGCAGATTGCCAGTTTTACTGTTTCAGTGGGTGGAGATTAAGATGGGGTAAAGAGGAAGGGGATTGAAATGTCCTCTTTACCTACGGGGGTTAGCGAACGGCCCGCAGCGTTGTTTTGCGGTAGTCGTATTTGTTGTTCAGTGAGTTCAGTTCCGACACAGAAAGCTTTACCATTTTGCCTTCGCTAAACTTCTGGGCAGTCTCGTGTATAAAATCAATGACATACAGGCTTCTGTCAGTATGTTGATTAACCAGTTTCTCGATCTTGGCAGGGTTACAATCGTTGCAGATCACGGTATCTGTACCCTGGGCCACAGCTGCGCCAGATGCCGCCAGAGTCAACCCGAAAATTACTGACTTGTTTTATAAATTCCTATACATACAAAACTCCTGTTAGTCCGCATTCGCGATCTTCGTCACACTTGGAGGTTACCGTAAATGAATTGTTAATGACCAGGGTGTCTTTTTGTTGTTTGCGTGTTTGTGTTTGTCGGAATGGATGAAAATCAGGCAATAAGCAGGTTTGTCGAAAATGTAAAAAAATGTATCTAGAGCAGTATCATATATGCTTATGGCGACATGATTAAATGATAGATATTCTAATGTATCAGGCCTTTCAGAGTGGGAGAGTCGGTGATTAATATCTATCAAAAAATCATTCAGTTAGGCCTGTTGTATCGACAGCTTGCCAGTTTACTCAGCAGATGCTGATGCTTATCCGGCTTAATTGCTCTTGAGGCTGTGGTAGGTTGAATCAGGTTATTGATCGAAATGGATTTTAAGGACAGACAGATGACTCCGAACAGCAATGCATTTGATCATTGGATCCGCACCCGATTTGTGGAACTGAATACCGCACTGGAAGAGCGATATTGGCAGCAGCAAGACAAGGGCAATGTAGCTGGTATTGGTGATGAGCTTAAAATGGCTCTGCAGCAGGAGGGCAATGCCTTAATCGCTGCCTTGCTGGCAGAGGGAAATACTGATGAAGGATTTGATCTAGCCTTTGATTTACTCGGCAATGTGGGATTATTTATGGCGGCCTGTCGCCGCCACGAGATCACCGAGCCATCCCGGGAGAGCATCTCTCCTCTGCGTGAAGCCTCAGCGCTGGCGATGCATATTGGCGCTTCCATCGGGGTTACGCCCAGATTTGCCACTGCCCATCTGACTACCCACAACCGTGCGATTGAAGGTACCTACAAGCGCTTTACCAGCCTTGCCTGTGAGAAGCTGTTTGTGGATTACAACACCAAAGGGATTCTGGCCTACAAACGTGCTGCCGATGCCTTGCTGAAGTTGCAGGCGTTGGGGATCTCCCATCCGATTGCGGCTGATTTGCTCAATGTCTGCGCCGATGCGCTGGAGGATGTCAAAGCCTCCAATCAGGAGCTGTTTGAGCGCCTGGATAGCGACGAATTTTTCTATCAGGTGCGGCCCTACTATAAACCTTACCGTGTTGGGAGCCAGGTCTATCGCGGTGCCAATGCCGGGGATTTCGCCGGCATCAATGTCATCGACATGTTGTTGGGGCTCTGTGTTGCCAATGATCCGGCTTATTCACAGATACTGGTAGACAAATTTCTGTACATGATGCCGGAAGATCAACAGATCCTGCGGGACTGTATGCGTATGCCCAGCTATATGGATGCTTTTCTTGCTGCTGCGCCTGAGCACAGTGACAGTGAGTGGTTTCAGCAGAATCTGTTACTTTTTCTGCGGGCTTGTGATTGCCACGGTGACACCGCAGTACAACATCACAATCAACTGGTTGCTAAATATATCGCCAAACCGGCTGCCACCATGGAACAAGGGCATCTGGATAAGGTGACTGCCAGCGGACCGCCATTACCCGTACTGCTCGGCGCGCTTGAAAAGCTCAGGGACAAACGCTGCGCGGCGGCACGCACCGACATTCGTACCCGCTTTGATGATATTGCCCGGCTGCGGGCGCTGCTGAGCGAGGGGGGTGTCGGGTGATGGAGAGTTACCTGGATGATTTTGTCCTGCCCAATGCAACCTATTTGCTGAGTCATTCAGTGGGCAGGCCGCTGAAATCTCAGCAGTTGGCGTTTGAGCAGACGTTTTTTACTCCCTGGCAAACTTCAGCTGAGGAACCCTGGGCAGCCTGGCTTACGGTCGTTGATGAGTTTTGTCAGGCTCTGGGGCGATTGTTTGCCACGGATGCCGGGAATTTCTGCCCTCAGGTGAATTTGTCATCTGCACTGACCAAAGTGCTGATGTCCCATCCCCGCTTTGCAGGTGATGCTGTGGTACTCATGAGTGAACAGGATTTTCCCAGTATGGGATTTGTGATGCGACAGGCGCTGCCGGATGCCGATATCCGCTTTATTCCTGAAGGATTGGATATTACTGATGAGCAGGTATGGGCTGACTGGCTTACACCGGATATTGGCTTGGTGTTCATCAGCCACGTGTATTCCAATACTGGTGAGTGCGCTCCGGTGCAGGAGCTTACTGGCTTGGCCCGGGAAAAGGGTATTTTCAGTATTGTGGATGTCGCACAATCAGCCGGGATCATTCCACTGGCACTGGATGAACTGGGTGCAGATTTTGTGCTGGGCTCCTGTGTAAAGTGGCTCTGCGGCGGTCCCGGGGCGGCCTGGTTGTGGGTCAATCCAGCGCGTATTGATGAGTGCCAGCCCAGAGATGTCGGCTGGTTCAGTCACGAAAACCCCTTTGAATTCGATATTCACCGCTTCAGATATCACACAGGGGCTCTGCGTTTCTGGGGAGGAACCCCATCTGTGGCTCCTTACGCCATTGCTGCGCACAGTATCAACTATATGGTGCGGTTTGGGGTGGAGCTGGTTCGAGAGCACAACCAGCTGCTTTTGGATTTATTGCATCAGCAGCTGCCGGAGATGATGGTTTCTCCTGCCGCAGCGGTCAGGCGCAGTGGTACCGGTATTATCAATAGTGCGGATAACCAGGGCCAGCTGTCAGCGCTGATTGATGCCGGTTTCAGTTTGGATTGTCGCCGCAATGGCCTGCGGGTTTCCCCCCATATCTATAACACCGAGGCCGATATATTGAGGCTGGTGTCTGAGATATCGCGCCTGAGCCGAGGGTAGTCGAGGTTTGTTATGGCAGGGCGACAGGGGCGAGGGCTTGCCCGAGCTTTGTCCGGTGACAATGGGTTACTTTGTTTAGCATATTATATTAAATAAAAACAATCGGTTAGGTTTGTATCGATCTTCATCACACCGCAGAAAACTGCTAATTTTAAGTGTCTCCAACACTCAGGGAAGTGAGCAGTATGATGAAACAGATAATCCTCAGTGGCCTTGCCGGAGTGCTAGTCGGTTTTAGTGCCACTTGGTTGACTTTGGGCGGGGAGCGCTTACCCGAGGCACCTTTGGCATCGGTTGAACAAGCGGAGCTGGAGCGCTTGCGCCGGGAAAACGAGATGCAACAGCTGGAAAACGACTTGCTGCTGAAGATGGTTAAGGCTGGGCTTAAAGGGGATATCGCCTCCCATATGGAAACTTACCGACAATTGCCGGGACGGCAACGGGCTGATACACCAGCGCCGGAGCGAACGTCTGATGCCAAGTCAGAGGCCACAGGTGCAGGCAGTCATATAGACCCGACAGCCTTTATTGCGCGCATTCAAAGGGCGGACATTGCTCTGCAAAAACAGGCGCTGCGTGAAGGCTGGGCCTATGATACTCAGTTAGCGCAGGCGCGTCGGGAGCTGTGGGCTGAAGCTAAAGGAACGCTTAATGAGTCAGAGTATCTGAAGGGCTTGCATGCCGCCGGGATCCCCAATGTGCTTTATTTTGGTACGGCTAAGTCTGCGCAGGAGTCAGCCCTTGGTCTGCATTATGGGGATGTGCTGACCCATATTGCCGGAGTCAGAATATTCAACAGAGACGACCTCAGACTGCAGCTGGAAAACAGTGGCGAGACGCCTACGCTGGAGCTGACATTTTCCCGTCGGGGGCAGACTATCAATGTGCAGGTGGCTGATTTAAATAACACTATTGAACTGCATGGTGATTCTCTAGCGCCGGATAAGCTGGCGACACTGGGTCAGTAGCCGCGTCAGTATCAGGTCATCAGAGCGGATGTTTGACACTGGGCTGCAGTTGCCTGCCTGAGTGGCTTGGCAGCAAGTTATGCAAAACACAAGACCCCACATAGCGCAATGCTGTTCACTTAGTATGTTTCCGTTACGCTTGAAAGAGAAAGATTGAACCACGAAGACCACGAAGAAAAGCTTTTCTTTGCTATCCCTTCGTGTCCACTGTGTAGCGAGCGAAGTGAGCACTTCGTGGTGAACTGCTTTTCAAAAACAAAAAGAGCCCTGCTTTAGCAGAGCTCTTTGTATATTCGCCTTAACTGAACGGTATTGCCACATAGCGGGGTCTTGTGTGTGACGGCCAGAAATTACAGGCTGTAGTACATTTCGAATTCCAGTGGGTGAGTTGTGCGACTCACGCGCTCGGCTTCGGCAGTTTTCAGGGCGATGTAGGAATCGATGAAGTCATTGCTGAATACGCCACCTTTGGTCAGGAACTCTCGATCACTATCCAGTGCAGCCAGTGCCACTTCCAGAGACTCGGCAACAGTTGGGATCTCTGCCGCTTCTTCGGCTGGCAGATCATACAGATCCTTGTCCATGGCTTCGCCCGGATGGATCTTGTTCTGGATACCATCCAGACCTGCCATCAGCAGGGCGGCAAAACCCAGGTATGGGTTGGCAGTTGGGTCTGGGAAGCGGGTCTCGATACGACGTGCCTTGGCGCTGGGTACTACAGGGATGCGGATGGAAGCACTGCGGTTACGTGCAGAGTATGCCAGCATTACAGGCGCTTCGAAGTGAGGCACCAGACGCTTGTAAGAGTTGGTGCTTGGGTTGGTGAAGGCGTTCAGGGCTCGGGCATGTTTGATGATACCGCCGATGTAGTACAGAGCCGTTTCAGACAAGCCGCCGTATTTGTCGCCGGCAAACAGGTTCACACCATCTTTGGACAGTGACTGGTGAACGTGCATACCGCTGCCGTTGTCGCCTACGATTGGCTTGGGCATAAAGGTTGCGGTTTTGCCATAAGCGTGGGCCATGTTGTGCACCACGTACTTGAGTATCTGGATTTCGTCTGCTTTCTTGGTCAGGCTGTTAAAGCGGGTAGCGATTTCGTTCTGGCCTGCGGTGGCTACTTCGTGGTGGTGAGCTTCAACAACCTGGCCCATCTCTTCCAGCACCAGGCATATGGCAGAGCGAAGATCCTGAGAAGAATCCACTGGTGCAACCGGGAAGTAACCGCCTTTCACCATAGGACGGTGACCTGTGTTACCGTCTTCGTAAGAAGTGCCTGAGTTCCATGCGGCTTCTTTGGCATCAATCTTGACGAAGGTGCCGCTCATGTCGGTGCCAAAGCGCACGTCATCGAACAGAAAGAACTCTGGCTCAGGGCCGAACAGCACAGTATCAGCGATGCCGGTACCGAGCATGTACTCTTCCGCTGCCTTGGCGATGGAGCGAGGGTCACGGTTGTAGCCCTGCATGGTTCCAGGCTCGAGGATGTCACAACGGATGAGGGCAGTGGTCTCTTCGGTGAAAGGATCCAGCACAAATGTATCAGGATCTGGCATGAGTACCATGTCGGATTCATTAATGCCTTTCCAGCCCTGAATGGAGGAGCCGTCAAACATTTTACCGTCTTCGAAGAAGTCAGCGTCTACCTGATGAGCCGGTATGGAAACGTGCTGCTCTTTACCTTTGGTATCAGTGAATCGTAGATCTACAAATTTAACTTCATTTTCAGATAGTTGCTGCAAAACTGTTTGGTATGACATGCTAAGCCTCCGCTGGGAAAAGGTAGGGTACCTTTAAATCAATATTGTGCTCTGTAGGGCACCAGCTATTTTTGCTGGTTTGCTCTTACGTGCCAAACATAATGCCAGACCTGTGCCAATAAATTAACTGCTTGAATATAAAAGTTTATATGTTAGAAAGTGCACCAATATAAATGTCATTTGCATCATATTGGTGCTTTTTCTGCACTTGCTTGGTGCAGCGATTGGCAGGTGAACCAAATTGGTGCGTACGGCGAAATTATGAAGGTTGCACAATTTGTGTGCAACTGGAATGTGCAAAAAATAATCCTGTGCTATTACCCGAGAGGCGAGTTGCTAGACCCATGGTGGGTATCGAGCCAGCTAGATTGGGTTGATAAAAAGGGGGGAGCTGAGTGCCGGATGTCTGGTTTGTGAAGTTAGGTAGCGCTATGATTATTATCCATCTGGTGTACTCCTTGTTGGTTGTTGGACGTGTCAAATAAATCAATATGTTATGCAGCATTCTTATTCAGCAAAGCAGAAATGACTATACCTCTTTAGGGTCTGTTGACCTTTGAAGATGGTTTTTGCAGCACTTTGTCGTTGTTTTATACAAAGCAACGTGACTGTAGTGTAGTTGTTCTACATAAATGAGCGTTAATGCAGTAGAAAGCGACGACAAACGTTGCCCGAAGGGCTCGGTTATACGCGCTTTACTCTTTGTTGCAAGGTATTTGCT
>JAJNAU010000054.1 GCA_021462625.1 Shewanella sp.
GCTCGCTCTAGACGCGCTTTAATCGCGACGCAAGGTGTGCCGCCTAGGGGCCTAAGCAAATACCTTGCAACAAAGAGTAAAGCGCGTATAAAACAACGACAAAGTGCTGCAAAAACCATCTTCAAAGGTCAACAGATCCTAACCTAAATATTAAGTGCTTACCATGCGGTAGGCGGACACAGCTTGTTGTCTGTATCTGTGTTGATAACACATTGAGCTAAGGAAGGTACGAACAGGTCCCGTGCATGTTCTGCGAGAGATGACAATTCCTAGATGCGCGGCGCAGCTCGACGTTAAAGACCTGAGTTGTTAGCGAAAGCGGGTAACGCTTGTGTTGGCATTACTGACGATATGCCTTGCGCGCCTTGTCCAGCGCATCACAGGTGGCAGCCACGCCGTCAATCACTCTGGGGCCGGCGCGGTGCAGCAGGTCGGCGTTGAGCGGATAGATCTGATTGTTGGCTACCGCCGGGATGTCCGGCCACTGTTGCCAATCAACACGCTGGACATTGCCACTATCTTCACTTTGCAGTATCACCTGCGGGGCCTTGATGAGGACATTTTCAAGGCTCACCTGAGGATAGTCAGAGGCGGTGTTGGCAAACACATTAGCGCCGTTACAAGCGCTGATGATTTGCGCTATCCAGCTCTGGTTGGCGACGGTCATCAACGGCTGCGACCACATCTGGTAGAACACTGTCACAGGCGGCTTGATGGCGTTATCTGCTCTAAGCTTTGCCAGTTTGCGCTCAAGCTCATCTGCCAGCTTGTTGGCCTGTGCTTCATGGCCGGTCAGTTTACCCAGGGTGCGCAGTTCGTTAGCCACATCTTCAAGCTTTTTTGGGGTGGAATCGTGCAGCCTCAGCCCCAGCTGACGCATTTTATCGATATCCTGCTGGCGGTTACCGCCGCCCCACACCACCACCAGATCCGGCTTGAGTGCCAATAGCTTCTCCAGTGAAAAACCGTAAAAGCCGCCGATGCGGGGGATCTGTTTAGCGGGCTCGGGATAGTCGGCATGGTCGGTTGTCGCCAGTATGGAGTCACCGGCGCCTATGGCGTACAGCATCTCAACGGCGTGGGGAGATAGGGCGACAATGCGGTCGGCTTTTGCCAAGCATTGAAAAGATATTAATAACAGGGCCCCTGCAATGGCAAAACCTGGTTTCATGACAATCCTTGGAAGGTTGAAAGCAAGACAGGATACCTGAATCGGCGTTATTACAACACTAGGTTTAGTATTATCTTGAGGCAAGATTGCTACGACAGATAACGCTTTTTTAATTCATTTAAAAACAATGGGTTAGCGCTAACTTCTGATTGTCCGGTATGAAATGGTGGCTTAGGGAAAGTGCGAACAAGTCCTCGCACCGCTCTGGCTTATGAGCACAAGCGAGTTCGAGGTATTCAGATAAAGCAAGGCTGGTTGCCTTTCAAAGCTGACTACCAAAGCAATCGTGATTGCTCGAAAGCCCCGTAGGGCGAGGCTGACAGCACTCGCAGAGCACGCACGGGACCTGTTCGCACCTTCCCTTATTGTCGGCTTAGAAAGCCTCTGGGTCATATCGCTGTGTATGTTCTGCTTAAGGTTGTTCGGCTGATTGTATGCTAAGGCAGGAACGACAATACTTACAGGCAGCACACGATTTTTAATTGCTGTTTAATCAAGGTACTGCAGCATTTAACACTAACAGAGCGCGTAACGGGAAATAGTATCCCCTGCCAACAAGGAGCCTCACCAACAAAAGCCACAAAACAACCTCAAGCTACTGATTAGCATAGCCTTTGGCCGGCCTAACTGGATATACTGGCGAGTTAGCAGAAGGGAATAAAATCAATAACTCATTGGAGAACCACTCGTGAAGAAGGTCGGTATTACACTGCTGTGCGGCCTGATGCCATTGGCATCGGCCATGGCTGAAGCAGGCAAGCCACTTTCGGTTGATGTGCTGTGGCAACTCAATCGTATCGGCAGCCCCACTATTTCCCCCGACGGCGAGCAAATTATTGCCCCCGTTACCAAATACAATGTCGACACAGACAAGGGCTCTACCCAGCTGTATCTGTTCGATGCGGATGGCAAAACCCAGCGCCCTCTGACAGTAGAAGGCATGCGGATCAGCGAGCCGGTATTCTCACCTGATGGTAAGACTCTGGCTTTTATCAGTAAGCGCAGCGACGATGATGCAGGTCAAATCTATCTGCTGCCTATGAATGGTCCGGGTGAAGCCCAGCGCCTGACCCAGGTGCCAACCGGCGTGTATGGCATTAAGTGGGTGGGTGAGCATATCTACTTTATCAGCCGCATCTATCCCGGCCAAAACTGGGACGAGATGGGTAAGCAACTGAAAGCCGACAAAGACGATAAGGTATCCGCTCACCAGTGGAATGCCCTGCCATACTCCCACTTCGACCACTGGCTGGATGAAGACAAACAGGCCCATGTATTCCGTATTCCTGCCAAAGGCGGTGAAGTAGAGGCCATTACTCAGCCTCTGAATATTGAATTACCCCGCTCATACCAAAGTGCAGGCAGCTATGACATCCATCCGGATGGCAAGCTGATCGCCTTTAACGCCAATGGCTGGGAAAACCAGGTCGACCCCAATATCGATATCTTCCTGGCGACAATTGGCAGCGGAGAATCCATTAACCTGACTGCTGATAACCCTGCTCCGGATGCCAGCCCTCAGTTCAGTCCCGATGGTGATACTCTGGCCTACAGCCGTCAGCAGATCCCCGGCTTTTATGCCGACACCTCCAACTTGGTATTGGTGGATTTGGATGACAAGAGTAAGAAAGAGATCACCACTGACTGGGATCGCAGCGTCTCCCGCTGGACCTGGAATGAAGACAGTGATGGCTTCTATGCGGCCATCGATGATGCCGGTACCAGCCGTCTGTATCAGATCAGCGTCAAAGGCAAGGTAAAGCCAATCACCAAGAATACCAATTTCGGTACCCCGGATGTCAGCGAAGATGGCACCCTGGTCGCCACCAACGACAGCTTCCTGTACCCGGCACGCCTGGTGAAGGTCAATACCCGCAACGGTAAAACCACGCGTCTGGATACCGTCAACGACGACATCATGAAAGATGTGCATCTGGGTACCTATGAGTCGGTGACCTACAAAGGCCACAATGGTCAGGATATTCAGATGTGGGTGCACTACCCACCTGGCTTCGACAAAACCAAGAAATACCCACTGATGATGCTGGTTCACGGTGGTCCGCACAATGCCATTACCGACGGCTTCCACTATCGCTGGAACGCCCAGACCTTCGCCTCCTGGGGTTATGTCACCGCCTGGCCCAATTTCCACGGCTCCAGTGGTTTCGGTCAGGAATTTGCCGACGCCATCAACCCGGACTGGAAGAACAAGTCACTGGACGATGTGCTTAAAGCCACCGAGTGGTTTGAGGCTCAGCCCTGGATCGATAGCGACCGCATGGTGGCCGGTGGCGCCAGCTACGGCGGTTATCTGACCTCCATCATTCTGGGCAGTGAACATCCGTTCAAGGCACTGCTTATTCATGCCGCCGTGTACAACATGTACTCGCAGATGTCGGCAGACTTTGCGGTGCACTCAACCCGCTTTGGTCACTACTGGGAAAACCCGGAGATCTACAAGTCCATCTCGCCTCACTACTTCGCCGGTAACTTCAACACACCGACTTTGGTGATCCATGGTCAGTTGGATTACCGGGTACCTGTAGGTCAGGGTTTTGAGCTGTTCCGCACCCTGCAAAGCCGGGGTGTGGAGTCACGGATGATCTACTTCCCGGATGAGAATCACTGGATCAAGAAACCCAATAACTCCATCTATTGGTACAATCAAGTAGAAGACTGGATGATTAAGTTCGCCAAGCCAGGTGGGCGTTAACCGGGGTAGCACCCCAAGGTTAGTGGGCCAACTGTATTGGTTTGCCCACCGACAAGATCCATTAATTGAAGCAGTGCGGAAGACCGCCTGCGGCAGTCACCGGCGTTTTTTGTCGGCAAAGACAGGAAGTTGCTTATGTTTATCAGGAAAATCACAGCTGCGGCCATCGCCGCCCTCACCCTCACCGCAGGCAACAGTTTTGCGGATGACACTGAGCTTTATGTTTATGAATCTACCGCCCGTGCAGGAGCTCGGCCACAGGTGCTGATTATCTTTGATAACTCCGGCAGCATGGATAACAAAGAGTATGATGCAGAGGCAAGCTACGATCCTACAATCACTTACCCTGCAAGTGGGAGTGACAACTCTCTTCAGGAAAGAATGCTCTACTTCACCAAAGGTGGGATAGATAATACATCTTTACCGGTTCCGGACTCACCATCGGAAAGCCGCCGCTTCCTCAAAGAAATTAATGGTTGTGAGACGTCTTGGACCTATCTGGAAAGGTATGGCGTCTTCACAGGCTTTTTCAGGGAGTATGGCTTTAAGGGACAAAGCGGTACTTGGCAGGAAGTACCTGACAACAATGGGGCAAACATTGAAGTTATCGACTGCTTTGACGACATAGTCGACAAAAAGTGGGGCAATGCTGATGGCCAACCAACAGGTTTTCCGGTGGACAACCTCGGCAACAAAAAAAATCCGGTTCTATACACAAAAATCGACAGTTCTTCATCCGATAAAGAAATTCAGGCAGCTGTAGACCAAGCCAAGAAGACAGGGTTTGGCACTGGACAGACTATTACCCTCTACACAGATAACTATTTGCGCTGGTACCACGGCGACAAAGAAGTAGAACCTAAAAAACGTATTGATATCGCGAAGGAAGTCATCCGAAATACGATTGTAACTACTCCTGGAGTGGATTTCGGCCTCGCAGTATTCAATTATAATTTTCCCAATGAAGGCGATCAGGACGGCGGTCGAATCATATCCGGGATTCAGCAAATGAGTGAAATTAACAAAATCGCTTTATTGAATACCATTGATGAGCTGGATCCGGAAACCAACACCCCATTGTGCGAAACCCTATTTGAAGCCAAAAGATATTTTGCCGGTGAATCAGTACTGTATGCCAAAGAAAATAAGAAACTCAAACCAGCAAGAGATAAGAGCATAGAGAACAGCGGTACATACATATCCCCATTTAAAGAGTGCCAAAATATGGCGTTCGTGGTCTATATGACTGACGGTGCCCCAACTAAAGATGAAAACGCGGACGAGCCGGTCAAAGAGTTACCCGGAGTGGACAAAGATGCGTTCACCTGGAGTGGTGAGTCAAACTATTTGCCTAACCTGGCTGAGTGGATGTACAAGAACGACGTCAATCCAAACCTGCCTGATACCCAGACAATTAAGACCTTCACTATTGGATTCAGTGAAGGCGCAGATGATGCGGCACCTCTGCTTAAAGAAACTGCCCGGCTGGGTGGCGGACAGTATTTTGCAGCAAAAAACGCCTCACAACTGCAAAATGCTTTGCAACAGGTTTTCAGCGATATCCTAAAGGTAAACGCCAGTTTCACCTCCCCTTCAGCGGCCTTTGACAGAACACAGACTTCTGACGCCGTTTACTATGCCATGTTTCTTCCCAACAAAGGCCCTCGCTGGGCTGGAAATATTAAGAAGTTTAGTGTGGACTCCAAAGGTGTTGTCATGGATGCAAATGGCATGGAGGCGATAGGAAGCAATGGCTTTATTTCAGAAAAGGCCTGCTCCTATTGGTCAGACTGCTCCAGTGCAAATGATGGTAACGATGTCAAAGTTGGTGGTGCAGCAGCCAGACTTCAGCAAAATGCCACCAGAGTGTTGAAAAGTGACTTGGGCACTGATGGTGCATTGGTAGATTTTAATAAAGGTAATGCCGAGTGGGTAGCGGGTGGCCCTGAAGAACTGGCTGCCTACATGGGTGTGACCAAAGAGCAGGTTCCGATCCTGCTCCAATGGGCCAGAGGGGACAACGTCGATAATGACAGTAATGCAAGCTCTCAGAATATCCGTCAGGATGTCATGGGAGATCCCCTCCATTCCAAGCCTCTTCCAATAAAAATTGGTGGCAAAGAGTATGTATTCGTTGGAACTAACCATGGCGTTATGCACATGTTTGATGGCCAAACCGGAGAAGAAGTCTGGGGCTTTCTCCCATATCAACTGCTGCCAAACCTGAGGGAACTGAGAAGCAATGTCCCTACGGGAGTGCACTCTGTCTATGGACTCGACAGTCCCCCCGTTGGATACGTGCATAAAGACGTTACAGGTGAAAAAGTCTGGATTTTCTTTGGCATGCGTCGTGGCGGCAAATCCTACTATGCCATGGATGTATCTGACCCACAAAACCCCAAGCTCATGTGGAAAATTGGCCCTGATAGTCCAGGGATGAGTGAGTTGGCTCAAACCTGGGCGGAACCGGTTGTCACTAAAATTCCAGGATGGCCATCAGACAACACCGACGCGGATACTGCCAAACCTGTGCTGATTTTTGGGGCTGGTTACTCACCGGCAACCAAAGATTCGGCTTTTGTTGGAGTCAATGACACTGAGGGACGAGGCGTATTTATCATTGATGCAGCCTCTGGAGATCTCGTACACAGTTTCGGCCCTGCCAATGGTAGCAAAATGACTCAAATGCCAGGCATTACAGACAGCATCCCCAATGCTGTTGCCGTGTTAGATAGCAATAGCGATGGTCTTACTGATCGTATTTACGCTACTGATACAGGGGCCAATGTCTGGCGGATGGATTTGCCAAGTGTTAGCCCAAACAATGCTGAAGCGCCTTGGACGGCATTTAAATTTGCCTCACTGGGGGGGACTGAGCAGATTGCCGATAGAAGATTCTTTGCAGAACCAGTGGTTGCACAGACAATGTTTAGTAATATAACTGAAACCACTATCAGTTCAGAGGTTACAGGTGAGACATCAAAACGATTGACCTACCAGAACATTCCCTATGATGCGGTCGTGGTAGGTACGGGGCATCGTCCTCATCCAACAGATAAAAAGCGGGAAGATATGTTCTTCACCCTGCAGGACAGAAACGTAGTAACCAAGTCTTTTGGTACGGCGAAAAACCCAATACCAGCCCCGCTGACAAAAAATGATCTCTACCCAGTAACTGACGCGCCACCAACATCTCAAAGTGAGTTAGTTGAGTTTGGTACTAAGCGTGGTTGGTTCTACGATTTTTCAGGCGATGGCGAAAAGAGCCTTTCCGCGGCAGCTATCGTATTTGGCCGAGTCTACTTCACGACTTATGTCCCGGGTGACACCAGTGCGGCTAACGTATGTCTGGCTCCCGGCCAAGGGCGGTTCTACGGCTTTGACTTGCACAGGGGAACCCGCACCTTCACCCAGGAGTATCTGGAAATGGGCGAGCAGGTGCCAGATACCCCACAGCTCGTCATTCCACCCGGTGGCAGTGACAACATGTACTTTATCGGTATTGGTAACGCCGGTGAGCATATGCAGCCGGTGGAACCAGCCAAGGGCTGTGACCCGGGCGACCCGAGGTGTATCGGCGGTGGTATGCGCGCCAACCGTATCTACTACTACATTGAAAACTGACCTCACCGGTCAGTGAAATAAAAAGACAGCGCTCTGCGCTGTCTTTTTATTTGCCTGCATATCAATTTGCTCCCCCTAAAGCTGAATTTTTATTCATTATGAAGTCACAGAAACTCACAAACCAATACAATCACTTGTTTTAACAAGAAAAATAACAAACAGCCCTCAACTCTAAGCGAAAAACAGGCAACTACAGATGCATCACAAAGATGGTAGAATCTTCTAACCTCAGTGACTTACCCCAGCGAATATGAACCAGAACAGTTCATCAGTATCATCGTTACAGCGCTTTTCTAAATCTATTCAAATCCCTTTGTTACGTTATGCGCTCAACTTGCGCGCCAATATTGCAGCCATCAGCTACCTCAGCTGCGCGTTGCCGCTGTTCTTTCTGGGTCATTACACCACAGGTTTTGCCCTGTCACTGGGCAGCATTGCCTGCCACCTAGGCGACAGCGCCAGTGTGACCCGTCACAGATTGCAGGACTTCATGCTCTGCACCTTGCTGTTCCTGCTGCACAGTTACCTGACAATCACGCTGTATCCCCTGCCCTGGGTTTATGGCCTATATCTGGCGGGCAGCAGCTTTGTACTACTGATGCTGTCGGTGTTCTCACCCAGACTCGGTGCAGTAGGCTTTGCCACTGTGCTGGCCGGTATTTACACCATGCTGATTTATCAGCCTGGCCTTGAAGACTGGCACTTGCCTGTAGCGCTGACCGCCGGAGCTGTCTGGTATGGGCTGTGGCAGTGCTTTGCACTGTGGCGCTGGCCAGGACGGGAAGACCGAGACCTGCAGCACGAGCTGTACCAGGAGTTGGCCCAGAAGCTGATCTCTCATACCCGGCCACTGCTGCCGGGAAGCTATCGCGAGACCTTTGTGGTCACGGCCAAATTACGTGCCCTGTATGCAGCTAAGTACAACTCGCTGCAACAGAAAATCCAGCAGCGTCTGACCGCCGGCGAGCAGAGTGAAGAGCTCAGCTGGCTGCTGGGCAGTATCAATACCGCCGACAAGATTGCTGAATTAACCCGCCTGCTGCACTTCGCTCCGGGCGCAGCCTTTCAGAAACAGCATGAAAGCTGGCTGGCGCGTATCCATGAACTGTCCGGTGAGCTGGCGCAGTGTCTGCGCATCGCCAAACCCAAGGCCAAAAGCCTCAGTTTACCAATGGAAAAGTTCGATGCGCTGCGCCAGAGCGCCCCCCTGGATACCACTGAACTGAGCAAAGAGTTTCGCCACCAATACCTGCAGACGCTGGCGGTCATCGACAAGCTGGAACTTATCAATATTGCCCTGAGCCGACTGGGATCGGGCTATCACGCTCCCGCCGCTGGCGCCGGTCGAAACAGTGCATTGCCGCAATCATCGGTTTCTGTATTGTGGCAAAAATTCAGCAGCCAACTCACCTTGAGATCCAACCACTTCCGCCACGCGGTACGGGCAGTATTCAGCCTGACCCTGGGCTGGATGCTGATCACCATACTGCATCTGGAGTTCGGCTTCTGGACCCTGATGACCAGCCTGCTGGTGCTCAAACCCAATCTGGCACTGACCTGGCCCAGACTGCTGCAGCGGCTGAGCGGCACCATTGCAGGCCTCGCCGTCGTGACACTGATGCAGCACTGGCACTTCAGTGAACCCTGGCTGGTGGTGACATTTACTCTGGCTGCCATCGGCTTTTTCCATACCACCAACCGGTTTTACGGCGTTGGGGTATTCTGCGTCACCCTGTTTGTGTTCTCCGGCTTCGCCCTGAGTGGCCACAGTGACGGCATCCTGCTGCCCAGACTGGAGAACACCCTGTTGGGTGTCGCCCTACCGGTATTGTGCGTCCTGTTTATTGCGCCCGAGTGGCAAAAACGTGCCTTCCCCAATCAACTGCTGGTCACCGTCAGCGGCTATCTGAGCTACCTCTCCACCCTGCGGCAATCTCTCAATGATGGTGCTGCCGAGCCCAAAGGACTGGAAGACAGCTTCAAACAGTGTGTCCGTCACGACACCAACCTGTTTGACCATTGGCTTGGCTACCTGGCTGAGCCCAGACCCAAAAATGATATCGCCGAGGTGATACTGCTGTGCTGCCACGGCTCCAATATTATTTTACGGCTGTTCACTCTGCTGAACTGGCAGTCACGGGAGTTCAAGGCGGATGACGCCCTGCTGACAGAACTGAACGCCACCATAGCCGTGTTTGAAAACTGGCAAAGCCAGCTGGAGAAAGACGCCAACTCACCCTATTTCTTTGAAATAATACTTCAGCATAAGAATGATATTCGCAGCCGCCTGCAGGAAATTGAGCAACGCGGAGAGCAGTTGGATACGCTTAATATTCTGAAATTACTTCGTAAAGAGCTAAAAGCTTTGATGTAATGCTCAAACAGCTACAGAAGCAGGATGCCTGACTGCGCTCTGATAACATCAATCTTCTATGCGGATTGGTATAAACAGCAGCAGTAAATTTGATAAAATCATTTGCCGTTATCCACCCTGGTATCAGTTAGCTATGCTCGCTTTGCGCAACCTTCTGCCATTTATTTTTGCACTTCTGGGACTGATTATGTTCAGTATGACGCTCAACTATGGTAACGGAGACCCAGTAACCCTGTGGTCACCTCTGGAAGCGATCAACGGGCTGGCATTCATGCTGGCATTTGGTTTGGGCGTCCCCCAGTGGCTGTCACTGCTGCTATCCTTCTCGTTCCTGCTGCTGGTATGCTGGATAGGTTATCGACTGGGTAAAAAAGTTCAAACGCTATTTAAGGCTTAAACAGCCCAGTAATACCAATCCGCATAGGAGCTTAGTCATTCAGCGAGAATTTAAAGGCGTGAAGACAATCAGGGCAATCGAAGATCTATCGGGATAAATCACCTATTGATTTTAAAAATAGGGTCCGGGCAGGAACACTCGCCCTTTGGGAGCGTGTCAGTCACAGGATTAGCTCACCAAATCGTCTCGTCATAGCACCACTATGCCGTTGCCTATTGGGTTTGTACTCGAATGGCTGACATCGCTCTGATGAGATTAATCTTCTAGGCGGATTGGTATAATCCCACCTGTAGCCGGTTTGGCGACCGACTGTTTAGTTTGCTGCTCACGATAATCGCACTCAGTACACTCCACGGTTTCCACATTGTCTTCCTTAAACAACATAATACTGTCCAGCGCCTGACATTTGGGGCAACGGGCGCCGGCGACAAATCGCTTCTTGATTCTATTCATACAAACAATCCCTGATATTTTACAACCCATTTTGCCATAAGCAGACCAAAAGCAATACCTTACCCCTTGGGTACAGGTCGCCTTTGCCGCTCCCCGGGCTTTAGGCTATTATGCCGCCCACCAATGTTTCCCCGGCAAGAATACCGACCCATGATCACCATTACCGATGCCGAGCTTATCCGCGGCAACAAAACACTGTTATCGGACACGTCACTGACCATTTATCCTGGCCACAAGATTGGTCTGGTTGGCGCCAATGGCACCGGCAAATCCTCTTTGCTGGCACTGATCCAGGGTGATATCAGTCTGGACAAGGGTGAGATCCGGGTTCCATCCGGCTGGGCCATGGCATCGGTTGCCCAGCACACACCAGCGCTGGATAAATCCGCGCTGGAATATGTACTGGACGGGGACCAAGAGTTCCGCGATCTGCAGGCTCAGCTTGCCCATGCCGAGCAGATTAACGACGGCAATGGGATTGCCACACTGCACGGCAAACTGGATGCCATTGGGGGTTACAGCATTAAAGCCAGAGCCGGCGCCTTGCTGGCAGGTTTGGGATTTTCCGAACAGGAGCAGGGGCAGGCAGTCAAAAGCTTTTCCGGTGGCTGGCGCATGCGTCTGAACCTGGCACAGGCACTGCTGTGCCGCTCAGATCTGCTGCTGCTTGACGAACCGACAAACCACCTGGATCTGGATACCATGTACTGGCTCGAGGGCTGGATCAAAGCCTATCAGGGCACGCTGGTGCTCATCAGCCACGACCGTGACTTTATCGACGGCATTGTCGATGAGATTGTCCACCTGGAAAACCAAAAGCTGAATTTCTACAAAGGCAATTATTCGACCTTTGAACGCATCCGTGCCGAGCGGATGGCGCAGCAACAAATCGCCTATGAGCGCCAGCAGCGTGAACGTGCCCATATGCAATCTTTTGTTGACCGCTTCCGCGCCAAGGCCAGCAAAGCCAAGCAGGCACAGAGCCGGGTTAAGGCACTGGAGCGCATGACTGAACTGCTACCAGCCAAAGCCGACTCCCAGTTCACCATGTCATTTCGTGAACCTGATGCGCTACCCAATCCGCTGATCAGCATGGAGCAGGTCTCCGTAGGCTATGGTGACAAAGAAGTCCTGAAAAAGGTGCATTTGAATCTGGTACCCGGCGCGCGTATTGGTCTACTGGGTCGCAATGGTGCCGGTAAATCTACGCTGATCAAGTTGCTGGCCAGTGAGCTTCAGCCCATGACAGGCAAGTATGAAACCAATGCCGGCCTGAACATTGGTTACTTCGCCCAGCACCAGATCGACTATCTGCGGATGGACGACAGTCCGCTGCAACACCTGATGCGACTGGCGCCGGACACCCGGGAGCAGGAACTGCGTGATTTCCTCGGCAGTTTCGGCTTTCAGGGGGATATGGCGCTGCAACCGGTAAGACCTTTCTCCGGCGGTGAAAAAGCCCGTCTGGTGCTGGCGTTGCTGGTATGGCAAAAGCCAAATCTGCTGCTGCTTGACGAACCCACCAACCACCTGGATTTGGAAATGCGCCATGCGCTGACCATGGCGTTGCAGGGCTTCGAAGGGGCCATGATGATTGTTTCCCACGACAGACACCTGCTGCGTCTGTCCTGTGATGATTATTATCTGGTGGATGGCGGCGAGGTGAAGCCCTTTGGCGGCACGCTGGAAGACTATCATCAGTGGCTGCTCGATGCCGCCAAAGCGGCCAAAGTCGAAGCGGCTCCCCAGAAAACCACGGCTGCGCCGACAGTGGATAAAAAGCTGCAGAAGCGCCTGCAAGCGGAACTGCGCCAGAAGCTTTCTCCTCTAAAAAAGCAGCAGGCCAAACTGGAAACCCAGCAGCAAAGCTGCAACGACAGACTGGCAGAGCTGGAAGCCATACTGGCCGACACCTCGCTGTATGACGCTGAAAGCAGAGGTAAACTAAGTGAAGTACTGAAAGAGCGCACCGAACTGACCAACACCCTGGAAGAGAGTGAAATGGCCTGGCTTGAACTGCAGGAAGCTATTGATATGATGGAGCAGGAAGCAACCTCTGCCGTGCTGCAGTAAGCAGCCTTTAGAGCAATCAAAGTAACGTCAAGGAGTGCATGTGACAGAGCTGGATAAGCGCCTCTGGCAACAGTGCGATATTCATTATGCCAAACACAGAGAGCTTTGCCTGAATTTGCAGAACCAACATCAGGTCAATGTGAATTTACTGCTGTTGGCCTGGTATCTGGATGGGCAAAAGTTGGGGCTGGACAGAGCACAGTGGCAGGAAGTTATCCAGCTGCTGAGTCGTTGGGAAAGTCAGTTACTGGTGCCCTACCGCCGATTGCGGCAACGGGGAAAAGCCCGGTTGCCGGCTCCTGAATATCGCAGGATGCTGGATGTTGAGTTGTCACTGGAACGCCAAGGCCAGAGTCTGATCCTTAACTGGCTGAGGCGACAATCGCTGACGCCCCATCACCACAATCTGCAGAACTTTCTGCACCAATATGACCTGGACCCGCTGGTCGTCGCCAATTTTCAGCGTCAGAAAGACGCCGTCGCCTGAAGTCTGCTGGTACCCGCCGTCAACTCTGCAGCCAATCGGCTGGCATTGCGTGCTGTAATGCCATAAATCGTCAGTTGCGGATTGGCGCCCAGACTGGTGGGAAACAGCGAGCCATCCATCACCGACAGATTTTCCAGATAATGGCTGCGGCCATCACTACCCACCATCGCCTGCTGCCTGTCTTCCCCAAATGGACAACCGCCCATCACATGAGCCGAGGCCACCACAGTACGCAATGGAGCCAGCGGCATCCCGGCTATCGCCTGCTTTGCTTCCTGCCAGGAGTGAGCAAATGCCATCCCTTCAGAAATCGGCAATACCTGTTTGGCACCCGCGGCAAACTGCAGCTCAGCCATAGAGGCAAATGCGGCGCGTGCGGTATCCCAGAATGTTTGGCTCAAAGGATAATCAAGCGAAAAACTGCCATCGGATTTCACCCTGAGCTGACCACCATTAAGCTCAGGGTGAAAACCATCACGCACCAGCGCTATGGTTACCTGCAATTGATTGAACTGCTTCATCAGCTCGGCATGGGAACTGCCATACCCCAAGGTTTTGGAGGCAAGCAGGACAGGATGCAGCGGTGGAACCTCCAGTTTATAGCCCGGTAAGCCTGCCGCGCCATCGCGCCAGACAAATTCATCCGAATAAATAGACTGAGGCGCGCCGCTGTGGGCACTGATAGCTTTGTCAAACAAGGCGCCACTGAGCAAAGTGGGATGCAGAAAGGTGCGTTTGCCCAACAGTTCATAGGGATCGGCAACCGCCGAGCGTATCATCAGGGTCGGTGTGTGAATGGCGCCCCCGGCCAGAATGTAGTGCCGGGCCTTCAGCATCAACTCGATGCCTGTAGGCTGCAGCGCCTCATTCAACGCCTGGGCCTTAATCCCAAAAACTCTGTCTTTATAGTGGTCAATCTGCACCGCCTTCACCCGGCTGAGCAGTCGACCGCCCCGGGCCAGCATGGCCGGCACCGTGGTGATCAGCATCGACTGTTTGGCATTGACCGGACAACCCATGCCGCAATAGCCGGTATTCCAGCACGCCGCCACATTACGCTTGATAACGGTGTAATCCCACCCCAGTTGCTGACACCCCTGCCTGAGTTTGTCGTTATTGGGATTGGGCGGCAATGTCCACTCACGGATCGACAGCTTGGTCTCCATGGCTTCAAACCAGGGTTCCAGTGATCCGCTGCTCAAACCAACCACGGATTTTTCTGCGGCCCAATAATCCAGCGTGGGCTGTGGCGTTCTGATGGACGTCGTCCAGTTGATGGTGGTAGAGCCGCCAACAGCCCGTCCCTGAAAAATACCAATGGCCTTGTCGCAGGTTTTCATCGACGCCGCCTGTTGATACAGATTGGGATAGGCGCTGCGCTCTTCCATATTGAAATCTTTGGAGGATCTCAGCGGCCCGGCTTCGACCAGTATCACATCAAGCCCGGCCTGTGAGAGGATATCGGCAGCGGTTCCGCCACCTGCGCCACTGCCAATAATCACCACATCCGCTTCCAGCGTTTGGGATTCAGCAATCCGGCTGCCATCAAGATGTTGCCAGCCCTGGCTCAGGCCTTCTTCGATAGGATCTTTTATTGCCACCCTTGCGTCCTTGTTAAATTGCGGGTTTAGCGTAATGCAGCAACGGCCAGTGCTCCGGACAGGCATAGAAACTGACCATGACCAATTCCCGCAAGCCGTAATAGGCCTGCTGCTGCAGCTGCAGAAATGCATCTCGCCAGCCATCCAGCATGGCCGCAAGCTGGTCTGTAGAGCGCATCAGCAAAGGAGTTATACTGCCTGTTAGCACCAGCGTTCCCAACCGACTTTCCAGCGCCAACAGCAGCAACTCCAGCTGCTGTTGCTGATCTGCCGGCAGTACTGACAGCGTCTGTTCAATGGCATCCAGGGTACGGTTGATGGCCGCTTCCCTGGGAACCGGCATCGATGGCAGCGCGCCATCCAGCAATACAGGGATCACCACGGCAAACAGCTCACGGTGACCATTCCCGGGTGCCGCACTGTCCAGTTCAGGCTCGCAGATCACCATACCCACAGCCAGGGCTGTGGTTACGGCAAACGCACCGGTCAGAAATGTTCTTCTTTTCATCGCCCCATCCTGTGGCTGAAAAAACAATTACTCAATTAAACATACCTCTTAGGGTCTGTTGGCCTTATTGTGACCAAATTTTGTTTTGGCGAAAAGCCTCTTAGGGAAGGTGCAAACAAGTCCTCGCACCGCTCTGGCTTATGAGCAAAAGCGAGTTCAAGGTATTCAGGTGCAGGAGGTTGCCTTTCAAAGCGCAATACCACAGCAATCCTGTTTACCCGCAAGCCCCGAAGGGCGAGGCTGAAAGCCCTATGGGCAGCGTTTGTGGCCCTTTCTCCTGCGTTATCGGCTTCTCATGTAGGCTAGCTACACATCGAAGCCTCTACCTTGGATAAAAGAACCTACAAACTGCTGCAAAAAGTTATCAGCAAAGGTCAACAGCCCCTAATATCCGACAAGTCTCTGTCGAAGTAAGCGCCGGCATTGTGACATGCTGTTGTGATGGCGCAAGTCAGGTATAGTGCAACCTGTCAACAACCTGAAGTGGTATCTACAAGCCATGAGTTCAAGACCCTTTTCTCCTCCGTGGTGGGCCAGAAGTCCTCACATTCAAACCATTTTACCTGTGCTGACCAAAGTGCCGCGCCCTGCATTACACCGAGAGCGGCTGGAGTTGGAGGATGGCGACTTTATTGATCTGGACTGGTGTGGCAATGCCCGTAACGGTGATGCCATCCTGGTGTTGATCCACGGCCTTGAAGGCAGCTCAGATTCCCATTACATCAGGCGCCTGTTGCGTCAATGCCAGCGCCGCGACCTGACAGCCACTGTGCACCACCACCGCAGTTGCTCAGGCGAGCCCAATCGGCTGGCCCGCAGCTATCACAGCGGCGATACTCTAGACCTGACGGTGACATTAAATACGCTGCGCATTCGCTTCCCCGACTCCCCTCTTTATGCCTGTGGTTACAGTCTGGGCGGCAATGTGCTGACCAAATATCTGGGAGAGCAAGGCCAGCAAAGTCTGCTGAGCAAAGCCGTGGTGGTCTCAGCCCCGCTGAAGCTGGAGGCCTGCGCGCAGCGATTGAAAAGCGGCTTTTCCCGGGTGTATCAGAGTTATCTCATTCACCAGCTGCAGGCCAAAACCCTCGCCAAAGTTAATCATCCCGTTTTGAGTGACCAGATGCCGGTCACCGCCGATATCGTTGACAGCCTGACCAGCTTCCATCAGTTTGACAACGCAATTACAGCACCGCTGCACGGTTTCCATGATGTTGATGATTACTATCGACGCGCCAGTGGCATGCCTTATCTAGAGAAGATCCGAATCCCTACCCTCATCATCCACGCCGGCGACGACCCCTTTATGACCGATGCCGTTATCCCGACCCACGAAATGCTTTCTGATACAATCACCTACGAACTGCATCCTCTGGGAGGACATGTTGGCTTTATCAATGGTGGCCTTCCCTGGCAGCCAAGGTATTATCTTGAGCCCAGAATTATGAGCTTTTTGACCGGAGACTCTCCATGCTGATCCCATACAGCGCCTTACAGCAATTACCAGCAGACACCCTGAATAATTTGATCCGCGAATATCTACTTTCCCAGGTGGAGGACGGCGGTTTTGATACCCTGTCCGATGAACTGTTACAAACCGCCACTCAGCGCTGTCGGGACGCCCTCAAAAAAGGAGAATTGGTGGTGGAATATAGCGAGGAAGACGAATCCATCGCCATCCGCAGCCGCGATAACACCATTGGCACTCAGGCGGGATAAATTGACCTTTACGTCACCCATGCCGTATAACAATGCATAACTCATAAATAACAAGCAGGCAATTGGAATGTCAGCGAAACACCCTATTATCGCGGTGACAGGTTCTTCGGGGGCGGGAACCACCACCACCACCACCACCCTTACTCATATCTTCAGGCAGCTGGGGATAAATGCCGCGTTTGTTGAAGGAGACAGCTTCCACCATTACACTCGGACAGAGATGGAAGCCATGAGCCGCAAAGCCCAGACCGAGAACCGTCATCTCAGCTATTTCGGTCCGCAGGCCAATGACTTTGCACGACTGGAGCAATGCTTCAGCAACTACGGCAGCAAAGGCACAGGCGAAACCCGTACCTATCTGCACACCTTTGATGAAGCCGTGCCATTCAACCAGATGCCCGGAACCTTTACCCAGTGGAAGCCGCTGCCGGAAAACACCGACATGCTGTATTACGAAGGCCTACACGGGGCGGTGGTTACCGATGATGTAAATGTAGCTCAACATGTGGATCTGCTGATTGGCATGGTGCCTATCGTCAACCTCGAATGGATCCAAAAAATCGTGCGTGACACTCAGGAGCGGGGCTATACCCGGGAGAAGGTGATGCACTCAATCGTTCGCAGCATGGATGACTATTTCAATCACATCACGCCGCAATTTTCCCGCACCCATATTAACTTTCAGCGAGTGCCGACAGTGGATACCTCCAACCCTTTCAGTGCCAAAGGGATCCCCAGCCAGGATGAGAGCTTCGTGGTCATTCGTTTCCGGGGCATAGAAAATGTCGATTTTCCCTACTACCTGACCATGATTGAAGGCTCCTTTATGTCCCGCATCAATACCATGGTCGTGCCGGGCGGCAAAATACCGCTGGCGATGGAGCTTATCCTGACGCCCCTGATCCGGAATTTGATAGAAAAACGCCGGCAGTTGCTCAGCACCACCAACAAGTAGACAAGGGGATAACAGATTAAGATTCAATTAAGCCGGCTAAATTAAGCTTCACGCTATCGGGATTTCAGTAGAAATACTGATGGTTGGTTTACTCTGAGGGTGGATTCCCCCATCTTGATCTGTTCGCCTCCGGGGTTTGCCAACACTCCCGGTATAACAATAAAAAATGCGCTCAGTGAGCGCATTTTTTATTGCGTCAAAATCAACATCCCATTAGGGAAGGTGCAAACAGGTCCCGTGCGTGCTCTGCCAGTGCTGACAGCCTCGCCCTACGGGGCTTTCGAGCAAACAGGATTGCTGCGGTATTGCGCTTTGAAAGGCAACCCGCCTTGCTTTATCTGAATACCTCGAACTCGCTTCTGCTCATAAGCCAGAGTGGTGCGAGGACTTGTTCGCACCTTCCTTAGTGCTTTGGAGCTGATGTAATCCCGATATTCCAACGACGGTTCTTTCCCTTTTTCTGCCCGATAATTTTGCACCATGACGATGTTGCAGAGCCTGGTCCAACGGGAAAAGTTACCTTCCAGTTGCTCAGCGCTGAGTACGTGGCAAGTTCGCGACTCTACCCGGCCGTGATGCCGTTCTGTCTGCCATTGGGTCTTATCAACAGCAGCTTGCCGGCGTGAAGCAAAGGCTGCTCTCACTGCTTTGGCCAGCCGCTCTTGATTGCCTTTTACTGCCAACAGATAATCGCCTTCTTGCTGAACGATGGTTTTGGCGATTTTGGTCTGGCAAGCCATCGGTTCAATGGTGGAGATCAGACGAGCAAAGGGGTCATCAACCGGGATCCCTCATTCAAACAGGCGGTGGCTGAAAAACCAATCATGGTGGCCCAAAACGTACTCACGAATGTCCGTCCAGCCACGGGCTCCAGCAATAACGGCACACACAGCGCCAAACAGAACATCAAACAGCGGATAGTCGACTTTAGCACTCTGCCGATGGTCTTGGATAATGCTGAAGCGTGCTTTGATGCCGTCGATAACCATGCTGGTGCTCCCAAAAAGAGAGCATAAGTTCATAGAAGGATCTGCGGGTCGATCAGTTGGCAGTTGGCAGTTGGCAGTTGGCAAAATTGGTTAAGAAATATTCATGATCTTGCCCTGGCTAAAAAGGTATGTCACTACTTTAGGCGGTTACAAAGATGCAATATTTGTTTGGAAATTGTATGTAATCTATTTGACTATCTATCGCACCATATATCCGGCTGAAACTTATGAAAAAATTAATTCTACTCGCCAGTATATTGAGTAATCCTATATTGGCCGCGACAGAACCCCCTCAATTGAACATTGGAGCAAAAGGAGGATACCAATGGGCTCTAGACGATAATTACCATCACTCAAATCCAGAAGGCACAATCTTTGGTGTATATAGCGGATTGCAGT
>JAJNAU010000055.1 GCA_021462625.1 Shewanella sp.
GCTATACGCGCTGTACTCTTTGTTGCAAGGTATTTGCTTAGGCCCACTAGGCGGCGTACCTTGCGTCGCGATTAAAGCGCGTCTAGAACGTGCAAAATTCAACCATGAAAGGTCAACAGACCCTAGGAAGCAAGAGGCGATGCAGGTAAGAAGCTTGCATCGCAGGAGAGCATTATTCGTCGCGGGTCAGCACTTCGAGCATTTCCACTTCGAAGGTTAGATCAGAATTGACGGGGATTTTGTCACCAATCTGACGCTCCCCATAAGCCAGGTGCGCCGGAATAAACAACTTGCGCTTACTGCCCACTTTCATGCCCATCATGCCCTGATCCCAGCCTTTGATAACCCGACCGGTGCCAATAACGACCTGAAATGGACGGCCTCTGTCCCAGGAAGAATCAAACTGGGTGCCATTCTGCAGAAAACCCCGGTAGTGCACGGTAATCAACGCCCCTTTTACGGCAGCCTTACCTTTACCTTGCTGAATTTCCTCGATGATAAGCTCGTTGCTCATCGGTATTTCCTCTGTATCTCAAAAAATAGGCTGCAGTGTACCACGTGGCGCAGTTTGAGTGTGATACAGAAGCCCGCTCAGTCAGGCGTCCTGCCACCGCTTAGTTTGTTTATTTGATGAGTTTGAGCAGGGCTTTGAATCTGTCGCCACGGGCTTCATGCTGTAATTCGAACAGCAGGGACTCGACATTGTGCAGTCGGGCACCCAAATCCCGCATCATTTCTATCCCCTGTTGCTTGTTGACCTGAGCGCGGGAAGAGACGGCATCGCACATCAGATTCACCTGATACCCCTGCTCAAGCATATCACGACAGGTCTGATAGACGCAGATATGGGTCTCTATGCCTGCCAATATCACCTGATTACGACCAGATTGGATAAGTTGACGGCGAAATTCTTCTGCTTGCCATCCACTGAAATACGCCTTGGCGATAGGCTGAGAGCTGAGGCTTAACAGCTCACCCAGTGATGCGGAGGTATGACCCAGTTTATCCGGCAGTTGTTCGAGCCAGAGAATAGGGATATCAAACAGTTGCGCCCCCTGGATCAGAATATTGAGTTGTTGGTGCAGGGCCTCTGTCTCGCTGACCACCTGTGCCAGCTTTCCCTGTACGTCCACGATTACCAGAATGCATTCATCAGCCAATAACATCACTCAGCCCTCCCTATCAGTCGAATTCACACTAATGTTTTTCCCTGTGTTGTGCCAGCCCATTCTACGGAGCATTTTGGTGCATTAATGCACGACTTTGGTGCGATTTAATTCGTCGCGATCCGTCCGTTTGTGTTTATCTCATTGATATTTAAATAATAAATTAACTGGCGCGAAGTTTGTAGTGCATAGACCAAAGAACAAGTTTAACCGGAGGGCAGGATGAAATTGGTCAGCGCAATTATTAAGCCATTCAAGTTGGATGATGTCAGAGAGGCGATTGCAGGCCTTGGCATTGAGGGCATGACGGTCACTGAAGTGAAGGGATTTGGCCGGCAAAAAGGACACACGGAATTGTACCGGGGAGCAGAATATCAGGTGGATTTTCTGCCCAAAGTGAAATTGGAAATCGCTACCCGGGCTGAGCACGTGGATCATCTGCTTGAAGCCATTGTTGAAGCGGCCAGAACCGGCAAGATTGGCGATGGCAAAATTTTTGTGACGGATCTGCAGCAAGTCATTCGTATCCGCACCGGCGAAACAGATACTGAAGCATTATAAATGGGGACGCGAAAATGGAACAATTGGCTAGCTTGGGAGCGACGGTTACAGAGTTAAAGTTTGCTCTGGATACTTTTTACTTACTGATTTCCGGTGCGTTGGTGATGTGGATGGCTGCCGGGTTTGCCATGTTGGAGGCAGGATTGGTGCGTTCGAAAAACACCACCGAGATCCTGACCAAAAACATATGCCTGTACGCCATCGCCTGCATCATATATCTGATTGTCGGTTACAACATCATGTACGTGGATAATACCGAGGCTGGTATTATTCCCACTATCGGGCTGTTGATCGGTGCAGCGGGCGAAGGTGCCGGTCACTCTCTGGAGTCTGACTTCTTCTTTCAGGTGGTGTTTGTTGCCACCGCCATGTCCATCGTATCCGGTGCCGTGGCTGAGCGCATGAAACTGTGGGCATTTCTGACGTTTTGCGTGGTCTTGACAGGTTTCATCTACCCGGTGGAAGGATACTGGACCTGGGGCGGTGGTTTTCTCAATAAATCCGTGGGCTTTGTAGACTTTGCCGGCAGTGGCATCGTGCATATGGCCGGCGCGGCAGCAGCGATTGCCGGGGTGTTGTTGCTCGGTGCCCGTAAGGGTAAATATGGTCCCAATGGCCAGGTGCATCCTATTCCCGGCTCCAACCTGCCGATGGCGACTCTGGGGACCTTCATTTTGTGGATGGGATGGTTTGGCTTCAATGGTGGCTCGCAGTTGGCGGTTTCGGACGCGGCCAATGCCGCCTCTGTCGCCAAGGTGTTTGTCAACACCAACTCAGCGGCGGCATTCGGTGCTATCGCTGCTCTGCTGGTGTGCAAGATGACCTGGGGTAAGGCTGATTTGACCATGATCTTAAACGGTGCATTGGCCGGGCTAGTAGCCATTACCGCCGATCCATTGTCACCCTCTCTCGGGCTAGCAGCGGCCATCGGCGCAGTTGCCGGTGGTTTGGTGGTGTTCTCCATTGTCGGCTTTGATCGAATCAAAATTGATGATCCGGTTGGTGCCATTTCTGTGCATGGCGTGATGGGCTTTGTTGGCGTCATGCTGGTACCTTTGTCTAACGCCGATGCCACTTTCATGGGGCAGTTGATTGGTGCCACCGTAATCTTTGGCTGGGTGTTTGGTACCTCTTTGTTGATGTGGGCTTTGCTGAAATACACCATGGGGATCCGGGTCAGCGAGGAGGAAGAGTACCGCGGCATGGACGCATTAGACTGTGGTATTGATGCTTACCCTGAGTTTGTTTCGGTCAAAACGGCCTGAGTAAGCGGACGTAGAGTTTTAAAGCAGGGCGGGCCCCTGCTTTTTTGTGCTAGTTTCACTAGGGTCTGTTGACCTTTGAAGATGGTTTTTGCAGCTTTTTGGCGTTGTTTTATACAAAGCAACGCGATTGTGGTGTAGTTGTTCTACATAAATGAGCGTTAATGCAGTAGAAAGCGACGACAAACGCTGCCCGAAGGGCTCGGCTATACGCGCTTTACTCTTTGTTGCAAGGTATTTGCTTAGGCCCCTAGGCGGCAGACCTTGCGTCGCGATTAAAGCGCGTCTAGAGCGAGCAAAATTCAACCATGAAAGGTCAACAGCCCCTAGGTTATTATACCAACTTCATTGCTGGTGTGAGCCGCCGAAGATAGGTTAACGACCTGGTTTTGACCGGATTAAATTTCTGCTTGAGCTGGTCAGCCATTAAATGAAATCGGTATCAATGGAGGGATATGATGAAACGCTTGATTGTACTGTTGTGGCTGGCGGGCAGCGTCTGGGCCGGGGATATTAAAGTCCATGAACAGACTGAACAATATGATCCATTTGCAGTCAGGGACAGCAAGCGGGCGGAGCATCAATGGCAGGAGCAGCAAAATCTGAAACGCCAGCTCGAACTCATCGACAAATTACCCGTTGGCTGCTTACTGATAAGTCAGCCCTTTAATCATTATCGTTGTGGTAATGATTTTTTCCGCCCTTATCCGCACCCCCTTGATGGTCAGGGGCAGAAGTATCAGCGGATCCCGCAACCCACAAAACCCTGAGTTGTATATAGCGTTTCTGCCTAAGGAGGGTGCGAATAGGTTCCCTGCGTGCTGTGCGTAGGCTTACAGCCGACAACTGTCAGGCGCTGTTAGTTGTGAATGACCTTGGTCCTTTACAAGAACTGTCTCGCAGCAGATGTGGCTGTAAACCACGCCCAAAGTGAGAGTGGCGCAAGGACTTATTCGCACCTTTTTTGGGCCTTTGACTGGTATTGGAGGGCGGTGAAACTTGCCGATTACCAACCTGATATTTTTGTTGGATTGTCCAGGTCATACTGGCGTCTGGGTGACAGCGGCAGGACGGGATCCAACATGAATAAAGCAATAAACCCGGCAACTGAAGCAGAAGACAGGCAAAGGTATCAACACAAACTTAACGCCATGCCGGGTAGCACGTACCATCGCGGCTGACATCAATTGAACCTTTTTGTTTTTTTGTAAAGACAAGCAAAAACAATGGAATAAATGATGTGAATAAAATGAATGGTGATTGCGTTGCAATGCCGGGGGTAAATCGTTAGATTGACTTTAAAACCGTGTATAGCGATGAGGCTCCGTATGTATTACCAGAATGACGATGTCCGTATTAATGAAGTTAAGGAGCTGCTCCCTCCTGTCGCCATTCTGGAACGATTTCCTGCTTCTGAGGCAGCCTCTGAGACTGTGTTTACCACCCGTCGTGTTATTTACGACATTCTTTCCCGCAAAGATGACCGCTTGTTGGTGATTATCGGTCCCTGTTCCATTCACGATCCGCGCGCGGCACTGGAGTATGGTGAACGGCTGCTGAGGCTGCGACAAGAATACCGGGATCAGCTGCAAATCGTGATGCGGGTATATTTTGAAAAGCCTCGCACGACAGTGGGATGGAAGGGGCTGATCAATGACCCTTTTATGGATAACAGCTTCCAGCTTAACGAAGGGTTACGCAAAGCTAGAAAGCTGCTGTTGGATCTCAATCATATGGGCATGCCAACGGCCGGTGAGTTTTTGGATATGATTACACCTCAGTATCTGGCTGATCTTATGTGCTGGGGGGCTATAGGTGCCCGCACGACTGAGTCTCAGGTACACAGAGAGTTGGCATCGGGGTTGTCCTGCCCGGTGGGATTCAAAAACGGGACCGATGGCACCATCAAAATCGCCATAGATGCTATTAGTGCAGCTGCTGCGCCCCACCATTTTATGTCGGTCACCAAGTATGGGCACTCTGCGATAGTGTCAACCAAAGGTAACCCTGATTGCCATATCATTTTGCGTGGGGGCAAGACTCCCAATTACAGTGCCGACAATGTTCAGACTATTTCAGCCCAGTTACAGGCAGAAGGATTGAATCCAAGCTTGATGATTGACTTCAGTCATGCTAACAGTGCCAAACAATATCAGCGGCAGATGCAGGTGGCCGAAGATGTCGGTGGGCAGATTGCCGTTGGTGAGCAGGCTATTTTTGGAGTGATGGTGGAAAGTCATCTGGTAGCGGGCAGACAGGATCATGTGCAGGGCCAACCTCTGACCTATGGTCAGAGCATCACAGATGCTTGCATTGGCTGGGAGGATACAGAAACTCTGTTGGCGGGGTTAAGCGCCAGCGTGATTGCACGCAGAAAAGCTAATTAGTCCTTAGGGGCTGTTGACCTTTTGTGGTCAAATTTTGTTTTAGCGAAAAGTGTCTTAAGCGCGGAGAGGTGTGTACCGCAGAGCTATTCTAAGCACATGCACCTCAACAAAGCATAAAACGCTTTTAGCCCAGTTCCATAGACAGCGTTTGTGGCCCCTTTCTCCTGCGTTATCGGTTTCTCACGTAGGCTAGGGAAGGTGCGAATAACTCCCGTGGGTGCTCTGCCAGTGATGACAGCCCCGAGATGCGTAACGCAGCTGGACGTTAATGGCCTGAGTCGTTAGCGAGAGCTGCAACCAAGCAGATAGGGCTGTCAGCCTCGCCCTTCGGGACTTTCGGGCTAACAGGATTGCTGTGGTATTGCGCTTTGAAAGGCAACCCGCCTTGCTGCAGCTGAATACCTTGAACTCGAATTTGCCCGTAAGCCAGAGCGGTGCGAGGAGTTGTCCGCACCTTCCCTAGGCCTTGGATAAACAACCCACAAGCTGCTGCCAAAATAATCATCAAAGGTCAACAGGCCCTAATTTTTTCAACTGCTGAGAAATGTATTCATTGGCCCTGGCAAGACTGCCAAAGGATGCAATCAGGTTGTTTTTGCCTTTTTCGCGAATATCGGGGTTGTCCGATTCTATCATCATCCATATCCAAGTTTTCAGCAGCGGCAGCGGTGGGTATTTTACTTTTGTGGAATCCAACATAAATCATCCTTCAAAGCATATTTGTTATAAGTGGGCTGTGTTAAATTCTATCGCCTGTTGCGATGTGTTGATGTTATGCATGCGTCGCTAAATGGTATCAGATCACGACGCGCCAGATAATACCAAACAGGATAAATAATCGGCGGTTTAACGTCATTGTTATCAGGGTAGTACCAAGGCGGGACCCCACTTGAAAGTTGTCAAAACAGCATGCAATTTTGACGCTTCTTCGTAACATCTGCCGCTTATAGCTTATCCGTGAACATCAGATTTCACGTAGAGAAAAGCGAGCGGTTAAATATTGCACAAAGTAGGATCTCGCCCTGGGGTGGTACAGATTAATCCCGTTTATCGATGTCCTTAGTGATTGCTGTGCTGGCTTCTTCAATCAGGGGGGGTGGTATTTGGAGGCGCTATAACAAAACACCCCGTCGATGCGGGGTGTTTGTGACTATTGTTTGTGGCGCTCGTTGGTGACTATCGGCAGTGCTTGCTTGCCTGCCACGCCTCGTAGGCGGTACAGGGTTTAAACTGCTCCAGCTTTTTGGACTCCAGAGGAGTGATATTGCCCTCCCGATAACACAGGAGCGCTCCTTCCAACTCTGTAAAGCGGCGGCAATTTTTGCAACTACTTTGGAATAACCCTTTCAGAGGGGGTGAAGGTACGAAATTCATAATCGTGAGTTCCCTGGCTGTGGCCTTTGGGTCGCAAAAGATCAAATAGCGTGACATTGATCGCGAATCGATGATTATCTTAATGCGACCTCCGTCCGTTTTCAAGTCAATAAAATCTAATAGATTGATTTAGATTTAATTATTTCTATTTGGTTGTGTTTTGTTGAGGTCCGGTGTGGTAATTCGTGGCGAATGTTCAGGCCGGAGACTTTTCCTGTTTGACCAATACTCTGTTGAACGGGGCGGAAGCAGCCGTGCTGGAAACCAATTCGATAAGCGGGTCATATTGGCCAAACTTACAGCGCCAAACATCATCTTCCGGTGTCACTGATGACTCAGTTGAGTCTGTCAGTGCATCGGACATTGCTGTTGATAATTACTCTGGCAGTAGGCTGTGGCAGATAGCCCGGAGACAGATTCGTCAAACTCTTGATGATGCCTTTTCTGCGGCCGGTACTGATGTTGTACGCAAAAATATGGGGCATCGCAGGTTTCCTCAAAGGACTTCTTTCGTATGGCGCAGCAGTATGGGCCGAGGCGCATACAGTATACAAACCCCTCATTATGGCAGGTTGCCACCTATAGGGTTGGGGGGGGATGGATGGAGGTTTTGTCAACGCCATAGCAAGGTTAGACAGTCTGCGCAGCAACCCGGCAATCAAACAAAGTCTGGTCGGCAGTCGCCTAAGATTACAGCAAGACTGGCAAAGCCAGGTGTGTTCGCTACCTGCTGGTGGGGTGAACGCTGCTATTTTTTGATTTTCCTGTTAAGGCGATAGGGCGATGAATTTTACCGGATTACGGTTGTCAGTCCTGCTCATTCCGGGCCTGCTGATTCTACTATGTTCAGATAACCCATTTTAATAAAAGGGTTTTTGTACCAGTCCGAAAGCTATATGCTGAGTTCAATCCTGTTGGTATTAAAAACACCTGTTTTTTTCGGTGCTAAGGAGATCTGAACTATGTGGACTGGCGCGACGGTTATCGAGCGCATCGACTGGAATGACAAGCTCTTCACCCTCAGACTCAAGGCCGGGATCGAGCCCTTCATTGCCGGACAATTTATTAAGTTAAGCCAGGTGCGGGACAAAAAGCGTATCGCCCGAGCTTATTCTCTGGTCAATCCTCCCGGTACCCAATACCTTGAGGTGTTGGCGGTGCATGTTGAAGATGGCTTATTATCGCCAGCGCTGCATACGCTAAATGCCGGCGATATTATCGACATTTCTCCCAGGGCTGCGGGTTTTATGACTCTGGATGAGTTACCTGCGGATAGGGGAAAGCATCTTTGGCTGCTGGCCACAGGCACCGCAGTGGGACCCTTTATCTCCATGCTCAAGACTGATGCTCCCTGGCAAAGGTTTGAAAAAGTGGTGTTGGTGTATGGCGTGCGCCTCAGGGAAGATTTGGCTTATTGGCAATCGCTTAACGAACTGGCTGCCAGCTATCCTGGCAGACTGGTGCTGATCCCCTGCGTGACCCGGGAAGAGATGGCTGACGGATTAAGTTGCCGCATACCCGATGGACTTGAAAATGGCAGCATAGAAGCCTTGGCTGGCATCAATATCAATCCGACCGACAGCCAGGTTATGATTTGCGGCAATCCCGGTATGGTAGCGGATTCCCTTACCTGGCTGCAGGGACGGGGACTTACCAAAAATCTGCGGCGTGCGCCCGGGCAAATTACCATGGAAAAATACTGGTAAAGAGAACTGGCGGTACAGTCCTCTATTATTCAGACGGTTCTGCATACGCCAGGCCACAATAGTGCGGTGATTATGGGCCACCTGCAGCTGCACTATATTCAATAGCCGTCCATTAATCCCTTTGACAATGAGGAGGCTTTTGTCGGGGCCAATCCGCTAAGCAAAGTGCCCTGTCTGGTATTAACTCTTTGCTGTTGCAGCGCTTGTACACCACAAACCGACTTCATCTCATTGTATAAATTTACAACAGACAGTGCAGTGCCCCCGGTGATTTTGGTTGCCCGCCTGAGCAAGTCCTTGTACTCTATGGTATTGATAACCATTATCATTATAATAATCATCTAATCTTATTTTCGGTCGATATGGAGTGCAGGAAATGAAGTTGGTTAAGCGTATCACCGCTGTGGGTGCCGGGTGTTTGGCAGGTATGATTTCCTGGGCTGCAGTGGCCGCAGACAAGGTGACAGTTTACTCCTACCGTCAGCCTTTTCTGATCGAGCCTATCCTGGAGGGTTTCACCCGAGAGTCAGGAATTGAAGTGGAACTGGTGTTCGCCAAAGATGGTCTTGCCGAGCGGGTTGCCAGAGAAGGACGTCTGTCTCCGGCAGATATTGTGCTGACTTCGGACTTTTCCCGCTTGGTGGAGGTGGTTGATAAGGGGCTAGTTTCACCTGTGATCAGCGATACCCTGACAGAGAACATCCCCGCGCAGTTTCGCTCTGCAGAAAGTGACTGGTACGCACTGACCATGCGGGTGCGTAATGTCTATTCAGCCAAAGAACCTCTGGGAAAGC
The DNA here is from genome assembly GCA_021462625.1 of Shewanella sp. Taxonomy (GTDB): domain Bacteria; phylum Pseudomonadota; class Gammaproteobacteria; order Enterobacterales; family Shewanellaceae; genus Shewanella. The sequence continues at coordinate 9,251 of JAJNAU010000055.1, forward strand.
TGAAGCTGGATCTGGAAGATTTGGCCAAGCCTGAATTCAAAGGCAAAATTTGCACCCGCAGCGGCAAGCATCCATACAACATTGCTATGGTGGCATCGATGATTGCTCATCATGGTGAGGCGGATACTAAAGTCTGGTTGGAAGGGCTCAAGGGGAACCTGGCTCGTCGCCCTCAGGGTAATGATCGCAGTCAGGTGAAGGCGGTGAAAGAAGGTTTGTGCGATATTGCCATCGGTAACAGCTATTACCTGGGCAAGATGCTGGCTGATCCTAAGCAGCGTGTCTGGGCAGAAGCGGTGGAGATCAACTTCACCAATCAGGACGATCGCGGTGCCCATATCAATATTTCCGGCATGGCACTGACCAAACATGCTCCCAACAAAGCGGCTGCGGTGAAGTTGATGGAGTATCTTTCGTCCGACAGAGCGCAGGCCAGTTATGCCGAACTCAACTTTGAATACCCGGTTAAGGCTGATGTACCTGTGTCTGAATTGATCGCCTCCTGGGGAGAATTCAAGGCTGACTCTCTGGCTATTCAGGCGCTGGCTGATAACCACAGAGCTGCAGTCAGATTACTGGATGAGGTGAAGTTCGACCTTTAAGCCCTTTATCGTGCTGGTTGTCAGTGTACAGTCCGCCCAGTCGTTGCCGGGCGGTACCAGGTAAAAAACAATATGATTCTTGGACTTCCCTCTCGCTGGTCGGCGTCGGCTTACTTACTTGCCGCACTGCTCTGTACTCCCTTTGTGGCGCTGTTGCTTCAGGCATTGATGCCGGATGAACAGGTTTTTGCCCAGCTGTTTGCAACTGTATTGCCCACTTACATTAGTAATTCGCTGCTGTTGATCGTCCTGGTTAGCCTTGGCGCGCTGTTGCTGGCGGTTCCCGCCGCCTGGCTGGTGGCTTGCAGCGAGTTTCCCGGCCGCCGCTGGCTGCAATGGGTGTTGTTGTTACCCTTGGCGATGCCGGCATATCTGGTGGCTTATGTTTACACTGATTTGCTGGATTATGCCGGTCCCGTGCAGCGCAGTCTCAGGACCTGGTTTGGCTGGCAATCCCCGATGGATTACTGGTTTCCTGATGTCCGCTCCTTGGGCGGTGCGGCACTGATGCTGGCGCTGGTACTGTTTCCATATATCTACTTACTTGCCCGTACCGCTTTCAGTGAGCAGTCAGCCAGCTTGATTCACGCCGCCAGAGTGATGGGCTGTTCCCCCTGGCGCAGCTTTTGGCGCCTGAGTCTGCCGATGGCAAGACCGGCACTGGCCGTTGGGGTCGCTTTGGTCGCCATGGAAACCGCGGCGGATTTTGCGACAGTCAGTTATTTTGCCGTACCTACACTGACGACAGCAGTGTATGACACCTGGCTCAGTCAAGGCAGTCTGAGTGCGGCAGCACGTCTGTCGCTGATTATTTTGTTGGTGGTGTCTTTGTTTGCCACGCTGGAGCGGATTTCCCGCCGTCGGCAGCAGCTTTACCAGAAGAACAGTTTTCATACCGGCCAGTTATATCGCCTGTCTCCGGTCAAAGCCTGGTTGGCGACCGCCTACTGTTTGCTATTGCTGTTAGTGGCTTTCTTATTGCCTTTTGCTATTTTGCTTGATTATGCCATTGATTATTTTGAGTACAGTTGGACAGTGGAGTTCTTCCGCTACAGTGCCAACAGTCTGGTGCTGGCCGCAGTGGTCAGTTTTATTTGCGCCCTTGTTGCACTGATCCTACTGTTTGTGCAGCGTATTAGTCCCGCCGCCTGGGATAGTCTGCCAGCCAGGTTGGCATCCTTTGGTTATGCCCTGCCGGGCACAGTGCTGGCGATCGGCGTATTGGGGCCGCTGACTGTGGCGGATTTTGCTATCAATGATCTGTTTGTCTGGTTTGGTGCATCCGGTCCGGGACTGGTGTTTACCGGCACGACCTTTGCGTTGGTGTTCGCCTTTTGTATTCGTTTTGCCGCGATTGCAATAGGCAGTGTTGAGAGCAGTTACAAACGCATTTCTCCCTCTATGGATATGGCGGCAGTGACCATGGGCAAATCACCCCGAGCGCTTTTTTTGCGAATTCATCTGCCGTTGCTGCGAAAGGGCTTGTTTGCCGGGATGTTGTTGGTGTTTATCGAAGCCATGAAAGAGCTGCCTGCAGCCTTATTGCTGCGCCCCGCCGGATACGAGAATCTCGCAACCCATGTATTTCAGTATGTGTCGGATGAACAGCTGGAACACGGCGCGCTGGCCGCCATAGTAATTGTATTGGTGGGCTTACTGCCGCTTATCTATCTAACTCGTTCTTTTGAGAGGGAAAACTGAGTATGTCGGCTTTATCCCTTCAAGGTGTTTGCAGTGAATATGCTGGTGTTCAGGTGCTTAAGCAGCTGGATCTGGAGATGGCGCAGGGGGAGATTCTGGCGTTGCTCGGACCCAGTGGTTGCGGCAAAACGACTTTATTGCGTGCAATAGCCGGATTGCAGGCCATCTCTGCCGGCAGTATTTTTGTTCAGGGACAATGTGTTAATGGCAATGGGCTGTTTGTACCCAGCGAGCAGCGTGGCATGGGCATGATTTTTCAGGATTACGCGCTGTTTCCCCATTTAACCGTTGCCGACAATGTGTTGTTTGGTGTGTGTGAGAAAGACAGATCCCGTCGCAGCGCATTGTTGGAGGAAATGCTTTCCCTGGTCAAGCTGATCGGGCTTGAGCAACGTTATCCACATGAACTGTCTGGTGGTCAGCAGCAGCGGGTTGCCATCGCCAGGGCGCTTGCCTGTAAGCCAAGGTTACTGCTGCTGGATGAGCCGTTTTCCAATATCGACGGGCAGGTCCGCAATGAGTTAATGCTTGAAATTCGCACAATCTTGAAAAGTCGCAATGTCAGTGCGGTATTTGTGACTCACAGTAAAGATGAAGCCTTTGTTTTTGCGGATAAACTGGCATTGTTTAAGGCCGGTCAGCTGGTGCAGCACGGCAGTGCTGAGGAACTTTATTATCAGCCCTGTGAACGCTACGTGGCAGATTTCCTCGGCCAGGGCAACTATTTGCCCATTGAAGTCATTGATGCGTTTAGCGTCGACAGTCCCCTTGGCCAGCTTCGCAGTTGTCAGATACTGGGACATCCCGAACGTTATCGGGGGGAGGTATTGTTGCGGCCACAGCAGTTAACTCTGACGCCTGATGATAATGGCGCGGCAGTCATTATCGAGCGCCGTTTTCTGGGCAATGTCTGCCATTATACGGTGGCACAGGCGACTGAACGATTGCAGGTACGCAGCCAGTTAACCCAATTGCTTCCGGGGCAGAAAGTCAAGTTACAGACTCAGAACCATCCACTGGTGATTTTTTAGGGAAGGTGCGAACAAGTCCTCGTACCGCTCTGGCTTACGGGCAAATTCGAGTTCAAGCTATACAGGTGCAGCAAGGCAGGTTGCCTTTCAAAGCAAAATACCACAGCAATCGTGTTTGCCCGAAAGCCCCGAAGGGCGAGGCTGACAGCAATATCTGCTTGGTTGCAGTTCTCGCTAACGACTCAGGCCATTAACGTTGAGCTGGATCGCGCATCTCGGGGCTGTCATCACTGGCAGAGCACGCACGGGACTTGTTCGCACCTTCTCTAGTCCATGCCTGCTCTGCGCAGGCTCACCGCTATCATATGCAAGGCGCAGTAACAGTAATAATGAAAAGGAAAATAAAGGAGAGGGGTATGGCTGGCAGCATTGCTGGCAATCCCCGGATGGACGTTAGACACAATCCCGCAGAGAACTGGCGGACATCCAAGAAAGCCTGTAAAATCAGCTAATTTGGGTTATGTCACATTTTTGCGCCTGAATGTGCTGTATGTGTGTAGATTGGGGTAAAGTTGCAACCCTATGTTGCCGACGAAATTCAACTGCACAAGGTGAGATGATAATGGAAAACCGGGTTATGCCACGAGAACAGCTTGGAGTCTGTGCGGAAGGTAATTTACACAGTGTTTACCTGATGTTCAATGCCAATGGCGGAGTAGAACAACAGTTGCGCCCCTGCCTTGCCAATATAGCACAGTATATTCATGAACTGGCAGATCAATACGCCGACAGCGCCTTCAACGGCCTTATTGCCATTGGTGCCAATTATTGGGATGTGCTCTATCCCCTAGGGCGTCCGGCTCAGCTTAAGCCATTCCCGGCAATGGAGGCCGGGAATCGTGATGCGCCGGCCATGGAATTTGATCTGTTTGTCCAGCTTCGCTGTGATCGACTGGATATTTTACATCTGGTTGCCAATGAGGTGGCTCAGATGTTGGAAGGGCTGGTAGAGCTGGTTGATGAAGAGCGTGGCTTCCGCTTCATGGATAATCGCGATCTGACCGGTTTTGTGGATGGGACAGAAAATCCGAAAGGCCGTCATCGTCAGCAGGTTGCGCTGATCGGTGAGGAAGATGTGGGTTTTATTGGCGGCAGCTATGTGCATGTGCAAAAATACGCTCATAACCTGAGTAAGTGGCACCGTTTGCCAACCAAAAAGCAGGAAGACATTATCGGTCGTACCAAGCAGGACAACATTGAGTATGCATCTGAAGACAAGTCGCTGACCAGCCATATTAAACGGGTGAATCTGAAAGATGAGCAGGGGAACTCGATGGAAATTCTGCGGCAGAGTATGCCCTATGGCAGTGTGCGTGAGCAGGGGCTGATGTTTATTTCAGTTTGCCGGACACCCCGGCATTTTGAGAAGATGCTGGCATCCATGGTGCACGGAGATGGCGCTGGAAACCATGATCACCTGATGCACTTTACCCAGGCTCTTACGGGCTCATCTTTCTTCGCACCATCACTGGATTATATGCTGAAGTATGCAGAGTGACTCGGTTGTCAACCGATAAACAGGATGACATAAAAAAACGCGCCGGATGGCGCGTTTTTTATGTCATTGACAAAGCCTCACGCTGTGTAATTGAACAGATCTTTAACGATTTTCACTGTGCTTTCAATGTCCTTGATATTGGCTGGGGAAATAAAGATAGTGTCGTCACCGGCAATAGTACCCAGAATACCTTCAGGCTTACCTATGGAATCAAGCAGTCTGGCAATCAACTGGGCTGCTCCTGGGGTGGTGCGCACGACTACCATGGCCTGATTGTGATCGACATCCAGAACCAGGTTTTTTACCGGGCTGCCTGCGGTGGGAACACCCAGATCGGCCGGCAAACAATAGACCATCTCCTGCTTGGCATTACGGATGCGCACCGCGCCAAACTTGCTCAGCATCCGGGAGACCTTGGACTGATTGATATTGCTGAATCCCTCAGCCTGCAAGGCGGTAACAATTTCGCTTTGGGAGCCTAAACGCTCCTCTTTCAGCAGCGCCTTGAACACCTTGATGAGTTCATCCTGATTCTTGCTTGTGGCCATAATTTTTTCATCTTATTCATTCGACTCGGAGATTGTGAATATCAGAGCCAAATATGTCAACAATTTGCCGTTTTTAGTGAATAAAAATGCATTGTGGCACAAGGTCGGAACATTGTGAAGTTGCACTGTGATGCTAATTTTGTAAAGGATGTAAGCAAATTGAACCAGTTAAACAGGCAGGCATTCGGTTTATGTCTGATTGATATTTGGATGACGATACAGTAATGTGGCGCCATCATGGAATTGGATATATGTCACATTTATTCGAAGCTTAGACGGAGATAACTATGAAAGTTGCTGTTCTTGGTGCTGCTGGTGGTATCGGTCAGGCCCTGGCGTTGTTATTGAAAACCCAACTGCCTGCCGGTTCGAAATTGTCCCTGTATGATATTGCCCCTGTTACACCGGGTGTTGCTGTGGATCTGAGTCATATCCCCACTGACGTAGATGTGAAAGGATTTGCCGGCGAGGACCCAAAGCCTGCGCTGGAAGGCGCTAATATCGTACTTATCTCTGCAGGTGTAGCCCGTAAGCCAGGTATGGACCGCAGTGATTTGTTCAATATCAATGCCGGTATCGTGCGTAATCTTATTGAAAAGGTTGCTGTAACCTGTCCTAAGGCCTTGATTGGCGTTATCACAAACCCGGTTAACACGACTGTGGCTATTGCTGCCGAAGTGCTGAAAAAGGCCGGTGTATACGACAAGAACCGCCTGTTCGGTGTGACGGCTCTGGATGTTATCCGCTCTGAAACCTTTATTGCACAAGCAAAAGGTCTGAAAGTGGAAGACGTGAAGATCAATGTGATTGGTGGCCACAGCGGCGTGACCATTCTGCCTTTACTGTCCCAGGTAGTCGGTGTGACTTTCTCTGATGAGGAAGTGGCTGCGCTGACTCATCGTATCCAGAATGCGGGCACCGAAGTGGTTGAAGCCAAAGCCGGTGGTGGCAGTGCAACCCTGTCCATGGGGCAGGCGGCTTTCCGGTTCTGCATGTCACTGGTTCGTGGCCTGCAGGGACAGGCAAATGTAGTGGAATGTGCCTACATTGATGGTGGCAGTGAACATGCTGCGTTTTTCGCACAACCTGTGCTGCTGGGTAAAAACGGGGTAGAAAAAGTATTGCCTTACGGCGAGCTCAGTGAGTTCGAAGCCAATGCCCGCGATGGTATGCTGGATACCCTGAAGGGCGATATTCAGCTGGGTGTAGATTTCGTCAAATAGTCACAACTCATTATAAATCAATAAAAAACGAAGGGGTGACCTTCGTTTTTTTATGTTTGTTGCCGGACAAGGAGTTGGTTGTGGCTGATAATAGTCGCTCAGGGTTCAGCCTGAGCGGGATCCCACTTAAAACTAGTGCAACTAGCATCCAATTTTTACGCTTCTTTAGTAAAATCTGTCGCTCATAGCTTATCTGTGAGCATCAGATTTCGCGTAGAGAAAGCAAAAGCTCAAAGATTGCACTAAGTAGAATCCTGCCCAGGGGTTCAGCGGATCGTCAGTGATTGTGTTAGAAAGATGCTATTCATTCTTCATGATCAATGAGTTAACCTTAGTACTGGGTTGATCCTTCACGAATGGATAGACGTATTTCGGGGGTAACATATGACACATAGAGCAACGTCCATGGTACTCAGCCATGCCATTATCAGAGTGACCAACCTCAGATTAAGAACCTACATTGGCTTTAACCCCGAAGAGCAACAGAAGCAGCAGGATGTGATTATCAATATGGAGATCCACTATCCTGCAAACAAGTCATTCGAGACTGACAATGTTGACGATGCCCTCAACTACAAGACGATCACCAAGAGAGTTATTCAGCATGTGGAAAAAGGTCGGTTTCAACTGCTGGAAAAGCTGGTTTCTGATCTGCTGGCAATTGTCGGTGAGCATCCCAGTGTCATGCTGGCGCGGGTGACGGTGGACAAACCCCATGCTTTGCGCTTTGCCGATTCAGTTTCCTTGACACTGGAAAGTCGTGCTAAGCCTTCAACTGAGTGATTGTCGCTTTAGCAACGCTGTCCTCAACAAAATAAGTTCGGCCGACTGCATCAGCAACCAGATAGAGTATCAATAGTCATGACTAACCCTGCTTTTGAGGCGAGTTCCAATGCGCCTGTTCTTATCACCGGTGTAGGTAAACGCATCGGGCTTTTTCTGGCCCAAACCTTTCTGTCCCGTGGCATCCCGGTAGTGGGGACTTACCGTACCTACTATCCTGCTATTGAGTCCCTGTCGGAGGCGGGAGTGGATCTCTATCAGGTGGACTTCTATCAGGGCGAGCAGGTAAAAGGGCTGATAGAGGCGATCAGACAGCGATATCCGATGCTCAGGGCGATTATTCACAATGCATCGGATTGGTTGCGGGACGGTGATTTGCCGGATTGCCAGGATGTCATGGAGCGTATGATGTGTGTGCATGCCAAGGTGCCATATCAGCTGAATTTGGCGCTTGTTAGCCAGCTACAGGCCGGCCGTGGAGATATCATCCATATCAGTGATTTTGTGGCATCTAAAGGGAGCAGTAAGCATATTGCCTACGCTGCCAGTAAAGCTGCTATGGACAATCTTACGCTGTCGTTTGCCGCAAAGCTAGCACCGGACGTCAAAGTGAACAGCATTGCACCTGCTCTTGTATGTTTTAATGAGACTGATGATGAGGCGTATCGCGCCAAGTCACTAAGTAAAGCCCTGCTGCCCAGGGAGGCGGGCTATAAAGAGTTGCTGGCCTGTGTCGACTTGCTGCTTGGCAGTCATTACATCACCGGGCGTATACTGGCACTGGATGGTGGACGCCATCTGAAATAAGTATCAGGCATGATTTTCTGTGCAATTTCCTGTGAGTTCTTAAATCCCTGCTATCCTCAATCTTAAGTGTTTTTAACCTACAAGATGTTGGTTATCAATACAAAGTGATGAAGCAGACAACGATTAATGAATGCTGATAGCAGGAAAGTAACGCATGTTTAATTTCAAAGCCAAGCAGGAACAGGCCTCTTCAGCTGCTGAACACAGTGCACTGTTGGATGCAGCCATGATTGACTCCATCAAAAATTCCATCGCCTACATTGAATTTACGCCAGACGGAACCATCAAAGATGCCAATTCTCTGTTCCTGAATGCGGTGGGGTACAGTATTGATGAGATCTGCGGAAAACATCACCGTATGTTTTGCTATTCGAAATATGTGAACTCCCCTCAATACCATCAATTTTGGGCAGATTTAGCTAATGGTATGACGCATGAGGGAGTGTTCAGTCACCTGAACAAAGACGGTGATGAACTCTGGTTGCAGAGTACCTATATTCCTATTCGCCATAAAGGTGAAGTGGTGAAGGTATTTAAACTGGCATCAGATATGACTGCTCAAAAGCAGCGACTGGATGAACAGGCCGAAGTTTTCCAAGCACTGGATCGATCGCAGGCGATTATCGAATTTACTCCCGATGGTACTATCTTGAATGCCAACAAGAATTTTCTCGAGGCCGTAGGTTACAGCAAAGAGCAGATAGTGGGCAAACACCACAAGATATTATGTAACGAAAAGTTCTATCAGGATAATCCTGCTTTCTGGACAGATCTGAAAGCCGGACAGTTCAAGTCAGGCTTGTTTGAACGCCGGGGAAACGGTGGGCAGTCGGTATGGATCGAAGCCGTGTATAACCCAATTATCGGCGGCTCTGGCGAAGTGAAAAAGGTGATCAAATTCTGCTCAAACATTACTGAGAGAGTATTGAAAGAGCAGGAGGGCAGAGAAGCCGCAGAAGTGGCTTATTCAACATCAGAAGAAACGGCACAGATCGCATTGCAGGGAGCCACTTTACTGCGTAAAACCGTGGAGACGTCGAACGCGATTGCTGAGCAGGTGCAGTGTACCACTGAATCCATCAATCAACTTAATGAGCAGTCCAAAAACATTGAAGCCATTGTGTCGACCATCAGCGCCATTGCTGAGCAGACCAACTTGCTGGCACTCAACGCCGCTATTGAAGCGGCTCGTGCGGGGGACCAGGGGCGGGGATTTGCTGTGGTGGCAGATGAAGTTCGACAATTAGCGGCCCGTACCAGTCAATCCACCGATGAAATTGCCTCTGTGGTTAACGAAAACCGCAATTTAACGACAAGTGCCACTGCAATGATGAAAAAGGTGGAGCAAACTGCCGAGTCCGGTAAAGATCAGATCAATCAGGTCGCTCAGGTGATGGAAGAGATCCGTGTCGGTGCAGAGAATGTGTCCCAGACCGTAGCCAACATCCAGTAATTCCGGATATAAACCTAAAGCCCATTGGCCCGCAGTCAAAACTCCGTACGCTGCGGGTCTTTTGTTTTCACTTTTTGCCAGTTATGGCAAGCAGCGCGTTTATTCTTGGTGCGCTCTTGTTAAATGTCAGTTCCAGGCCGATTAGTTGGTCTTATTTGAATACCGCCAATCGAAAGGCAAGGACTCGCTTGAGTATCGCTACTACATCAGTTCAGCCGAGCTAAGCAAAGAACAGTTTGCCAGCGCCGTTCGCGGCCACTGGGGGATCGAAAACAATCTGCACTGGGTTCTTGATACATCGTTTCAAGAAGACGACTGTCAGATCTATCGTGACAACGCAGCAGAGGTCTTAGCGACGTTCCGGCACATGGCTTTGAATATGCTGCGGCAGGAAAAGGACATGAAAGCCAGCATCCGGCGTAAGCAGAATATCGCGGCGATGAATACCACTTACTTTGAAAAGGGGCGTTGTTGCCTAAATCGAGGGAACTATTGTCTAACTCAGTGATCTGATCTCGTAAGCATCAATACGAGGCAGGCTACATGGGCAAATC
>JAJNAU010000056.1 GCA_021462625.1 Shewanella sp.
AAGGCGTATTGAATGCGGTTGCCAACATCAATGGCCCAATCCGTGCCGCGCTGCTGGGTAAAGATGCCACCGCTCAGGCTGAGCTGGATGGTACCGAGAACAAAGACAAGCTAGGCGCCAACGCCATTTTGGCGGTATCTCTGGCAGCTGCCAAGGCAAAGCGTATGCCACTGTACGCGCACATTGCTGAGCTCAACGGCACTCCGGGTCAGTACAGCATGCCAGTGCCTATGATGAACATCCTTAACGGTGGTGAGCACGCCGACAATAACGTCGATATTCAGGAGGTTATGGTTCAGCCCGTGGGTGCCAAGAACTTCCGCGAAGGGATGCGCATGGGCGCCGAAATTTTCCACAACCTGAAGAAAGTGCTGTCTGCCAAAGGCATGAGCACCTCTGTGGGCGACGAAGGGGGGTTTGCGCCTAACTTGGCTTCTAACGTCGATGCATTGGCCGTGATTAAAGAGGCGGTTGAAGCGGCGGGTTACCAAGCTGGGCACAGATGTCACTTTGGCGTTGGACTGCGCTGCTTCTGAATTCTACAAAGAGGGCAAGTACAAGCTGTCCGGTGAAGGCAAGGAATTCAGCGCCAACGAGTTCTCTGATTACCTGAAGTCACTGACTGAACAATACCCAATCGTATCTATCGAAGACGGTCTAGACGAGTCTGACTGGGATGGCTGGGTTTACCAAACTCAGATCATGGGTGACAACATTCAGCTGGTGGGGGACGACTTGTTCGTGACCAATACCAAGAGCCTGACCCGTGGTATTGAGAACAAGATTGCCAACTCAATCCTGATCAAATTCAACCAGATTGGCTCTTTGACTGAAACGCTGGCCGCAATCCGCATGGCGAAAGCCGCTGGCTACACTGTCGTGATCTCACATCGCTCTGGCGAAACCGAAGATACCACCATTGCTGATCTCGGCGTGGGTACGGCGGCAGGCCAGATCAAGACCGGCTCATTGTGTCGCTCGGATCGCGTGGCTAAATACAACCAGTTACTGCGTATCGAAGAGCAGCTTGGTGAGCAGGCGACTTATCGCGGCTTAATTGAGATCAAAGGTCAATAATCGACTCAATATTTACGCCTGCAGGCTGAGCGAATCTCACTGAGGGGCTCGCTCAGACCGAATTAGGCTGCTGACATGGGCTAGCCATGTTACATGTCTGAGACATCAAAAAATTGGAAATACCTATGTTTCGCAGAACCAAGATAGTTACCACCTTAGGCCCGGCAACCGACAGAGATGACAACCTGACACGCATTATTGCAGCAGGTGCTAACGTTGTGCGTCTTAACTTCTCACACGGCTCAGCAGAAGATCATCTGGCCCGCGCCGCCAAGGTCAGAGAAGTCGCCAAGTTACTCAACAAAAACGTCGCTATTCTGGGGGATTTGCAAGGTCCAAAAATCCGAGTATCCACCTTTAAAGATGACCAGAAAATCAAACTGAATATCGATGACAGCTTTATCTTAGATGCTGACATGGCGAAAGGTGAGGGTAACCAAGCCGCCGTGGGGATTGATTACAAATCACTGCCCCAAGACGTGACCATCGGTGACATTCTGATGTTGGATGACGGCCGAGTACAGCTTCAAGTGACGGCCATTGACGGCGCTAAAATTCACACCAAGGTAACCGTTGCTGGCGTGCTGTCTAATAACAAAGGCATTAATAAAAAAGGCGGTGGGTTATCTGCGGCAGCCCTGACAGACAAAGACAAAGCTGACATCATCACCGCTGCCAAAATCGGGGTCGATTATCTGGCGGTGTCTTTCCCTCGCTCAGGCGCAGATATCGAATACGCTCGCGAGCTGGCGGTAGAGGCGGGTTGTAATGCCCTGATCGTCGCCAAGGTTGAGCGCGCCGAAACCGTGCAGGATGAAGCGGTAATGGATGACATCATTCACGCCAGTGACGTTATCATGGTGGCTCGTGGGGATCTGGGCGTTGAGATTGGTGATGCTGCGCTGGTGGCCGTACAGAAGAGTCTGATCCTTCGCAGTCGCCAACTGAATAAAGTTGTGATCACCGCAACACAGATGATGGAGTCGATGATCACCAGCCCCATGCCGACCCGTGCCGAAGTGATGGACGTGGCTAATGCTGTGTTGGATGGCACTGATGCTGTGATGTTGTCTGCTGAAACCGCTGCGGGTGATTTCCCAGAAGAGACGGTCAAAGCCATGGCCAATGTTTGTCTGGGCGCCGAAGAGCACCCGAGCATTCAACTATCTGGTCATCGCCTCAACATTCGCTCAAACTCGATTGAAGAAACGATTGCTCTGTCCACCATGTATGCTGCCAACCATCTGGAAGGTTTAAAAGCGATTGTGGCCCTGACTGAGTCTGGACGCACAGCCAAGCTGATGTCGCGCATTAACTCCAACTTGCCGATTTTTGCTCTGTCCCGTCAACAAGACGTTCTCAACAAGATGGCACTGTGTCGGGGAGTCATGCCGATTGCTTTTAATACCAAGGGTTGTGCTTCCGATGCTATTGCGGCCAATGCCCTGAATATGCTCAAACAAACCGGGCACTTGCAGGCGGGAGATCTGGTTTTGCTGACTCATGGCGACGCTATGGATATCGTAGGTAGCACCAACACGGTTAAGGCGTTGGTTGTGGCTTAAACCCATCCTCTCAAGGTCGCTTGAGCCTGTTAACTTAAAGCCGCCGCCTTGCTGCGGCTTTTTTATCGCGCCAAGTTTGGCTGCCCAACGTGAATGTTTGGCTGCCATGGCCTCAACAATACCGAGCGCAGTAATTCAGGCTCATAGGTACCCGAGCGGCCACCCTCCGGTATGCCGTGATCCAATTCGCAAAAACATAGTGAAAATCATTCGCTTTTGACCGGTATTCCAACCCCGAAGTGCTGGTCAAAAAACCTAATTCACTTTAGGATCAGATCTCTTTGGAAGTCCTGAGGAAGTGTTGTCTGGCTGCATGATGCATCACTCACTTACCTTTACACAGAAAGCTATTATGGAGTAACAATCATATGGGTATCAGAGCCATAGTCGTGGATACTGCGGGTACCACTACAGACCTGGACTTTATTCACAACGTCCTGTTTCCCTACTCGGTCAAGGCGCTGCCAGAGTTTCTCGAACGTAATCAGCACAATGTACTGGTAGACAACTGCATCTGCGATGTCCGCGATATCGCGCTGGAACCCGATGCATCACTGCAGCGGGTGACTGAAATTCTGCAGCAGTGGGTTGCCGAAGACCGCAAAGCCACGCCACTGAAAACCCTGCAGGGTCTGATCTGGAAAGAAGGCTATGCCAAGGGCGAATTCAAGGGACATATCTACCCTGACTTTATCGAGGCGATTAAACGCTACACTGCTCAGAATATCCGGGTTTATAGCTTCTCTTCAGGCTCAACCGAGGCTCAGGCCATGCTGTTCGGTCACAGCGACGGCGGCGATTTGACCCCTTTGTTCAACGGTCATTTTGATACCCGAACCGGCAGTAAGTTGGATAAACAGGCTTACCTGAACATTCTCAACACCATCAGCCTCAAGGCCAAACAGGTGCTGTTTGTGTCTGATATGCAAGAAGAGCTGAAAGCTGCCTCGGCAGCTGGGCTGCAAGTATGCCAGATGGTACGCGAAGACAGTGCCCGCTTTAGTAATTTCCGCACCATCAGCAACTTTGAACAGTTGAACTTCGAACAATAAACCCTAATCAGTTTTTGCAAACAATCCCGCTGATCCGGGATACAAAGGAGACTGCCACAGGTCTCCTTTTTATTGCCTCTTTTTTCTTTGTTTGTTGTCCTTTTCGATACCAGCAGGCCGCCTGCTGTTAGCGGCAAAACATCGGCTGATAAGATCACCATAAGGCGATTTATTTGGCGTTGCAGGAAATGAGTGAATGCCTAAACGGACAGGAAAGCAGACAGTCGGACATCAAAAATCGACCATCCCTCTCCACTCTTGTGGGTTTTTCCACCAGCTGTTAACTTGGCATTCAAACGAACGTTTAATCACGAACTTCTCAAGGACAAACAGCGCATGGAAAATTTTATCAGTCGTTACCCGGTTCACACGGAAATCAAGGTCGCCTGGGGCGAAATGGATGCCCTGCAACACATCAACAATGTCGCCTATTTCCGCTATTTCGAAACGGCACGTATCGACTTTCTACGGCAAACCGGCCTGATTGCCATGTTGCAGGACAAGCAAACCGGACCGGTTCTGAGTGAAACCACAGCCAAATACAAACGCCCGGTGACCTATCCGGACACTCTGATTGTCGGCGCCTATATCACAGACATTCAGGAAGACAGGTTTGTGATGCATTATGAGGTTTTTAGCAAGGCGCAACAGACAGTGACCACCACAGGCAGTGCCAAGGTGGTGATGTTTAACTTCAAAACCGGGCAAAAAGCGGCATTACCTGACCATGTACTGGAAGTGCTGCACCAGTACTGTCGCGACAAGGCTTAACTTACCCCTAAAGAAGCCTAAAAAGCCTCCCATTGGCGTAATACCGTTAAGCTAATGCATTAAGCGTCAAAAACTGGAAAGCCTTGCGAACTTCACGCAAGGCTTTTTGACTTTTAAAAGCCGTCGACCACGAAGCGTTCGCTTCGTTCACTACGCAGAGTACACGAAGGAAAAGCAATCAAATGCAGGGAGTTTTCTTCACGCCCTTCGTATCCAAACATGTCCTACGTAAAAGCCAGTTCGCCATCCATCGCTCTTGCTCATTCGCACATGGCTTAAGCCATATTCGCCGTAGTTCAATCTTTCACTGCCTATGTAAGTGACACTCTTCTAAAGTGAACGACATTACGCGTTGGCGGGTCTTTTGCTAGGGTGCTATTCAATCAAATGCTGTTCCAGTTCAGCCTTAACACTGTCCGGAATAGGTTCACTGCGCTCGTCAGTATAGTTGTAGTGCACCAGGGTGGTAATGGCTTGCAGTCATCTTTCCCCCCTGCCAACAGCGTTGGCGCAGGTCAAAGCTGGCGTTGCCGATACGGGCTACTTCCGTGGTGATGGTTACGGCAGAGCCGTAAAAGGTAGGGGCTTTAAAGCTGATGTTGTAACCGGCGACAATCAGGTTCCACTGCTGCAGATCCAACTGCGGATTGAAGATTTCAAATACCGGTGTTCTGCCCGCCTCAAACCAGCCGGGGATCACTGTGTTATTGATATGCCCAAGGGCGTCGGTTTCATTGAATCTGGGGATTAATTCGAGGGTAAAAGCCGTCATGGCACATCTGTCCTTTTCCGATCCCAATATAAGTTAAGTCCTGCAAAACCCCAGCACTATAGCGACGAAAAAGCATAATGCCAATTTCCGAAAAACAAAAAAGGACGCACAAGGCGTCCTTTTTCTGGTTAAACAGATGATCAGTTGCTGTACATGGCGTTAATTTCGCGGGAATACTTGTGGTAAATCATCTTGCGGCGCAGCTTCATGGTTGGGGTGATCAAACCCGCCTCCATGGAAAAGGCTTCCGGCAGCAGGGTGAACTTCTTGATTTTCTCAAAGCCTGCCAGCCCTTGCTGCATCATCTTCAAACGCTGCTCGAAATGCTCTACCACATAGCTGTGACGCAGCAGTTCAATGGGCGACTCATAAGCCACACCTTTCTCGCGGGCCCAGGATTCCAGCGCTTCAAACGCGGGCACAATCAAAGCGGTCACATAGTTACGGGCATCGGCTACAATCGCCACCTGCTCGATATAAGGACAACAGCCCACAGTCCCTTCCACCCGCTGCGGCGCGATGTACTTACCATTGGAGGTTTTCATCAACTCTTTGATACGATCAGTGATATACAGATTACCCTGAGCATCCAGACGTCCGGCATCACCGGTCTTGAGCCAGCCGTTCTCGAAGGTATCTGCGGTTTCCTGCGGACGCTTGTAATAGCCGCGCATCACGGTATCACCACGCACCAGAATTTCATTGTCTGTACCCAGCTTGATCTCAAGCTCAGGCAGTACTTTGCCGTTGGAGCCCGGCACCCGGTTGTCCAGAGTGTTACAGGTCACTGTGGCAGTGGTTTCTGTCATGCCATAACCACACAGCACCGGCACATTGATGGCCTGGAAGAAAGCGCCGACCTTGATATCCAGCGCCGCACCACCACAGGGCATAAACTTCAGACGGCCGCCCAGCAAATTGCGCAACTTGGAGAACACCAGCTTGTCGGCCAGTTTGAATTTCAACCATTGCATAACCGAGCCTTTGGCCCGCCCCTGGCTGGCATCAAACTGTCTGGCTCCCACATCCAGCGCCCAGTAAAACAGCTTACGACGACCGGTAGGCGCCTTGCCCACTTTATCCATCACCGCACTGTATATCTTCTCTAGGAAACGGGGCACGACACACATGGTGTGCGGGCGCACCGCCGCAATGGCTTCTTTCACCTTGTTGGTATCAGCCAGATATACATTGCGGCCACCACGGCACAGGGCATAGAAGCTCCAGCCACGCTCAAACACATGTGATAATGGCAGGAAGGCCAGCGAGACATCACCAGGGGTAAAGGCCAACTTGGCATCGTGCTGACGTATGGTCGACGCCATGTTGCGGTAATCCAGCATCACGCCCTTGGGATCGCCCGTGGTGCCAGAGGTATAGATCAGGGTCAGCAGATCATCCAGATTAGCGGCCTCAATACGGCTTTGCAGTTCATCCATCAGGGCATCCTGCGGCTGGAAGCCAGCCACCACAGTGTCCAGATGGAAATGGTGCTCTGTGTCGCTAAGCTCAACAGAGGCATCGAACACCATTACATGGGTCAGAGAGGGACAAAGGCCAAGCAGCTTCTGCGCCATGGCATACTGGCTGGTATCATTGACGAATAACACCTTTGCCTCGGCATCATTGATGATATAGGCAGCCTGCTCCAGCGTGCTGGTTGGGTAAACAGGAACCACAATACCACGGGCTTTCAGGGTTGCCACATCGGCGCAGGTCCACTGGGGGCAGTTCTGCGACAGGATTACCACGCGATCCTGCACTTCCACACCCAAAGAAATTAATACTTGTGCCAATTTGTTGCTGATGGATGCAAATGCCTGCCAGCTGACCTTGGCCCAATGGCCGGACAGCTCGAATCCCTCTAGCGCCGTAGCCTGAGGGCGGACGTCGGCTTGCTGCTGAAGAAGTTTAATCACATGGTACTGGCTTAGGGACATAAGGTTACAACCCGCTTTTAGCTTACAAGTGTTCCGGTTTTGGGCGAATTCTAACTGAACATTTTTTGAAAGCTAAGCCTTTTTGGATGAATTTTGCTTCCTCTCACAGAAACTCTGACTCATCCGACAAGTCCGCCAACCCGTGTCACACCTTTGTTACAGGCTCATTTCAGTACCGCCAGCTCCAGTACCACAGCGGCGGATTGCTACAGCCACCACTACCCGGACAAGCAATGCCGGGAGCCAGTTGCAGATTGAACCCAACCAGCGCCCGTTTATCGCCGCACACTTTAATCAAGCAGCCTGAAATCCAATAGCAATCCGTCCTGATCCGACAGTTCCATCCCCTATAATTCCTTCCAGCGTGCTTCGACAATTGCCAGCAATTCGTTTTTTTCCAGGCCAAGCTGCCGCGCCTGTTCAAGCAGCACATCCACCTGCGGCTCCAGCAATTGTGCCCCCTGCAGCGCATCGGCACCCCGTCCCTGCGCCACCCGGGTGGGTTGACCGCGGCGACGCTCCAGATAGCCCTGCTCCACCAGATTCTGAATCGCCCGGGATACCGTCATGGGATTGATCTTGAGGAAGTCGGCAATCTGGCGAACCGAGGGCAAGGTATCTCCCGGCACAATTTGTCCACCCACGATAAGCCGTACCACCTGCTCCTGAAGCTGGCGGTAAATCGGTTCACCACGACTGGGGTTGACACGTAATAGACCCAACATTAGCCTTACACTGTATTAATATATTGATACAATGGAACACAGCCAAAGTTAACACGGTCTTGTTAGGATCGCCAAAAGGAAATCAAGCTATGCGCTACCCACAATCGATATCGTCAGGGCCTGTCCGGCAGGGCTTCACTCTGGCCAATATCGGTCTGCAGGGAATACTCACATCCTGTGCGCTGCTGTTGGCCGGCATCACATCAGCCCAGGCCACCAATGACATCTACGCCCATACACAAGCCTGTCATATTAAGGGGGTAGACGAGAAAATCCGTTGCGGTAAAGTCACTGTGCCGGAAAACCCCGACGAGCCAACTGGCAGACAGATTGACTTGCACTACGTGGTGTTGCCGGCCATCAAAAATATCGATCCCGATAAGGCCCTGTTGGCCATCGCCGGCGGTCCGGGCCAGTCGGCCATTGAGAATGCCGCCTACTTTAATCAAATGCTGGGAAAAGTCCGCCAATTCAGGGATATTCTGCTGATCGACCAAAGGGGTACAGGCAAATCTCAGCCACTTATCTGTAAAGATATGGCCCCGGTCAATGCGCTGTCCTACAACGATGAAAATCTGGATATGAAGGCCCTCACCCAAACCTGTCTGCAACAGCAGCAGGCAGATGTGGGTCAGTATGGCAGTCTCAATGCCGTGAAGGATTTCGAGGCGGTACGTCAGGCCGCCGGATACAGCAAGCTGGATATCTACGGCATTTCTTATGGCACCCGTATGGGTCAGGTGTATCTGAAAACCTACCCGGATGTTATCTCCACCGTCACCCTGGATGGTGTTGTGCCCATGCAGCAAAACCTCATGTATATCAGCGAGGCCATCGCCCGGGCCACCGACATGATGCTGATCGACTGTGAACAAAACAGCGCCTGCAATCAGGCGTTCCCTAAACTCAGAGCCCAGTTGGCTCAAGTCAAACAGCAACTGGCACAGCAGCCTGTGTCCACCCGGGTCTACGACTCCATGTCCGGCGAAGTGTCTGAGCTGTTGCTGACCCGCAGCAAATTGCTCGGTGCAATCCGTATGGCACTGTACACACCAACCACCCGAAGTTTGCTGCCCTATGCCATCAGTCAGGCCGCTCAGGGAAACTACCAACCCATTTTGGGACTATATGGCCTGACTATCGACGGTGCCGGTATTGCCATGGGGATGCATGCCAGTGTGGTGTGCAGTGAAGATCTCCCCTTTGTGGATGACACTGTGGCAAAAGTGGCTAACCGCACCTTTTTGGGTGTAGAGATGCTCAGCAGTCTCAAGGAAATTTGCAGCATCTGGCAGGTGTCGCCTGTCGATCCGTCTTTCCATCAGCCGGTAAAGAGCGACCTTCCTGTGTTGCTGCTGTCCGGCGAAATGGATCCTGCTACTCCGCCAAGCTGGGCCAAGCTGGCCATGGTTGACCTGAGTAACGCTACGCACCTGATCTCACCCTATGCCGGACACGGCGTGGCAGCCCAAACCTGTGCCAATAACCTGATTGCCACTCTGATCAAAACCGGCTCGCTCAAAGAGATAGACGCCAGCTGTCTGTACAGGGATATCAGCCGCAGCTTTTACCTCAATGCCAATACCGTTGAACCTCTGGCCGCTGCCAACAAGGAGTCATCACCATGATCAGCGTAAACAACCTGTATAAGCGTATTGGTGATGTTCAGGCGCTGAACGGCCTGAGTTTCACCGCCAAAGATGGCCAGATAACCGGCCTGCTCGGCCCCAACGGTGCCGGCAAGACCACCTGCCTGCGCACCGTGTTTGGCTTGCTCAGGCCCGACAGTGGCACCGTCGAAGTAGAAGACATCAATATCGTCCATCACCCAACTGTTGCCAAGCAGCAACTGGGGCTGTTTCCTGACCCTTTCGGCCTGTATGAACGCCTGACACCCAGGGAGTACATCAGCTTCTTTGCCGAGTTATCCGGCCTGACCCGCCAGCAGGCCAAAGCCGCCACCGAGAAAGTCATCTTTGACCTTAAGTTGGACGACATTGCCGACCGACGCTGCAAGGGCTTCTCCCAGGGTCAGCGCATGAAAACCGCACTGGCGCAGGCGATAGTGCACAGACCACGAAATATCATTCTGGATGAGCCCACCCGTGGGCTGGATGTCATGAGTACCCGGGTGCTACGCGGCATGCTCAAGGATTTGCGGGATCAGGGCCACTGCGTGTTGTTTTCCAGCCATGTGATGCAGGAAGTGTCCGCCCTGTGTGATCAGGTTATCGTGATGGCGGCCGGCAAGGTGGTTGCCGTTGGCAGCCCGGCCCAGCTGTGCGCCCAAACCGGCCACGACACTCTGGAGGAAGCCTTTATTCAACTTATCGGCACTGACGAGGGGATAGCAGCATGATTAACAAGATAATCACCCTGGTTCACAAAGAGCTGCTGGATGCCGCCCGAGACAAACGCTCTGTCATGGCCGGACTTTACTATGCCATCGGCACGCCGCTGATTATGTGTGGGC
The DNA here is from genome assembly GCA_021462625.1 of Shewanella sp. GTDB lineage: Bacteria > Pseudomonadota > Gammaproteobacteria > Enterobacterales > Shewanellaceae > Shewanella. The sequence continues at coordinate 10,376 of JAJNAU010000056.1, forward strand.
TGTTCTTCGTGCTGATTGGTCAGTTGACCAGTCCGGGAGATATAAAAATCACCATTAACAACCAGCAATATGCGCCTGATCTGGTGCGCTATCTAGCCAATAAAGGGGTGCTGCACGGTGAAACTGCGGATCCGGAGCTCAAGGCCATCAGCCTGACCATCACAGAGCAGTACCCCCAGCAAATGAGCAAGGGACAGCAGGCAGAAGTGATTCTGGAGGCTGACAAGTCCAATGAGAAGCTGCAGAAGTCAATTCACCGCCTGGAGCAGCAGTTGCAAAGCTACAGCATGGAAATGGGTGGCCTCAGGTTGATTGCCCGTGGTATTGATCCCCGCGTGGTGAGGCCCATTAAGCTCAGGGTGGAAGATCAATCAACGGCGACTTCCCGCGGTGGCTTCATCTTGGGCGTCGCCATTTTCACCATGATCTATGCCGTGTTTATCTCGGGCATGAATCTGGCTATCGACACCAGCGCCGGTGAGCGGGAACGTAACTCGCTGGCACTGTTGCTCAGTCATCCTGTGTCTACCCGCGAGCTGGTGATCTCAAAAATCCTCGCCGTCACCCTGTTTGCGCTGCTGGGATTGGCCTTAATCCTGTTGGTCTCCAAATTCGCCTACACCCTGGTGCCTTGGCAGGAACTGGGCTTCAGCATACAAATCTCCCCAGAGTTTATGTTGCTGATGCTACTGGTCGGCACGCCTTTAGCTTTGATGGCGGCCAGCCTGCAAATCTTCGTTTCCTTTATGGCCAAGACCTTCAAAGAGGCGCAATCCTACCTGACCATAGTGCTGATTATTCCCATGGGTATTTCCATGATGGCCAGTTATGAGATCGCTCCGGATACCCTGCAGTGGCTGCCGGTTTCAGGACAACAGCAGGCACTGATGGCGTTTGTCAAAGGCCGGGAAATTCCCCTGCTGCAGTTGCTGCTGTCCTCAGCCACCACTTTGCTGATTGCCCTGGTAATGGCGCTGGGGCTGGAAAGAATGCTCAAGAGCGAAAAGGTTGTCTTCGGTCTGTAATCCCTAACCAGTAACTCGCCGGTGCAATTCGACGCAGCGGCCATTAATTTGAATAAGAGTTTCAGAGGTTATGATGGAAAGCGATTATGCATTTATGGCGGTTATCACTGTATTTGTAATCTGTGTATCCGCATCTGAGATGTTCAAGGTTTGGATGAAGAGCCGTGCCACTCAAATCGCATCCGACAGTGGCAAGGCAGATAAATCATAGGTCGAGCAACTGGCGACAGAAAATAGCAAGCTTAAAGAGCGAATTGCCACCCTGAAGAAAATCGTCACTGACTCGGCTTACCGGCTGGATCAGGAGATAAAAAATCATAAATGACCATTATTGTTAAGCATGGAGAATCAAAGTGCAGCCTCGGCTGCGCTTTTTGTTTTTGAAAAGCAGTTCACCACGAAGCGCTCACTTCGCTCGCTACACAGAGGACACGAAGGGATAGCAAAGAAAAGCTTTTCTTCGTGGTCTTCGAGGTTCAATCTTTCTCTTTCAAACGTAACGGAAACATACTAAGTGAACAGCATTGCCCGAAGGGCGAGGTTGACAGCCCTATCTGCTTGGTTGCCGCTCTCGCTAAGGACTCAGGCCATTAACGTCGAGCTGCGTTGCGCATCTGGGGGCTGTCATCACTCACAGAGCAGGCACGGGACTTATTCGCACCTTCCCTAGAAGTAAGGGCTTTATCTACGTTTTGCTGGATCCCATCCCTTCCATCAGATAGATACCCTTTCGACTATTTGGCTTTTGGACGGAACGGCTTGATGACTTCTTCGTTACATTCCAGGAAAGGCCCCTCCATCAGGTCGATGCAATAAGGGATCGCCGGGAATACGGCATCCAGACATTCTCGGATAGACTTAGGCTTGCCAGGCAGGTTCACGATCAGGGTATCGTCACGCAGACCAGCTGTCTGACGGGACAGGATCGCTGTAGGCACAAACTTCAGCGACTCGGCGCGCATCAGTTCGCCAAAGCCGGGCATCATACGGTCGCACACCGCCTCGGTCGCCTCTGGAGTCACATCCCGTTTGGCTGGGCCGGTACCGCCGGTGGTCACAATCAGACAGCACTCCTGCTCATCAGCCATCTTGAGCAAGGTTGCCTCAATCACATCCTGCTCATCGGGGATCACCTCATACACAGGTTCCCATTCTGAAGTCAGATATTCATTGAGCGTTTGAATAATGGCCTTTCCGGAAATATCTTCATAAACACCGGCGCTGGCGCGGTCGCTGACGGTAATAATACCGATTTTGGCTTTAGCCATGATTACTGTCCTTTGACTGATTTCTCTTTGATTGAGTGGAATCATATCCAATGTCGATTTCTGCAGATAGACCTGTCTGCAAGGTTTTTCATAGCCAGGATCTTTAGCGTAACCACATAAGGAAGGTGCGAACAGGTCCCGTGCGTGCTCTGCGAGTGCTGGCAGCCTCTAGATGCGCGGCGCAGCTCGACGTTAATGGCCTGAGTCCTTAACGAGAGCGGCAACCAAGCAGATAGGGCTGTCAGCCTCGCCCTAAGGGGCTTTCGAGCAATCACGATTGCTTTGGTATTGCGCTTTGAAAGGCAACCAGCCTTCCTTTATCTGAATACCTCGAACTCGCTTCTGCTCATAAGCCAGAGCGGTGCGAGGACTTGTTCGCACCTTCCATAATAAATGGAAAAGGCTCTTGCTGTGATCAGATTAATTCGCACCTTCCTTTGCTGGCCAAACGCTACATTGGTCTTGTCGCTCAGCACCGACTGTAACTACGACTTTCGATGTTAAAAATAGCCAAATCTACTCAGGGCTGGTTCGAACCAATGATGAGGTCCCTGGCAATGAAATCATTAAGCCAACAACGGCAAAACTGAGTTGGGCAATAGCATTTATCACAACAAACTGTCACCGAGCCCAACAATCTAAGTCCAGGCAGGGCAACAGTTTTGACGCAGTATGGGAGCATTTAAATGTTTAAGGTTCAGGCTATGTGGGCTGGAATAAGTCCTCAGCTGAATCTCAAGCGGACTCGTTCGGGGGCGTTTTTTTATGCTGGATCTTTGTGGTCCTGGTTGCTTTTCCTGCCTCTCCTTCAAATCGTGATTGTGTTATTTCACCTGTTACCTGCCGAAGTCACACGGATCTAATCCCCCCACTGGCCGTGCGTAACCTGTCAGCCAACTTACATAGAGCTTCGCTGAAATCGCGGACCGTCTAATTAAACCAGCATAAAAAGGGTGGTTTCGTGCTGGGGGCCCGCTTTGGCAACAACAATTTCCCTAATCTTTGTTGGCATAAGGGTTAAGAGGATGCTGCGTCCAGTTAAGATAGGGCTCGCCGGTATTCTCAGCAACCATGGTAATGCAGTTTTCCACCGGACAGGTTATCTGACACAGGTTACAACCTACACACTCAGTTTCGATAACTGAAAAATTACGAATACCATCATTGTGGGTATAGTGGATTGCCTGATGGGATGTATCTTCACAGGCGGCATAGCAGCGTCCACAACCGATGCATTGGACCGGATCGATCTGGGCTATGGTTTTATAGTTCAAATCAAGGTGTTGCCATGAGGTTTGGTGAGGCAGCGCCTGTCCGCGGAAATCTTCAATGGACTGGTATCCTTTGTTGTCCATCCAGCGGCTCAGGCCATCAATCATGTCGTCTACAATCTTAAATCCATACAGCATGGCCGCTGTACAAATTTGCACGTTGACTGCGCCAAGCGCGATGAATTCAGCCGCATCTCTCCAAGTATTTATGCCTCCGATACCAGAGATAGGCAGATTGGCGGTGTTTGGGTCAAGAGCAATCTGTGACACCATATTGAGGGCTATGGGTTTGACGGCCGGGCCACAGTAACCACCGTTGGTCGACTGTCCGCCAACAGCTGGCGCGCAGACCATGGTGTCCAGGTCAATGTGGGTAATTGAATTGATGGTGTTGATGAGGGAAACGGCGTCTGCACCACCGGTTTTGGCAGCCCGGGCTGAGAGCCGTATGTCCGTGATATTGGGGGTCAATTTGACCACCACGGGCAGATGGGCATGTTTTTTGGCCCATTGCGTCACCATTGTTACATAATCGGGTACCTGACCAACCGCGGCCCCCATGCCGCGCTCTGGCATGCCATGGGGGCAGCCGAAGTTAAGTTCAACACCGTCAGCGCCGGTAGCTTCGATCTGTTTGAGTATACGCTGCCAGGCCTCTTCTTCACAGGGTACCATCACAGACACGATCAAACCCCGATCAGGCCAGTCCCGTTTAACCCGGGAGATCTCATCCAAATTGATCAGCAAAGGGCGATCAGTGATCAGTTCTATATTGTTAATACCTATGACCTGTCGATCCTTGCCGTAATGAGCGGAATAGCGTGAGGCAACATTAACAATAGGCGTTTCGCCGAGCGTCTTCCACACTGCGCCGCCCCAACCAGCTTCAAAGGCTCGAACGACATTGTATGCTTTGTCGGTGGGCGGTGCGGAGGCCAACCAGAATGGATTGGGGCTTTTAATACCCACAAAACGAGTGGTTAAATCAGCCATGTTTAGCATCCCCTGAATTCAGATCTTCATGGATTGTTCGGGCTGCCAGTTTGCCATGCTGTACTGCCACAACAGCCAGATCATCATCTCTGGCTATGCAGTCACCGCCGGCATAGACATTTTTGAGTGAAGTTCTGAATTGAGCATCCACATGGATCCGTCCATTGGACAGTTGGAGTATTTCATCACCCTCAAACGGCTCTGGTATAAATGCCTGTCCTGTTGCCTTGAAAACCATGTCGGCAGGTAGGGTGAAGTACTCTCCGGTACCGCTGAGGTTACCTTGGTTATCGCTACAGGTGAGTTCAAATTCGACACCGGTCACAGCATGATTTTTGTGCAGTATGCGTGCGGGTTTGGCATGATAGCGCAATGTGACCCCATGTGCTTTGGCGATCTGCTGTTCATGGTATGTTGCCGACATGTGTTCTGCACCACGGCGGTAAACCATCGTGACTTCCTCAGCACCCAACAGCTTGCTCTGGGTGGCAATGTCCACCGCCGTATTACCGGCACCAATTACCACGACTCGTCGTCCGACGGGCAATGTGCTCAGGTCATCACATTGGCGAAGTTCAGCTATGTATTCGACAGCATTACGAACTGCGTCACAGTCCTCTCCTTCAATATCCAGACGATTAACGCTCTGCAGTCCTGCTGCGATGAAGACGGCATCATAGTCCCGGCGCAGTTCAGACAGCAAAATATCCTGCCCAATAACTGTGTTACAGCGGATGTTAATCCCCCCAATACCCAATAAGAGTTGTATTTCTTGGTCGACGGTTTTCTGTGACAGCTTATAACGGGCGATACCATAAGCGTTCAGACCGCCTGGTTTATCAGCAGCTTCAAAGATAATGATATCATGCCCCTTACTGGCGAGGTGCCAGGCTGCGGCCAGGCCGGCTGGACCTGAGCCGACAACGGCTATTCGTTTTCCGGTGACTGCTGCCCGGTTGACTGGTTGCGCGGACTTATTCTGTCGATGTTCCATTGCATAACGCTGTAGCTGGCCAATCATGATTGGTCGGCATTCTTGTTCATGGTTGCGAACACAAGCCTGCTCACACAGAATTTCCACCGGACAGATACGCGAACAACTCTTTCCCAGAATGTTCGACGTCAGGATAGTATTGGCTGCGCCGTCAATATTTCCGGTATTGATACTGCGGATAAATCCTGGAATATCAATGCCGGTGGGGCAGGAATCAATGCACGGTGCATCGTAGCAGAACAGACAACGAGTGCTCTCGGACTGTGCCTGAAAGGCTGACAATGGCGGTTTGATATCGACAAAATTAATTTCATATTCAGCAGATCCCAGCCGTTTCCCACATACATCTTTCAAAGGTTTCATGGGAACTTCCTTGATATGAATTTGGTGAAATATTAAACTGACAGTGTATAGGTGCATAAGTCATGTCAACTGCTTGTTGTTGTCATGCTGGACGATTCGGTTGGGTGTGGTGTGAATGCCGGGCCATATTTCGGACCTACCCACAGACTTTGTAGAGAGCTCAAATTTGATCTGACGGTTATCGGTATTTCCTTGGTGAATGTCGGATCTAGGGAGCTGCTCCTATAATGTAGATCACTGAGTCCTGAATTCAGATAATAAGTGCAACGTTCATGGTTAACGAGCTGAACAAGCTCAAAGAGTACTACCAAACATCACCAGAACTAGGTCAAATAAGACCAACCAATCGGTCGAGACCTGACCGCTATTTCAGCCTGGGAATGTGGTAATAGGCCGAATTCTGTCAGGCTGGTCGGCACCATTTCAGCATCGTGTTAGTCTACGACTACTTTATGTTTTTGGAGAGCCCATTTTGGACGAAAAACTCAGGCAGGATATTGCTGAGTGGTTGACGGCAATAGGTATAGATGCACAACTCGCTGAAGGGATACCGACCCTGGTGATGATCATCACCAGTCTGCTGGTGGCGTTACTCGCCTACATCATAGTGCGTCGCGGGGTGATCCGCGCCATCAACATGGTGATGAAACGCTCCAAGGCTACCTGGGATGACAGCTTCATGCACTTTAACGTGCTGGAGAAGCTGGCGCTGCTGGTGCCGGCTCTGGTGGTCAATTTGCTGGTGCCCATCGCCTTGTCTGAGCATCCTCTACTCGCCAGTCTTATTGATCGACTGCTCATTGTCGCCATCATAGTGCTGGCGATCCGCGCGCTCTATGCCTCACTGGATGCGGCCAATGAAATCGCCAATATCAATCTGGTCAGCCGAAATATGCCCATCAAGAGCTTTGTGCAGCTGTGTAAGCTGTTCCTGTTCTTTGTCGGTATTATCCTGTGTTTTTCTGTAATGGCTAAGCAATCGCCGGTGATCTTCCTCTCCAGCTTGGGTGTGGCAACCGGTCTGGTGATGCTGGTGTTTCGGGATACCATTCTGGGTTTTGTGGCAGGCATTCAGCTGGCAGCCAACCGTATGGTTAGCCAGGGCGACTGGATCCAAATGGACAAGTACGGCGCCAACGGCTCGATTGAAGAGATCTCCCTGACCACGGTCAAAGTGCGCAATTGGGACAATACTCTGACCATGATCCCCGCCTACGCCCTGGTACAGGATGCCTTTAAAAATTGGCGCGGCATGTCGGAGTCCGGCGGTCGACGCATTACCCGGGCGGTGAATATAGATGTGGCCACCATCCGTTTCCTGAGCGTCAAGGATATCGCCCGGCTGGAAGGTATCAATCTACTTAAGGAATATCTGGCAGGTAAGAAAAAGGAGCTGACGGAGTACAACCACAGCGTAGAAGCCGGGGAAGATCCTGTCAACGGCCGCTATCTGACCAACATAGGCACCTTTCGCGCTTATCTGAAGCAGTACCTGCTTAAGAGTGACAAAACCCGCAAGGATATGACCTTGCTGGTACGTCAGCTGGAGCCCGGACCGACAGGTTTGCCGATTCAGATATATGTGTTTACCAATGACACACGCTGGGACTATTACGAAGATATTCAGGCGGATCTGTTCGATCATGTTTATGCCATCCTGCCGGAATTTGGCCTGCGGCCATTCCAGAACCCGTCCGGTGAAGATATGCGTAATATTAACAGTCAGGTACTGAGGCAACTTGGCGCATCACCTAATCAATCACTACCGCAGTGACCTTGCAGACAAAAAGAACCTGGCAATGGCGGGTTCTTACTGAATTACCTTAAGACATTTAGCAGCAGGCCAGCTGGCCAGAAGCCGTTATTGAACTCAGCAGAAACCTGCTGTTTTTCTGAACGCTTATTTAAAGAGGATTTATCAGCGCTGATTACTTGGCTGGCAGAACACAGCTTTTAAACATCGATAATGCGCTGCCCATTGAGTAAAAATGCCCTGTTATACAGGGCATTTTTATTATTGATTAAACACCGGAGCGTCGGGTTTTAGGCCGCAGCGGCTGCAGTCACCGGAATGACTGCTGCTTTGGGTTTACGCTCGCCAATAGGCAGCACAGTGCGGCCATATTCGTTGTTGATCACCTGCGCCACGGCAAAATAAATGGCGGATGCACCGCAGATGATGCCCTCCCACCCGGCGATAGTGCCAATAAGCTGGCTACCGGTGAAATCACGGGCTGCCAGCAGGAAAAACAGCAGTGTCAGTGAACCGAAAATAAACTGTTTAGCGCGGGCGTATCGCAGTGAGCCGATAAACATAAAGCCGGTGAACACCCCCCACAGTGCCAAATACCAGCCCATGAAAGCGGTTGGGCTTGCCGCCACACCGGCGTTTGGCATTAAAATCAGACCCACCAAGGTGAGCCAGAACAGGCCGTAAGAAGTAAAGGCCGTGGTACCAAAGGTGTCACCACGCATAAAGCACATAATGCCAACAATTACCTGCCCTAAGCCGCCGTAAAAAATCCCCATGGCCAGGATCATGGCATCGATAGGAAAGAAACCGGCATTGTGGATATTAAGCAAAATGGTGGTCATGCCAAAGCCCATCAGCCCGAGAGGGGCAGGGTTGGCCAGAGGGGTGGACATAGTTAACTCCTGAGTAAAAAAACCGTCGGCAAGCTGCTGCCAACGGCGGGGACCTGATTTACCTGATACAGCCTGAGCAGGCTGAAAGGGTGGCGCATTCTAGAAGAATATTAGGGTAAACTCAATCTCATAAATCACAGGCTGTGAATCATGCCAAGACATGCAATGTCAACCAGTGGGACACAACTTTATTTGTGGTTTCAACTTATCGAACTGCCGCTAGCGGTCGATGCGATGACTGATGAGATCATTGGTGCCCAGATAAACCTGGAAGCATACGAAGGAATTGTGGCAAGCAGGCGCAACTCGACAAAACCAGCGATGAGCAGCAATCATAGCGGAAAAAAGAACCCGGCCTGAGCCAGTTTTTTTGCTTAATTGCTTCTAGGGTCTGTTGACCTTTGAAGATGGTTTTTGCAGCACTTTGTCGTTGTTTTATACAAAGCAACGCGATTGTGCTGTAGTTGTTCTACAT
>JAJNAU010000057.1 GCA_021462625.1 Shewanella sp.
CCGGAGGCTCTAAACTCGTTTAGGGCCTCACCAATTACCTGCAATTTACTCATACCGGCCCGACGCAGATCCGGCAGAATCAATACAATGGCCTTGATACGACTATCCACTTGGGCGTTATGGATGGTTTTGAGCACATCTGCCAGCAGGATTTCGTGTTCATCGTGATTATTCTTTCCCTGACTGAACAGCGCTTCGATGGGATTTACATAGCGTTTCTGATCCACTATTGAGCCGGAAAGCTCAAGAACCAACGCGGTATCAGGTTTGACGCTGACAGACTTTTCTTTGGTCAATGTCACAATAAGTAACGCCAGCAGTCCAAAGATGAGAAGATTCACAATAAGTTTGCGCAGGCCATTCACCGTACGCCACAGTCCGACAAAAATACGTCGAATAAAAGATGGTTTCGTCGACATCGACGTCGCTCCTCAAAATAACTATCGGGCTTATGCTAACTCAGTTCCGAGGATTGCGTGCCTCTCATTTGTAAAATATTTTAACAATCATGGTGTAGTGAGATATTGAGCTCATTTCTGCCTCAGGGTATGCTGCGTTAAATTACACGTTTTAAAAGGTTTTTTGAATGCTGGAAGCGCAAATAATAACGACGCAGGGATCTACAAATACTCCCTATCCACATATGCTTTCTCCTCTGGACTTGGGCTTTACTACCCTGAAAAACCGGGTATTGATGGGGTCAATGCATACAGGGCTTGAAGAAGAGAAAGGAGGCTTTGAGAAACTCGCCGCATTTTACCGAGAGCGGGCTGAAGGTGGTGTCGGTCTGATAGTGACCGGGGGGATTTCGCCTAATCTGCGCGGTCGTTTGGCCCCCCATGCTTCCCAACTGAGTTTTCCCTGGCAGGTCAGTAAACATCAAATAGTCACAGACGCTGTGCATCAGGCCGATGGCAAAATTTGTATGCAAATCCTGCACGCCGGACGCTATGGCTATCACCCTTTTACTCTGGCCCCCAGTGCTATCAAGGCACCCATCACGCCGTTTACTCCCTGGGCCATGGCGTCATGGCAGGTGCGGCGAACTATCGGTGCCTATGTGCGCTGCGCCAGATTGGCCAAAGAAGCCGGGTATGACGGCGTTGAAATCATGGGTTCAGAAGGTTATCTGATCAACCAGTTCATCTGCGCCCGTACCAACAAGCGCAGCGATGAGTGGGGCGGCAGTTTCGAAAATCGCTGTCAGTTTGCATTGGAAATTGTCAAAGGTATACGGGCAAAAGTTGGCCGAGACTTTATCATTATCTTCCGCCTTTCCATGCTGGATCTGGTGGATCATGGTTCCAATTGGGAAGAAGTGGTGCAACTTGCCAAATGGCTTGAACAGGCGGGTGTTACCATCATTAACACCGGCATTGGCTGGCATGAGGCGCGCATTCCCACGATTGTAACCTCGGTTCCCCGGGGCGCTTTTGCCTGGGTCACCGAAAAACTTAAGCAAGAAGTCTCTGTGCCACTGGTGGCAACCAACCGGATCAACATGCCAGAGGTCGCAGAGACCATTCTGGCCTCCGGGCAGGCGGATATGGTTTCCATGGCCCGTCCTTTCCTGGCGGATCCTGAGTTGGTGAACAAAGCTGCTGCAGATCGGGCAGATTTGATTAATACCTGTATTGGCTGCAATCAGGCGTGTCTGGATCATACCTTCTCCATGAAGCGGGCGACCTGTCTGGTAAATCCCAGAGCTTGCTTTGAAACCGAACTTAACTTTGTTCCGATTCATATAAAAAAACGTCTTGCTGTGATTGGTGCCGGACCTGCCGGTATGGCCTTTGCTGTTTATGCGGCGCAACGTGGTCATGAAGTCGTGGTGTTTGAAGCGAGATCCGAACTAGGTGGCCAGTTCAATCTGGCCCGCAAAATCCCGGGTAAAGAGGAATTTGACGAAACCATCCGCTATTTTGACACTCAGTTCAAAGCACTGGGCATTACCTTAAAACTTAATACCCGTTTTACCCCCGAGAGGCTGCAGCAGGAGTCGTTTGATGAATTGATTCTGGCGACCGGCGTTATACCGCGTAAGGTTGAAGTGCCTGGGTTTGATTCATCCAAAGTGGTTACCTATCAGCAGGTGTTGAGGGGAGAGGTCGAAGTAGGGCATAAGGTTGCCCTGATCGGAGCTGGAGGCATTGGTTTTGATATGGCTCACTATCTGTGTGAGTCGGTGTCCAGCACTGTTAACCCGGATGTTTGGTATCGGCAGTGGGGCGTAGATACAAGTTACCAGCATAGGGGCGGATTAATGGACACTGTTCCCGGCGAACATGCCCCCCTTCGTAAGGTATATCTACTGCAGCGTAAGACGTCCAAAATCGGCCAGGGGTTGGGTAAAACCAGTGGCTGGGTGCATAGAAGCGTCATCAGGAAGCATGGTGTCATCACCAAAACCGGTGTGACCTATGAAAAACTGGATGAGCAGGGCTTGCATATACGGATTGGTGAGGTAACCGAAATACTTGCAGTGGACACTGTGGTGCTTTGTGCCGGACAGGAGTCAAACCGTGAGTTGGAGCAGGGCTTGCGGGCAACGGGTCTTCCGGTACATTTAATTGGTGGTGTGGATGTTGCTGCCGAGCTGGATGCCAAACGTGCGATACGTCAGGGTGCTGAATTGGCGGCAAAAATATAATCCTGCCTGTTCCTGTAGGTCACTGGGCCTGCAGGAGCAAAAATGCAATAACAGTCTTTATTTCTTACCTTACTGTGCCTGGTCACTTCCTTTACTGCTCAGGCTGCTGATTATGATCCCCAACCTGCCGCTCAAACCGGTGTTCATGACTATGGCATGTAACGCTATGTGATGGTTTTTCTCAAGGCACGCCCTAATCCCGCGGGAACCGATGATAAAAGGGCAGCGCTACAGATAAATGAATACAGATAACTGAATATCAATCTAGCAGGAGTGTTTTTCGCAATATATGGGGAGGACGGGTAATCACCTGAGCCCCTTTCACTGACAGATCAAGATTTACATTGCTGTCTGGTACGCAGCAGCAGGGCAGGCATTCATCCGCTTCCAGTGAAGCTAGTGGAGGGGTGAGATAGGTGACCTTGCCGGCGAGCAGCCGTGTCTTGCAGGCGCCACAATAGCCACTGCGGCACTGAGAGAAAATATTAATCTTTTTGAACTCAAGTGCTTCCAGCAAGGTGCGGTGCTGCTGGTTGAACAGCAGCACCGGTTGGCCTTGTAAACTGACGATGGGGTCTTTTCTAAAGATCAAAGTCAAGGAACTCATTTTCGTCGATAGAAGAGTCAATCTGACCGACCAGGTAGGAAGGTACTTCCACTTCCTGCGGCGCGACCTGTACTGAGTCACTTTCCAGCCAGTTCTTCATCCAGGGCAGCGGATTGCTGATTTCCGCGTAAGGCAGTGGCAGATTTACGGCTTTCATGCGCTCATTGCTAATGTACTCAACGTACTGGCACAGGATGTGCTCGTTCAGGCCTATCATGGAGCCATCTTTGAACAGGTACTTGGCCCACTCTTTTTCTTGCTCTGCTGCACGCAGGAACAGATCATAGGACTCTTGCTGACACTCTTTGGCTATTTCAGCCATTTCAGGATCATCCTTACCTGCCTGCATCAGATTGAGTATGTGCTGGGTACCGTTCAGGTGCAGGGCTTCATCGCGGGCAATCAGACGGATGATCTTGGCGTTACCTTCCATCAGGTTGCGCTCGGCAAAGGCGAAGGAGCAGGCGAAGCTGACGTAGAAGCGAATGGCTTCCAGCGCATTGACAGACATCATGCACAGATACAGCAGTTTTTTCAGCTCACGCAGAGAAACATCCATTTTTTCGCCATCTATGTTGTGGACGCCTTCACCCATTAACTCATACATCTGAGTCATGCGGATCAGTCGGTCATAGTAGGCGGAAATGTCACCGGCACGTTTGAGGATCTGCTCATTCACTACAATATCATCAAACACCTTGCCGGGGGTGTTGACGATATTGCGGATAATATGAGTGTATGAGCGGGAGTGAATGGTCTCGGAAAAGGACCAGGTTTCAATCCAGGTTTCCAGCTCAGGCAAAGACACCAGCGGCAAAAACGCCACGTTGGGGCTGCGGCCCTGGATCGAATCCAGCAGAGTCTGATACTTAAGGTTGGAAATAAAGATATGCTGCTCGTGCTCTGGCAGCATGCTGTAGTCGATTTTATCGCGGCTGACGTCGACTTCTTCCGGGCGCCAGAAAAAGGACAGCTGCTTTTCAATCAGCTTTTCAAAGACTTCATACTTTTGTTGATCATAGCGAGCCACGTTCACCGGCTGCCCAAAGAACATAGGCTCTTTGGTAGCATCGTTGGGAGTTTGACAAAAAGTTGAATAAGCCATGATTTCTTCCTGATAAAGGGGACCAAAGCCCCCGATAAACTAACTGGGTTGTGGATTAGGGAAGGTGCGAATAAGTCCCATGCGTGCTCTGCGAGGACTTGTTCACACCTTCCTTAGATCTTACAGGCGCCGCCTGCACAACCATCATCCTCTTTCTCGACTGATGTCAGATTATCGAACTTGTCTGACGCGCCGTCACGTGTGTTGTGATAGTAGAGGGTCTTCACGCCCAGTTTGTAAGCAGTCAGCAAATCCTTCAGCAACTGCTGCATGGGTACCTTATGGCCAGGGAAGCGGTTTGGGTCATAGTTGGTGTTGGCTGAAATCGCCTGATCCACAAACTTCTGCATGATACCCACCAGCTGCAGGTAACCATCGTTGCCCGGCATCTGCCACAGCAGCTCATACTTATCTTTGAGCTCATCAAAGTCAGGCACGACCTGCTTAAGCTGGCCATCTTTACTGGATTTTACACTGATAAGACCGCGTGGTGGCTCAATGCCGTTGGTGGCATTGGAGATCTGCGATGAGGTCTCGGACGGCATCAGTGCAGACAGGGTGGAGTTACGCAGGCCGTGTTCAACGATGTTGTTGCGCAGACCTTCCCAATCCAGATGCAGTGGCTCATTACAAATCTTGTCCAGCTCACGCTTGTAGGTATCAATCGGCAGTATACCCTGAGCATAAGTAGTTTCATTGAACGCAGGGCAGGCGCCCTGTTCTTTGGCTAGCTCCATCGAGGCTTTCAGCAAGTAGTACTGAATGGCTTCGAAGGTCTTGTGAGTCAGGTTATTGGCACTGCCATCAGAATATTTCACGCCATTTTTGGCCAGATAGTTGGCGAAATTAATTACACCTATCCCCAGGGTACGGCGGTTCATAGACGCAGTATGCGCGGCCTTGATAGGATAATCCTGATAGTCCAGCAGGTTATCCAGCGCACGTACAGCCAGATCCGCCAGGTGTTCAAGCTCAGCCAAGTTATCGATGGCCCCCAGATTTAACGCTGACAAAGTACAGAGTGCAATCTCACCGTCTGTATCGTCAATATTATTCAGCGGCTTGGTCGGCAGTGCGATCTCCAGACACAGATTGGACTGGCGGATCGGCGCGACTTTGGCATCGAATGGGCTGTGGGTGTTGCAGTGATCCACGTTCTGTACATAGATGCGGCCGGTAGAAGCGCGCTCCTGCATCATCAAACCGAAGAGTTCGGATGCCTTCAGGGTTTTTTTGCGGATGCTGTTGTCCTGCTCATACTGCACATACAGACGCTCAAACTCATCCTGATCTTCAAAGAAGGCATCATACAAACCCGGCACATCGGAGGGGCTGAACAGGGTGATGTTACCGCCCCTGATAAGACGGGTGTACATCAGTTTGTTAAGTTGTACGCCGTAGTCCAGATGACGGATACGGTTGTCTTCTACACCGCGGTTGTTCTTCAGTACCAGCAGTGATTCAACTTCCAGGTGCCACATCGGATAGAACAGGGTTGCAGCTCCACCACGTACGCCGCCCTGAGAGCAGGACTTCACCGCAGTCTGGAAATACTTGTAAAACGGGATACAACCTGTATGGAAGGCTTCGCCGCCACGAATTGGGCTACCTAGAGCGCGGATACGTCCGGCGTTGACGCCGATACCGGCGCGCTGACTGACGTACTTGACGATGGAAGAGGCTGTGGCGTTGATGGAATCCAGGCTGTCACCACATTCGATTAGCACACAGGAGCTGAACTGACGGGTAGGGGTGCGCACACCGGACATAATCGGCGTAGGCAGTGAGATCTTGAAGGTTGACACCGCGTCATAGAAGTCTTTTATGTACTGTAGACGGGTGTCGCGTGGATAACGGGCAAACAAACAGGCAGCGACCAAAATATACAGGAATTGTGCACTTTCATAGACTTCGCCGCTGACCCGGTTCTGCACCAGATATTTGCCTTCTAGTTGCTTAACAGCCGCGTAGGAGAAATGCATGTCGCGCCAGTGGTCGACATAGGAATCGAGAATATCCAGCTCTTGCTTGCTGTAGTCTTCCAGAATATGGGTATCGTATTTGCCCAGCTCCACCAGGTGAACGACGTGATCGTACAGTGCCGGCGGCTCGAAACGGCCATAGGCTTTTTTACGCAGATGGAAAATGGCCAGTCTGGCAGCCAGGAACTGATAGTCCGGGGTCTCCGGAGAGATCAGATCGGCAGCGGCCTTGATAATGGTTTCATGGATAGCTTCAGTGGGGATACCGTCGAAAAACTGCAGATGTGAACGCAGCTCCACTTCGGAAACAGATACCTTGTGTAGTCCTTCGGCTGCCCAGGTAATCACGCGATGGATCTTGTCGAGATCGATAGCTTCCCGCTCTCCACTGCGTTTTGTGACTGTCATATTGCTATTCATTGAAAATAGGCCCTGATGTAATAGACATAAAACCACCTTGCATGTCGCTACTTCTGAAAACCCTGAACGTTGATTTGCCGCAAAGGCTGAAGGGGGCGAGAAAGACTATTAGCGCCCCACTCTCCCGGCTTTTTTTGAGCCGTGTTCTTAGTGTCCGGTTTTTAAGCGACACACAATATATGGTGTCAATTTAAAACTTAACTACAAGATAGTGAGGCGGCGGCACTTTTGCAAGGTGCAAATTAGGTGACATCCTGTGGATAATGTGAGGATAAATGAGCGGGGTAAGCGGAGGCTAACCTCGCAACCAAATTGGCTTATGTATTTTTGACTTACTAACGAAAAATTATCTAATCGATGCACTCAAATCCGATCGATACTTTATCAATCGATTGACTGAATTAGTCGGACGCTTGGATCAGAGCTAACAGGGATCGCGGATCCTGCAGCTGCGCAAAACTGGGCCAGCTGTCAACCGGTTCATCTTTGGCAATATACCCCCACAGCGCAACAATGCCACTCATGCCGGCTGCCTGAGCGGCAAGCAAGTCGCGCTCTGCATCGCCCAGATACCACACCTGAGATGGCAGCGCACCTGACTGCATAGCCCCCAGATACATAGGTGCCGCATCCGGCTTGCAGCGGGTACAGGTATCGCCACTGATAATGCAGTGCATTTGCTTGGTCAGACCGAGGCAATCCAGCAGCACTCTGGTGTAGCGTGCAGGCTTGTTGGTAATAACACCAATGGCAATGTTTCTGGCAAGCAGGCCATCGAGCAGCTCACGCACACCATCAAACAAAGTGGCATGACAGCCATTAGTGTCGTGGTAGTGGTACAGCAGTCTCTCCTGAACCTGTCGCTGCAGCGTTTCGCTGGCGGCGGGTAAGGCCGCTAGTGTCAGTGCCAGACTGCCATGGGACGCCACATGTCGCATAGCGCTTAAGGGCTGCCCGGCAAATCCTGACTCAGAAAGCGCCAGGTTAAGGGCCGCGACAAGATCCGCTGCGGTATCGACCAAGGTGCCATCCAAATCAAACAGTACCGCTTTTACATTGGATCCGTTGCCGGACATCAGACTACCTTCTGGGTGGCAATCATATAGTTGACCTCCACACTCCTGGTATAACGGAACAAACCGGTCAGGGGGTTGTAGGTGATGCCGTGTGCGTCGCGGCACAGTAGATCCGTAGTATCAACCATTGCCATCAATTCAGAGGGGCGAATGAACTTGGCATGGTCGTGGGTACCCACCGGCAGCATCTTGAGCAGGTATTCCGCGCCGAGGATGGTTTCAATGTAGGAGCGCAGATTACGGTTAATGGTGGAGAAAAACACCCAGCCTCCGGGTTTGACCATGTCGCAGCAGGCCTGAATCACCGAACGTGGGTCCGGCACATGCTCAAGCAGCTCCATACAGGTCACCACATCATACTGTTCTTTGTGGCTATCGCGATGGATTTCGGCAGTATTTTTGATGTAATCGATGGCAACACCGGCCTCAAGTGCATGTAAACGGGCAACTTCCAGGGGGGCTTCACCCATATCCAGACCTGTCACCCTGGCACCTACGCGGGCCATGCTTTCAGAAAGAATGCCGCCGCCACAACCCACATCCAACACCTGTTTTCCGAACAGGCCGCCGGCCTTTTCATCGATATAGTTAAGGCGCAGGGGATTGAGTTTATGCAGCGGTTTGAATTCGCCTTTAGGGTCCCACCAACTGGCTGCCATCTTTTCAAACTTGGCGATTTCTTTGGGGTTAACGTTGTAATTCTGTTCCATGGTTACCCTGATATATTGATTGCATAACGCCAACATTATGAATCAGGCTGAAAAAATAAAACAGCGTTGCGGGCCTCATCTTATTTAATCCAGCTCAACAACCCAGCACGCTGCGTATTTAATCCAGCTCAACAACCCAGCACGCTGCGTATTTAATCCAGCTCAACAACCCAGCACGCTGCGTAATAATTGTTCGATAAAAGCCGGCTTTTTACTGGATTAGCTGGAAATATTGAGTCAACCACCTGAATTTGGCGAAAATGGTTGCCTGTTTAAGCCGTGCAGAGCAGCCGGTTGATTTCATTCTGACTTGGTGCTGGCTACATTAAATAACTGTGTTAGAATGCCAAATCACGTTTGTTGGCTGAACAAGGCACAGATTGCGGCGCGTCAGCTAAATTTTCAGGGGATCGAGCAGTTTATGACTGATCTGGCTTCATCTATTTCGCCAATTAATATTGAAGACGAACTCAAGAATTCGTACCTAGATTACGCCATGAGTGTAATCGTGGGGCGTGCATTGCCTGACGTACGCGACGGTCTGAAACCGGTCCATCGGCGTGTGCTGTTCGCAATGAATGAACTTAAAAATGATTGGAATAAGCCATATAAAAAGTCCGCACGTGTTGTGGGTGACGTAATCGGTAAATATCACCCTCATGGTGACAGCGCGGTTTACGATACCATCGTGCGTATGGCTCAACCATTCTCGTTGCGTTATACGCTGGTGGATGGTCAGGGTAACTTCGGTTCCATCGACGGCGACGCTGCGGCGGCAATGCGTTATACGGAAATCCGTATGGAGAAGCTGGCCCATCAGTTGCTGGCAGATCTGGAAAAAGAAACCGTAGATTACGTTCCCAACTATGACGGTACCGAGCAAATCCCCGCTGTGTTGCCGACCCGTATCCCCAATCTACTGGTGAATGGTGCCTCTGGTATTGCGGTAGGTATGGCCACCAACATCCCGCCCCATAACCTGAATGAAGTGGTGCAGGGCTGTCTGGCACTGATTGAAGATCCTGAGCTGTCTATTGAGCAGTTGATGGATTACATTCCGGGTCCTGATTTCCCGACAGCTGCTTTTATCAATGGTCGTAAAGGGATCATCGATGCCTATCGTACCGGTCGAGGCAAAGCAATCATGCGTGCCCGCGCTGAAGTGGAAACTGAAGATAACGGTCGTGAGCGCATTATCGTTACCGAGATCCCTTATCAGGTAAATAAGGCGCGTTTGATTGAAAAAATTGCCGAGCTGGTAAAAGACAAGAAAATTGAAGGTATCAGCGGACTGCGTGATGAGTCCGATAAAGATGGTATGCGTATCGTTATCGAAATCAAGCGCGGTGAAGTGGGTGAGGTGATACTGAACAACCTGTATACCCAGACCCAGATGCAGACCTCCTTTGGTATTAATATGGTGGCATTGGCCAATGGTCAGCCAAAGCTTTTCAACCTCAAGGAGATGCTGGAAGCCTTTATTCTGCATCGCCGTGAAGTGGTGACCCGTCGTACCGTTTATGAACTGCGTAAAGCGCGCGATCGTGCCCATATTCTGGAAGCACTGGCGGTTGCGCTGGCCAACATCGACCCGATTATTGCGCTGATCAAAGCTTCTCCAAGCCCAGCCGAAGCCAAGGTTAAACTGGTTGAAAACGGTTGGGCGCTGGGTAATGTTCAGGGCATGCTGGAAAAGGCCGGTGATGATGCTGCCCGTCCTGAGTGGCTGGAGCCCGAATACGGTATCCGCGATGGCTTGTATTACCTGACTGAGCAGCAGGCTCAGGCGATTCTGGATCTGCGACTGCATAAGCTGACCGGTCTGGAACATGAAAAAATCCTGTCTGAATATGAAGAGCTGCTGGAAATCATCGCCGCTCTGCTGCACATCTTGTGTAGTCCTGAGCGTCTGATGGAAGTGATCAAACAAGAGCTTGAAGAAGTGCTTGACCAGTTTGGTGACAAGCGCCGCACTGAGATTAACGCTAACGAGATCGACATCAGCCTGGAAGATCTGATCAACGAAGAAGATGTGGTCGTCACCCTGTCGCACCTGGGTTATGCCAAGTATCAGCCGCTGACTGACTATCAGGCTCAGCGCCGTGGTGGTAAGGGCAAGGCTGCGACCAGAGTAAAAGACGAAGATTTCGTTGAGAAGCTGTTGGTGGCCAATACTCATGACACTATTCTGTGCTTCTCTGACTTTGGAAAGTTGTATTGGCTGAAGGTGTACCAATTGCCGCTGGCCAGCCGACAGAGCCGTGGTAAGCCAATCGTGAACCTGCTGCCGTTGCAGGAAGGTGAACGTATTACTGCGATTTTACCGGTGCGTGAATATGAAGCCGACAAGTATATCCTCATGGCGACCTCTCACGGCACAGTGAAGAAAACAGCACTGACCGAGTACAGCCGTCCACGGGCCAACGGTATTATCGCCGTGAACCTGAAAGACGGTGATCAGCTTATTGGCGTGGATATCACCAATGGTGACAATGAAATCATGCTGTTCTCTGATGAAGGTAAGGTGGTTCGCTTCCACGAGGATCAGGTTCGCGCCATGGGACGTACCGCCACAGGTGTACGTGGTATCAGGCTGGAAGATGGCCAGGAAGTGGTGTCGCTGATCGTTCCGACCACTGATGCGCCAATTTTAACCGTGACTGAAAACGGCTTTGGTAAGCGTACTGAGCTGGCTGAGTATCCAGCCAAGAGCCGAGCGACCAAAGGAGTGGTGTCCATTAAGGTGAGTGAGCGTAACGGCCCGGTAGTGGGTGCCGTGCAGGTTGGTGAGAACGACGAGATTATGCTGATCAGCAATAAGGGGACTCTGGTTCGTACTCCTGCTGAAGGCGTGTCAATCATTGGCCGTAACACTCAAGGGGTGCGTATCATTCGCGTGGCTGAAGACGAAGCGGTAGTGGGCTTGCAGCGTATCGATGAAATTGAAGGTGAAGGTGAAGAATTGCTAGAAGGCGGGGAATTACCGGATAACGTCGAACAGGCCCCAGAGGACGCAGTTGTCGCAGACAACGACCAGGAATAATCAATAAGTTAACGGGTGTCTTTAAGATGCCCGTTTTTTTGCTGCAAAGGAGATTGGAGTTGAGCGCTGTATATAACTTTTGTGCCGGCCCAGCGATGTTACCTGCGCCTGTTATGGCGAAGGCCAGGCAAGAGTTTATTGATTGGCAGGGGATGGGGGTCTCGGTTATGGAGATCAGCCATCGCAGCAAAGAGTTCATCCAGGTTGCCAAGATGGCAGAGGCTGATTTGCGCGAACTGATGGACATTCCTGATAACTATCATGTGCTGTTTATGCATGGTGGTGGTCGGGGACAGTTCGCGGCTGTTGTGAATAATTTTATGGGCAACGGTGGTCGGGCTTTATACCTGCTGAGCGGTCAATGGTCACAGGCCGCAGCAAAAGAGGCGGTGAGGATTACCAGTCCCGAACAGATCGACACTATTGAACTTATTCAGTTTGTCGATGATCTGAAAACCGTGCAGCTGCCGCAGCTTGACGGGGATGCGGAACAGTACCGATATCTGCATTACTGCCCCAATGAAACCGTAGATGGTATCGAAATATTTGAAGACATCGACTGTCCCTGGCCTGTGGTCGCGGATATGTCGTCGACCATTCTGTCCCGGGAGATTGACGTCAGTCGCTTTGGACTGATTTATGCTGGTGCGCAGAAGAATATCGGCCCCAGTGGTCTGGCGATTGTCATAGTGCGTGATGATCTGCTTAAGCTGCCATCCATGTCGCAGGCTGCCATTATGGACTACCGTCTGGCTCGCGATAACGATTCCATGTATAACACTCCGCCAACTTATGCTTGGTACCTGGCCGGTGAAGTGTTCAAATGGCTCAAAGAGGTTGGCGGGGTCAAGGTGATTGAGTCCATCAATACCCGTAAGGCTGAGCTTTTGTATCAGTGCATTGACGATTTGCCTTGTTACAGCAACCCGGTTGCGTTGACCAATCGCTCACGCATGAATGTGACTTTCCAACTGGCTGATGAAGTGCTGAACGAGGTGTTTTTGCAAGAAGCCAAGGGGTGTGGGCTGCTTGCGCTGAAAGGGCACAGAATCGTAGGCGGGATGCGTGCCAGCATCTATAACGCCATGCCTGTTGAAGGCGTCGAGGCCTTGGTAGCATTTATGCGGAATTTCTCTGCCAGGTATGCCTGTGGTGAGCCCAAGTCCGCTTAAATTAAACCCGCTTAGGGTCTGCTGACTTTTTGTGGTCAAGTTTTGTCGTCGCTTTCTACTGCATTAACGCTCATTTGTGTAGAACAACTACACTACAATCGCGTTGCTTTGTATAAAACAACGACAAAGTGCTGCAAAAACCATCTTCAAAGGTCAACAGACCCTAGTTACCCATCGACGTCTCTGGCTTGGATAAATAATCCACAAGCCACCGCAAAAGTAATCACTAAAGATCAGCAGCTTCTATGTTGGCGTGAGTAGTTGATATGTAAAAAGCGAATGTCGGGCAATCGCTTTTTACTTTTCTCAGTTAAGCCCAACTAATTGTCGCCTCAGAGCACAGCAGCAATAGACTTCGCCAGATAATCCACATTGGTGTGGCTGATCCCCGCAATGCTGATACGGCTGGAGTCAACCATATAGATGGCATACTCCAGCTTCAGGCGGCTGACCTGCTCTGGCGTAATGCCGAGGAAACTAAACATACCTTTCTCATCGGCAATAAATCCAAAATCACGCTCGACCCCCAGGGCCTGCAGTTTTTCCACTAATACCGTACGGTTGCCATTGATGCGGTCACGCATCTCTTTCAGCTCCTCCAGCCACTGGGCTTTAAGCTCTTTGTTGCCGAGGATAGTTTCAACGATGGCGGCGCCGTGAGCCGGTGGCATAGAGTAAATACAGCGGATGACGTAGAGCATTACAGACAAAGCGATGTCGGCCTGTGCAGCGTCTTTGGCGATGAGGGAACAGGCGCCTATACGCTCGCGGTACAAACCAAAATTTTTCGAACAGGAGGCGCACAGCAGCATATTGTCGACTTTTGAAGCCATTGCACGCACGCCATACGCATCTTCGTCTATACCCTCTCCAAAGCCCTGATACGCCATATCGATCAGGGGCATACAACCTCGGCTGACTATCACATCAATAACCTGATCCCATTGACCTTGATTCAGATCCGCGCCGCTGGGGTTGTGGCAGCAGGCATGCAGCAGTACTACATCCTGTTCATCAATCTGACTGAGGCAAGCAAGCATTTCATCGAACTTGATGGATTTGTTGTCATAGTCGTAATAGGGGTAGGTTTTGACTGTGAGTCCTGCCGTTTCAAACAAGCCGGTATGGTTTGCCCAGGTGGGATCGCTGACCCAGACGGTGGCGCCGGGTTTACAGCGTTGAATGAAATCGGCTGCGACCCGCAGTGCACCTGTGCCGCCAGGGGTAGAGACAGTACGAATCCGATTCGCTAGCAGAGCGGTATGCTCTGGACCAAATGCCAACTCAGTCATTAATTGGTTAAAGGCACCAGATCCGCTAGGGCCGATATAGACCTTGGTCTGCTCTGTGGCCAGCCGGTGAGCTTCGGCCTGTTTGACCGAATGCAGAATAGGGGTATGGCCAGCTTCATCTTTATAGACTCCCACACCCAAATCCACTTTGGCAGGATTGGGATCGTTACGATATTGGGTCAATAACCCGAGAATAGGATCGGCAGGTAAGCCTTTAAGTGTCTCAAACATGGCGTTTTCGCTTCTTTTTGTCGTATTTATATTCAATTTATTGCAGCATACTCCGGTGCGAAATAAATATTAAGGCATTCCGAGCGGTGATAAGCATTTTGTACTGTCATTTTTGTTTGCCACTATCCCCCTTCGATAAGTCTGTCGTAACCTGAAAGCCGTTTGATTTGTCACTCTTGAATACAAATCATCTTAAAACGGATGTAAATGCTAAAAAACACTTGTGTACGGTCGTGGGATAAGTAACGTACAGTGTTATTACTTTCTCCTCGCCTGTAGGAGGTTGGCAAGCTGAGTTAGCAAACAGCAGGACTCCAAGGGCAGATTGCAAAAGGATGACCAGTTACCCTATGAAGCAGTTACGACTCAATCCGGTCAGTCACATTCAGGGCACAGTGAACATACCTGGCTCTAAGAGTATATCCAATCGCGCGCTGTTGCTGGCCACCTTGGCCAGTGGCGAGACGACGCTCACCAATTTGCTGGATGCCGATGATATCTGCCATATGCTCAACGCCCTCAAGCAGCTTGGGGTCAGCTATCAACTCTCAGATGATAAAACCCACTGCACAATTACAGGCAATGGAGCTGCGCTTTGCAGCGATAAACCCCAGGAGCTATATCTTGGCAACGCCGGCACGGCGATGCGTCCATTGTGCGCGGCGCTGACTTTGGGGAAGGGGGAATTCACGCTGACCGGTGAGCCGCGGATGGAAGAGCGCCCGATTGGCGATCTGGTTGATGCTTTGATGCAATTGGGCGCTGATATTCAATATGTTAAATCTCCCGGGTTTCCGCCATTCAAGATTAACGCTACCGGTCTAGCGGGCGGCGATGTCGAAATAGCCGGCGATCTCTCCAGCCAGTATTTGACTGCGCTGCTGATGGTCGCGCCGCTGGCACGGGACGAAGTGGTAATCCACATTAAAGGTGAGCTGGTTTCCAAGCCGTATATAGATATCACACTGTCACTGATGGCCCAGTTTGGTGTTCTTGTCGAAAACATTGACCACAAGCGCTTTGTAATTAAAGCAGGGCAGCAATATGTATCACCCGGTACGCTGCTGGTAGAGGGCGATGCTTCGTCGGCATCTTATTTTCTCGCCGCCGGCGCCATTGGGGGCGAAGTCAAAGTCACAGGTGTAGGGCGTAAGTCTATTCAGGGTGATGTAAAGTTTGCCGATGCGCTGGCCGCCATGGGGGCAGAAATTGAGTGGGGGGATGACTACATCGTTGCCCGTAAGAGCTCACTTCACGGTATCGACATGGATATGAATCATATCCCGGATGCCGCGATGACCATCGCAGTCGCAGCACTGTTCGCCAATGGTCCGACCCGGATGACCAACATATATAACTGGCGCATCAAAGAAACCGACCGGCTGGCTGCTATGGCAACGGAGTTGCGTAAAGTGGGTGCCCAGATAGAAGAAGGGCATGATTTCATCACGGTGACACCTGCACCTTTGTATACTGCGGCGATTGAGACCTACAATGATCACAGGATGGCCATGTGTTTTTCGCTGATGGCGCTGGCGCCATGTGGCATCACCATCAATGACCCAGACTGCACATCCAAGACATTCCCTGGTTATTTCAGCCAATTTGAGCAGCTCTGTCAGCCGTAATTTGCATCGCTCAGTGGCTTGGTCATCCTCTTTTATATATCAATAACCGGGAAAATCCTCAGATTTTCCCGGTTATTGATATATAATGCGGCGGGCTCGTTTCGGTGTTATCACGGAAGAGAGGTTTAATTTGCGGAGGAATCTATGTCTGAACTGGCTCCAGTAGTCACCATCGATGGTCCAAGCGGCGCAGGCAAAGGCACCATCAGTCAACTTCTGGCTCAGCGATTGGGTTGGCAGTTGCTGGACAGTGGCGCTATATACCGGGTCCTGGCGTTGGCAGCCACGCATCACAATGTCGAGCTGGACAATGAAGAAGCAATCACCCTGTTGGCCGCACACCTTGATGTGCAATTTATGACAGTCGCCGACAGTCAGGGAGTGAAGGTGGTACTTGAAGGAGAAGATGTTACCTCCGATATTCGCACCCAGGAATGTTCTAATGCAGCATCTAAAATTGCTGCATTTCCACGTGTCCGGGAAGCCTTGCTACGTCGTCAGCGGGCGTTTAAAGAAGCGCCGGGGTTGGTGGCTGACGGCCGCGATATGGGTACAGTGGTGTTCCCCGATGCGCAGGTCAAACTGTTTTTAACCGCCAGTGCCGAGGAGCGCGCCCATAGACGCTATGATCAGTTGCAGGACAAGGGCTTCGATGTTAGTATCGATCGCCTTTTAACCGAGATCAAAGAGCGTGATAATCGGGATATGAACCGTGCTGTAGCGCCCTTGGTCCCCGCTGAAGATGCGCTGGTCATTGATACCACAGGCGTAGGCATTGAAGAGGTGCTGGACAGAGTCCTGAAACACCTCGTTGACAAATTATCTGACACCTGCCTATGAGGCGGGTGCGATAGGCATTCATTTCATGGATGAGATGAATCATTAATCTGACTCCACGTTCAGGATAGACACGTGGTTTATTAAATAAGTTAATTATGATGACTGAATCTTTTGCTGATCTGTTTGAACAATCCCTTCAACAACTGGAATTCCGTCCAGGTTCTATCGTTCGCGGTACTGTAGTTGCTATCGAAAACGGTGTAGTTCTGGTTGACGCCGGTCTGAAATCTGAAAGCCCAATCCCAGCTGACCAGTTCAAAAACGCTCAGGGCGAGCTGGAAATCGCGGTAGGCGACCAGGTTGACGTTGCTCTGGACTCTGTTGAAGATGGCTTCGGTGAGACTCAACTGTCTCGCGAAAAAGCTAAGCGCCACGAAGCTTGGATCGTTCTGGAAAAAGCTTACGAAGACGCTGAAACTGTTATCGGTGTTATCAACGGTAAAGTTAAAGGCGGTTTCACTGTTGAGCTGAACGGCATTCGCGCGTTCCTGCCTGGTTCTCTGGTTGACGTACGTCCTATCCGTGACACTTCTCACCTGGAAAACAAAGAACTGGAATTCAAGGTTATCAAGCTGGATCAGAAGCGCAACAACGTCGTTGTTTCTCGTCGTGCTGTTATCGAATCTGAAAGCAGCGCTGAGCGTGATGCTCTGCTGGAAAACCTGCAGGAAGGTCAAGAAGTTAAAGGTATCGTTAAGAACCTGACCGACTACGGTGCATTCGTAGATCTGGGCGGTGTTGACGGCCTGCTGCACATCACCGATATGGCTTGGAAGCGTGTTAAACATCCATCTGAGATCGTAAACGTTGGTGATGAAATCACTGTTAAAGTACTGAAGTACGATCGTGAGCGCACTCGTGTGTCTCTGGGTCTGAAGCAACTGGGTGAAGACCCATGGCTGGAAATCAGCAAGCGCTACCCAGAGAACACTCGTCTGACCGGTCGCGTAACCAACCTGACTGACTACGGTTGCTTCGTTGAAATCGAAGAAGGCGTAGAAGGTCTGGTACACGTTTCTGAAATGGATTGGACCAACAAGAACATCCACCCATCCAAGGTTGTTAACCTGGGTGACGAAGTAGAAGTTCTGGTTCTGGACATCGACGAAGAGCGTCGTCGTATTTCTCTGGGTCTGAAGCAGTGTAAGACCAACCCATGGGAAGACTTCGCAAACCGCTTCGCCAAAGGTGACAAAGTTTCCGGTAAGATCAAGTCTATCACTGATTTCGGTATCTTTATCGGTTTGGACGGTGGCATCGACGGTCTGGTTCACCTGTCTGACATCTCTTGGAATGGCACCGGCGAAGATGCTGTGTCTGAGTACAAGAAAGGTGACGAAATCAGCGCAGTGGTTCTGTCTGTAGATCCAGAACGTGAGCGTATCAGCCTGGGTGTTAAGCAGACTGAAGACGATCCATTCAGCGCTTACCTGGCAGATAAGAAGAAAGGTGCTATTGTTACTGGTACCGTGACTGCTGTTGACGCTAAAGGCGCTACCATCGAGCTGGCTGACACTGTTGAAGGTTACATCCGTGTAGCTGACATCAGCCGTGAGCGTGTTGAAGATGCGTCTAGCGTTCTGTCTGTAGGTGACAGTGTTGAAGCCAAGTTCATGGGCGTGGATCGTAAGAACCGCACCATCAGCTTGTCTATCCGTGCGAAAGACGAAGCTGACGAAAAAGAAGTAATGGCTAACTTGAACAAACAAGAAGACGCTGTTATTAGTAATGCTATGGCGGAAGCTTTCAAAGCAGCTCGCAAGTAATCGCCTTGCGGTTCAGGGAGATGGCAGCATCTCCCTGTGAGGTGACTGTTTATGGCTTGAACACAGGGGTAGGAAGGATGACTAAATCCGAACTAATCGAAAAACTCACCTTCGGGCAGTCACAACTGTCGGCGAAGGATATTGAAAATGCCATTAAAGAGATGTTGGAGCAAATGGCAACAACGCTTGAAACCGGAGATCGTATTGAAATCCGTGGGTTTGGCAGTTTTTCACTTCACTATCGTGCGCCGCGCGTTGGACGCAATCCAAAGACCGGTACGTCAGTTGAGCTTGATGGTAAGTATGTCCCTCATTTCAAGCCAGGCAAAGAGCTCCGTGAGCGTGTTGACTCTGTTAACGGCTAATAGTCAGTTAAAAAAAGCCCCCTGATGGGGGCTTAATTAGATGGTCCGCCTCACCTCCAAACCGTTAGGTTAGGAGGTGAGAATTTAAA
>JAJNAU010000058.1:0-2599 GCA_021462625.1 Shewanella sp.
TTTGCAGGTACTTGGCCACTGCCTTGGCGCGGCGCTCACCCAGCGCAATGTTGTACTCAGGGGTACCACGCTCATCTGTGTGCCCCTCAATCAAAATACGAACATTCGGATGTTCGAGCAGGTAGTTACCGTGAGCCTGAATGATTTCCAGAAATTCAGGTTGAACTTCACTGCGGTCAAAGTCGAAGTAAATCACATGTTCGCGGCGCAGTTCCTGCTCTTTCTGGCGCTGCTGCTCTTCAGGTGTCAGCGGTTGGCTGGCACTGCCGGTTTCAACACCCCCGGTTACTGAGCGGGATGAGCTTGTGCTGCCTACACCGTCGGTCGCATCGGTGCCCGACTCGGAAGTTGAGCTACAGGCGCCCAGAGCCATCAAAGGCAATGCAACGGCCATGGCTTTCAACAACTTATTCAATTCCATGTTTTTATCCTTTTCGTTTGAATCGTTAATCAGAGAAATGGCGACCAGGATGGCGATTTTACGTCCCCCTGTCCCGCCGGCAATCGAGCCTTAAACCGTCCGTCCACCGACACTGCCGCCAATACCTGACGACCATTGTGGGTTGTGCCGTAAATCACCATAGTACCATTGGGAGCAACGCTGGGCGATTCATCCAGACGTGTGGAGGTCAATACCTGCATAAAGCCGGTTTGCAGATCCATGCGGGCAATATTGAACTTGCCATTGGTCTGGTTCACAAACACCATGCTGCGGCCGTCAGGCGTAATGCTGCCGCCCAGATTCGACTGGCCTTCAAAGGTCATACGGGTAATCTTTCCGGAAGCCAGAACAATCTTATAGATTTGAGGGCGACCACCTCGCTCAGAAGTAAAGCTCAGCGCTTTGCCATCGGGGAACCAGGATGGTTCGGTATCGATAGCATAGTGATTGGTAATACGCTTGATGGCACCGGTGGCGATATCCACTGTGTAGATGTCCGGCTGACCATCTTTGGACAGGGTCACCGCCAGCTTTTTACCGTCAGGAGAAAACGCAGGTGCACCATTGATGCCAGGGAAGCTGGTCACCTTTTTACGCGCCTGGGTATAAATATCCTGTACAAAAATCTCAGCCTGCTTGTTTTCAAAACTCACGTAAGCCAGTTCACGACCATCGGGGGACCAGGATGGCGACATCAATGGCTCAGGAGAGCTGAGCAGCATCTGTTCGTTGTAGCCATCGTAGTCGGCAATCATCAAATGATAGGGCTTGGGCTTGGAGTGATCCACCACCACATAGGCAATGCGGGTCAGGAAGGCGCCGCGAATACCGGTCAGCTTTTCAAAAACAACATCACTGATCCTGTGACCATACTGGCGGAATTGACTGGCGGAGATCACCGTCTGACGGCTGTCCATCACCAGATCGGCTCTGTCCGTCTTACCTTGGGCAACCTGCATCTGGTTCTTAATAAGATCAATCAGCTCAAATTCCACCAGATACTGATTGGTACCATAAGGCTTGATAGACCCTATCAACAAAGCTTCGGCATCCACATTAGCCCAAACCGAAGGATTATACTGAGCAAGCTGACTGATATTTTGCTGAGGCAGTGAATTCAGCTCCATCGGTTTAAACGTGCCGCTGCGGGTCAAATCCGACATCACGACATTGGCGATCTGCTCTGGCACAGGACCGGTTCCCTGCCAAACAAAAGGCATAACGGCAATCGGACGCGCCGTATCGACCCCTTCGGTAATCACTATATCCAGCGCGGCCTTTGACGGCAGGCTGACCACAATCAATAACAGGGCGAAAAATTTCCCCAGGATTTTCATGACACGTCCTTAATTAAACTCAGGTTGTACTGTGAGATTGATTTCTTTGAGCTGCTGGTAAACATCAGCCTCAGGCGATACCGGCAAGCGTCCGGTCCGAGCTATGGCAGTCTCTGCTGCCCGGCACACAGTCGCGTCCCCAGAGAGCACCCTGGTTGCCATCACAAAGCCATCCTTCGCCAGACGAATATACACCTGACAGGATTTGCCCCGCATAGCCTCATTGACCACCAGATTACGCTGTATGGTTGCTTTAATCATGGCGGTATAACGCGCCACTTCCGACACTACCTGCTGATTACGTCTCGAAGCCAAAGCCGCCTGCTCAGCCGCCATGGCTTCTTCCATCATGCGCTGCTGCTCGCGACGGGCTTTCTCCTCAGCCTTGCGCTTTTTCTCAGCTTGTTCACGACGTTTACGCTCCTCGGCAACTTTCTTCGCGGCGGCTTCTTCCGCCTTGCGCTTTTTCTCAGCTTTACGGGCCGCTTCTTCAGCAGCCGCCTTTTCCGCTTCTTTACGCTTGCGCTCAGCTTCTGCTGCAGCCGCTTTTTGCTTGGCCGCTTTGGCAGCCGCCGCGGCGCGCCTGGTTTCCAGCTCCTGCTGTTTGCGCTCGGCTTCCAACTTGCGAATACGTTCCTGCTCCCGCTCGCGGGCCTGTTTGGCCTGGCGGGCCTTACGCTCCAGCTCTTCCTGACGAGCCTGCTCTTTGCGTTGCTCTTGCAGTTTCTGCTGTTTAAGTCTTTCGACCTGCGCCGTCACCTTTTGCTGATCGACCACCACCGCCTGAACGATTGGCTCACTCATCTGTTGCGGTTTAGGT
>JAJNAU010000058.1:2609-18604 GCA_021462625.1 Shewanella sp.
TGGAGGGTCGAAAGCAAAGTCTACACCCAGCACCAACAAGCCTATGACACCGAGATGAATTCCGGCTGAAATCAGCATCGGAACCGTTAAATCCTGCTTGGCCAACTCAGTTTTCCTCCGGTGATTCAGTCATCAGGCCAACGGACGGTACGCCAGCCCCCTGCAAGGTCACCATCAGCTGGATCACTTTTTCATAGGCAATGGATTTATCAGCTTTCACCACCACAGGACGCTCCGGCTCAAGTTGCACAATTGCGGCGACGCGCACGGCAATCTCTTCCAGATCAAGCGCTTCGTGACTGGAAGAGGCACCAATATCCAGATAGTAATCGCCAAACTCATCAATGGAGGCGACAACCGGCGGTTTCCCCTCGGCGGGCAGTGCCTCGGCTTTGCCCTGAGGCAAGTCCACTTTGACGCCTTGAGTCACAATGGGCGCCGTCACCATAAAGATGATCAGCAGCACCAACATGACGTCGATATAAGGGACGACGTTAATCTCAGCCACCGGCCGCCGACGCTTGCGTTGATAGCCCTGCATCATCACACGGCTTCCTTCTCGCTGTAGGCCTGACGATGCAGGATGCTGGTGAATTCATCCATAAAGTTAGCGTACGCCAGTTCAAGCTTTTCCACCTGATTGGCAAAGCGGTTGTAGGCAATAACCGCCGGAATCGCGGCAAACAGACCTATGGCCGTAGCGATCAGCGCTTCGGCAATCCCGGGAGCCACCATGGCCAGCGTAGCATTTTCCACCGCGCCAAGCGCGATAAAGGAGTTCATAATCCCCCACACTGTACCAAACAGACCAATATAAGGACTGGTTGAACCAATGGTGGCCAGCAGCGGCAGATTGGCTTCCAGCGTTTCGACCTCACGGTTAAGTGACACCCGCATCGCGCGGTAGCTGCCATCCATTACGGCAGCAGGAGTACGGCCGCTCAGTTGGCCTAAACGGGAAAACTCTTTAAAACCGGCAACAAACATCGCCTCCATGCCAGAGCTTTGCTCACCCCGCGCCTGCAGCTCAGCATACAGGCGGTTAAGATCGACACCGGACCAGAACTTGTCTTCAAATTTCATTATATTGGTCCTGGTTTTGGTCAGCAGATTACGACGCTGAATAATCACCGCCCAGGACAGAATTGACAGGCCAAGCAGTGTCAGCATCACCAATTTCACCAACAAACTGGCCTGCATAAACAGCCCGATAAACGACATATCAGCGTGCACTTTCAAACTCCTGAACTATAAAAAGAGGAATTGCATGAGGTTTCATGCAGGACAACTGAACACAGGCGATCGTAATCTCAGCCTCACAGTAACACTGGCCTGCTGCATCCAACAGGCGCTGATTAAACGTCAGCGATGCCCGTTTCAGCGAGCTGATGCTGGAGACCACTTCCAGTGCTTGCTCAAATTTTGCAGGGCGTCGGAAGTTGATATCAGCATGACTAACCACAAAGCCAATATCCTGCGCCAACAGCGCATTCTGCCCTATCCCCATGGTCTTGAGCCACTCGGTCCTGGCTCGCTCGAAAAATTTAAGGTAATTGGCATGGTATACCACACCGCCGGCATCAGTATCTTCGTAATAAATGGAAACAGGCCAATAAAACATAAACTCGGTGCTGTAATTTCAGTACGTTAAAAGAAGCATAACTATACCTGCCCCGCTGCTGGATGTGAATGCCCGCACAGGCTATGTGTCCGTTAATAGACACGAAAAAGGGGCTAAAATGCCCCTTTTTTGTGCTTTTTGTCGTTTTTACAGACTCTTTGGCATTTTCAGACCAAAGTTTTCCCACAGGAAGAGATAGATGTCTGCAAACTCATCAATACGCATGGCGGTAGGTTTTCCGGCTCCATGGCCTGCTTTGGATTCAATACGCATGATCACAGGAGCATCGCCCTGCTGCTTTTGCTGCATCATGGCACCAAACTTAAAGCTGTGGGCAGGTACCACGCGATCGTCATGATCAGCAGTCATCACCATGGTGGCCGGATATTTGCGCTCAGTCAGATTGTGATAAGGCGAATAGGCAAGCAGTGTGTTGAACTGCTGCGCATCCTCAGCACTGCCATATTCACTGGCCCAGGCCCAGCCAATGGTAAACTTGTGGAAGCGCAACATATCCAGCACCCCTACCGCAGGCAGCACAGCCGCAAAAAGCTCGGGCCGCTGAGTGACTGCGGCGCCCATCAGCAAGCCACCGTTACTGCGGCCATAAGCGCCCAATTTGCCCGGATTGGTGTATTGCTGATCAATCAGATACTCAGCTGCGGCATAGTAGTCATCGAAGACGTTTTGCTTCTTGTCCAGCATGCCGGCTTGATGCCAGGCTTCACCATATTCTGCCCCACCCCGCAGATTCGGCACTGCATAGACACCGCCCATATCCATCCAGGCGATATTGGCCGGACTGAATCTGGGGGTCAGAGAGATAGAAAATCCACCATAGGCGTACAACAATGTCGGGTTGTCCCCATTGCGCTTAAGCCCCTTCTTGTATGACACCATCATGGGTACGCGGGTGCCATCCTTGCTGGTATAAAACACCTGCTCAGACACATAGTCCTGCGGTTCAAAAGCAACCTCGGGCTTGGCAAACACACTCGATTCTCCGGTGCGGAAGTCGTACTTATAAATCGTGGTTGGCTGCACATAGGAGTTAAAGCTGTAATAGAAGTAATCCTTGTTGCGCTTTCCATTGGCACCGGACACAGAGCCCTGCCCCGGCAATGCCACATCCTGACGTTTTACACCATCCAGACTATAGATAGACATTTTGCCCAGAACATCATGCAGATAGGTCGCGACGAAATGTTCGTTGACGATTTCAACCGTACTTAAAGTGTCTTCGCTTTCAGGGATCAGGGTCTGCCAGTTGGCTTTTTCCGGCTGGGTCACATCAATGGCGACCACTTTGCCTTTTGGCGCATTCAGGTCGGTCTTGAAATAGAACACAGGACCATCATTGCCGATAAAACTGTATTCAGCCTCAAGCTCGCTCACCAGCTCAACCACAGGGCTGTTTTTCCCGGTCAGAGACTTATAAAAAAAACGGTTGCGGGAATCTGTGCCCTGAGAGACGGAGATCAGCAAGTAGTCGCCTTTATCAGAGACAGTACTGTAAAAGCCCCAGTCCTTATTCTGTGGACGCTCGTAGATCAGCACATCCTCTGCCTGAGGCGTGCCTATTTTGTGATAGAAAACCTTTTGGTTGAAATTCACATCCGCCAGCTTATCTCCACCGGCCGGCGCATCATAGCGGGAGTAAAATACCCCCTTGTTATCGTGATCCCACTGGGCGGAAGAAAACTTAATCCACTCCAGTTTGTCACTCAGCAGCTTGCCACTGCTGACATCCATAAACTGCCACTGCTGCCAGTCTGAGCCAGAATTGGACACACCATAGGCCAGTGTTTTGCCGTCATTACTGACAGACAGTCCAGACAGCGCCACTGTGCCATCCTCTGACAACTTGTTGGGATCAAGCAGGACTTTTTCCTGTCCATCTTTACCCTTGACATACAGCACAGATTGAGCCTGCAGACCGTCGTTACGAAAATAGAACTGGTTGTCGCCGTACTCAAAAGGTGCCGTCACTTTTTGGTAATTCCACAACTCGGTAATACGGTCAACCAGCACCTGTTTACCGGGGATATTGGCCAGATAATCCTGCCCAAAAGCCTGCTGGGCCTTTACCCAGGCCTCCGTTCTTTCATCATTAACCTCAAGAAAACGATAGGGATCAGCCACCTGAACACCATGCAGAGTGTCAACCACTTCATCTGTCTGGCTGACGGGATATTGATAGGTGTTTGACGTGGCATCTTTCGCTGGAGTATCTGTTGATTGACAGGCAGTCAATGCACCAGCCAGCATCAGCGCAATGGCACTGTGCTTCATTCCTGTGAGTATTGTCATCTTGAATCCTTGTTATCTTTCTTGTCTGTTCCCGGAGAAATTTGGTCTGAAACGGCGCTGCAGGTTCCCACGCTGCGGTAAGCCATACTCCCGGCAAAAGGCATGCAGGGAATGCCTATTTTCTTGCTGATTGCCCCTCGCCAAAGCTACCCCGGCAACGGCTGTCCGGGTTTGGCTACTATACAAAGAATTGATAACAAAGCAACGCTATGCGACACCCTGACTGTCTACAAATGTAAGTATGCAAAGACAAAAGATATTTTTCGGGCTCTGATGCCATGCTATTGGCAATATCTGCAAGCCAGCCTCCTGACTGCGCACCACCAATCGCAGGAATTAACAATTTATTTCCATTGCGCAATGCAATAAACCGCTTTAATATGCAAATATTACAGGTACTTAGTCATCAATGACCATTTCACTGAATTTACGTGACTCGGCTCACCCATTGATTCATTAGATTTACTAATCTGAAACTGGAATATTTCTCGTTTGGCAGATACCCACTTTCGTCCTAAAATTCCGTTCGTTTTCAGGAAGATCCCGCCGATTGCGGGATGTGAAAACAAGAACTTCAAACTTGTGTGAAACTTTTCACATCTGTTCATCCCTGGTTCTTATGCTTGACTTCCTTCCTTCAATTTGTTGATTGCAATGCTTTATTTTGCGGCCCGCTACCCTAGTAGCGGGCTTTTTTTCATCCATAAAATACCAACTCACAAAACGAACACAGTTTGGCGAAAAGTAAAAGGCCTGATCTATACAGACCAGGCCTTTAAAATGGTAATTGCCCCCGGATTTACTTACTGATTCTGACGACAACCCGTCGGCTCAGAGCCCGCTGCTCTGGCGTTTCATCCGGACCAATGGGCCGGATTTCACCATGACCCGCTGTCAGAATACGATCTTCCGGTATACCGCCTGACATCAACAGCGCCTTGACGGTTTCCGCCCGCTGCTCAGATACCCGCTCGTTCACACTTCGACCACCATAACTGTCGGTATAACCATCAATCAGTACCAGTTCCACCTCAGGATCGTAAGTCAGGTATTCCTGCACCCGGGCGAGCTGGGTTTTGGAAAACTCAGTTAGCTCGGAACCACCACTGTGATAGCTCAGCACGGTAAAGGCGATATCATCGAAACTGTATGGCAGAAGCGATGCAAGACAGGCTTTGAAGTCCGTGTATTTGCCGCCGAAGTTCACCGCAGATAACCCCACCGCCACCTGATTGGAAGCCTGATACCAGTCACTGTAGTAAAAGGTAGGTTCCATCCCCCGCTCCAATTCAATCAACATCGACCAGGCCGCTTTTTTGGGAACTTCGCCATTAAAGTATTTGTGATAAGTCAGTGAGGTAATCTCACGGGAAGGAACGCCAGGGCGCCAGCGCGGCGCGTTGCTGATAAGTACTGCCTGGGTGGCCGCATCGGGTTTCACCCACATATCCAGGGTAAACGCCATATTTAGCGCTTTTCCCGCCCGACTGACAAACACCGCCTTGCCATAGGCAGGAATGTCGTGCTCCAGACGACATTCAATTCGGGGACTGGCAGAAAAACGCCACTGGGAGTCATCCAAGCCTGCCCGATAATGCCTCAGTTCAGCCACTGCAGAAAAGGATATCCCAAGGCAAAGCAGACAAAGTAATGTTTTCAACATAGGGTTCGCGACTCACGGGAAGACTTCAACCTATTCCTTTATCGGCAAAAATATTCGAACCTTTAGCCGATAATTCCGTCAATCAAACATGACACTCAAGGCTATCTTTAGCATAATACCGGCTCGATTTTTTGCCCGAGAGAGTTATGAGCGACATTAGCGACGCCAATAAGATGAAACACCGTTTCCGCGGCTATTTCCCCGTTGTAATCGATGTGGAAACCGCTGGGTTCAACGCCCGCACCGATGCGTTGCTGGAGATTGCCGTAACCATGTTAAAAATGAACGAACAGGGCGAACTGGTGTTGGATCAAACTCTGCACTACAACATCGAGCCCTTCGAAGGCGCCAATCTTGAGCCCGAGGCGCTGGCCTTTAATGGTATAGATCCAAACAATCCTCTGCGTGGTGCTGTCAGTGAAAAAGAAGCTTTTCTGGATATCTTCAAGAAAGTGAAAAAAGCCCAGAAGGCATCAGACTGTCATCGCAGTATTATCGTGGCGCACAATGCCTCCTTCGATCATGGTTTTGTCAGCAAAGCAATTGAACGCAATGAGTTGAAGCGCTCACCCTTTCATCCCTTTGCCACCTTTGACACCGCCACCTTGGCTGGACTGGCCATCGGCCATACGGTTCTCGCTAAAGCCTGTAAGATGGCGGGTATCCCTTTCGATAACAAAGAAGCCCACTCAGCACTGTACGACACAGAGCGTACTGCCGAATTGTTCTGCTATATCGTCAATCGCTGGAAAGCTCTTGGAGGCTGGCCACTTCCCTGTGATGATACTGAAACAGGTGAAACCAACTCAGACTGAAGCCCCCGGCAAGATACTGCAAAGAAAAAAACCGGCTTATGTCAAATTTTTTACGCCTTAGGAACCCAACACATTCCCTAATTAACCCCAGCTCGGGATAACAAAACGCCTTTCTAGTGGCTTTTTTTGCAACTAACTGCATTGAATTGACTTGCAATAGACTCGCTATTGACGCGCAAATTCGCCTTGCGAACAACAAAAACCGCCGACTAGCAAGAGAGTTAAATACAGATTTGCGTTAAATCAATAAATCATGCTGTTTCTTATCCAGAGTTGAGATTAATAAACAAACCAAGTACAAACAACGGACATAGAAAAAGCTGCCAGAGGCAGCTTTTTACAGCAGTTACTAAACCCGGATTACAGATCGTCTGCGTTTTCAGCCAGGTAAGAGGCGACACCATTTGGGTTGGCGCTCATGCCTTTCTTGCCTTTTTCCCAACCGGCTGGACACACGTCACCGTGCTCTTCGTGGAATTGCAGCGCATCAATCATACGCAACATTTCATCAACATTACGACCCAGTGGCAGATCGTTGACTACCTGATGACGAACCATACCTTCCTTGTCGATCAGGAAAGAGCCACGGAAGGCAACGCCAGCTTCCGGGTGCTCAACATCGTAAGCTTTACAGATGTCGTGCTTCACGTCAGCAACTAGAGTGTACTGCACCTGGCCAATGCCACCCTTGTCAACCGGGGTGTTACGCCATGCGTTGTGGGTAAACTGAGAGTCAATAGACACGCCGATTACTTCAACACCACGCTTCTTGAACTCGTCCATGCGGTGATCAAAAGCGATCAGCTCAGAAGGACAAACAAAGGTGAAGTCCAATGGGTAGAAAAACACAACGGCTGGCTTGCCCTTGATGGCAGCAGTCAGGTTGAAGCTATCAACGATTTCACCGTTACCCAAAACTGCTGCAGCGGTAAAGTCCGGGGCCGGACGGCCAACTAATACGCTCATTTAATACCTCCATCTATGGACTAAGTTAGGGATTATTCCCGTAAATCAAATGGCATTATAAGAACTTGGTCCGCGCAAACAACCTATTTAGGATTAATATCATGGTTTCACCGAAATTTTGACTTAGGGAAGGTGTGAACAAGTCCTCGCAGCACTCTGGCTTATGGGCAGATTCGAGTTCAGGATATTCAGATACAGTAAAGCTGGCTGCCTTTCAAAGCGCAGTACCACAGTAATCGTGTTTACCCGAAAGCCCCGAAGGGCGAGGCTGACAGCCCTATCTGCTTGGTTGCCGCTCTCGCTAAGGACACAGGCCATTAAGGTCGAACTGCGTTGTGCATCTAGGGGCTGTCATCACTGGCAGAGCACGCACGGGACTTATTCGCACCTTCCTTAGGATCTGCTGACCGTTAGCGATTATTTTTGCCGCTGTTTGTGACTTGTTTATCCAAGGCAGAGGCTTCGATGTGTAGATCGCCTACATGAGAAACCGATAACGCAGGAGAAAGGGGCCACAAACGCTGACCATAGGGCAGGGCGAAATTTGACCACAGAAGATCAACAGATCCTAGGGTCTGTTGACCTTTCATGGTTGAATTTTGCTCGTTCTAGACGCGCTTTAATCGCGACGCAAGGTGTGCCGCCTAGGGGCCTAAGTAAATACCTTGCAACAAAGAGTAAAGCGCGTATAGCCGAGCCCTTCGGGCAGCGTTTGTCGTCGCTTTCTACTGCATTAACGCTCATTTGTGTAGAACAACTACACCACAGTCGCGTTGCTTTGTATAAAACAACGACAAAGTGCTGCAAAAACCATCTTCAAAGGTCAACAGACCCTAGGGAACCGGAGACGAAGTCACACAGTCAGGCAGTTTTCAGGCAATCGCGCGCTTTACACTGGACATTGGCACAAAACCCGGTAAAAACTATCGGCTTCGTCACTTAAAATAAGAAAATTCGAATATGAACGCAGTCGTTGTCGCTGTAAGCCTGATGCTGGCCCTAAGCCTGGCCAGGGTCAATGTCGTGATAGCCCTGACCATCAGTTCTCTGGTGGCCGGTTTGCTGGGCGGCCTTGATCTGCATCAGACCATAGCAGCCTTTAATACCGGTTTGGGAGGGGGGGCCCAAATCGCACTAAGTTACGCCTTGTTGGGCGCATTTGCCGTGGCTCTGAGCCACTCAGGCTTAACCACTCTGCTGTCCAACAAGTTAATCCGCTCCGTGGGCAAAGAGCCCAACGACAGCAATACCAGGATGGTACGTTGGGGGCTACTGACTGCCCTGCTGGCCATGGCTATCTCTTCACAAAACCTGTTACCCATTCACATTGCCTTTATTCCTATTCTGGTTCCGCCTTTGCTGCACCTAATGTCAAAACTCAAGCTGGACAGACGCTTGGTGGCCTGTGTCCTGACCTTTGGTCTGGTGACTACCTATATGATTCTGCCCGTGGGCTTTGGCGGCATCTTTCTGAACGATATTCTGCTGGCCAACCTGAAAACTAACGGGCTGGCAGCTACTGCCGGTCAGATCCCCTCCGCCATGATGTTACCGGCACTGGGGATGCTGCTGGGGCTGCTGACTGCGGTCTTTATCAGCTATCGCAAACCCAGAGAGTACAATGAGCAGCAAATTCTGCTCGCCGAGCCGGAAGAGAAAATCAACAAGCGCAATATTGTTATTGCGCTGCTAGCCATTATCGCGACGCTCTCTGTACAGCTTTATACCGATTCGATGATCTTCGGTGCTCTGGTTGGCTTTATAGTGTTCAGCTTCTGCGGTGCACTCAAACACGTTGCGGATCAGGATATCTTCAATCAGGGCGTGCGCATGATGGCCAACATTGGCTTTATTATGATTGCTGCCGCAGGCTTTGCCGCAGTCATCAAAGCTACCGGCGAAGTCGGCACCCTGGTTTCGGCCATTGGGGGGATGCTGGGTGACAACACAGCGCTGGCAGCATTTCTGATGCTGGCAGTTGGCTTAATGATCACTCTGGGGATAGGCTCGTCCTTCTCGACCATTCCGATTATTGCCACCATCTATGTGCCACTGGCACTGAACTTTGGCTTTTCGGTACCAGCGACTATCGCACTGGTAGGAACTGCTGCCGCCCTGGGGGATGCCGGCTCACCGGCTTCTGACTCAACCTTGGGGCCAACTTCGGGTCTCAATGCCGATGGTCAGCACGACCATATGCGTGACAGTGTGATCCCCACCTTTATCCACTACAATATCCCGCTGCTGATATTTGGCTGGCTAGCCGCCATGGTGCTCTAAGGAAGGAGCCCGCCAGGTAAACATGATTTATATGATGTTTGGCAGAAGTCATTCAGGCATAAAAAAGGAGCCCCTCGGCTCCTTTAAAAAACTATAGTCAGCAATGCTTATTTGGTACCGAAAATCTTGTCACCGGCATCACCCAGACCAGGCAGAATGTAGCCTTTTTCGTTCAGGCACTTATCAATGGAAGCTGTGTACAGTTCTACATCCGAATGAGCCGATTCAAGCGCTGCAATACCTTCAGGCGCCGCCACCAGCACCAGCGCTTTGATGGAAGTACAGCCACGTTTTTTCAACAGATCGATAGTGGCAATCATGGAGCCACCGGTGGCCAGCATAGGGTCAACGATCAGCGCAATACGCTCATCCACATTGCTGGTTAACTTCTCAAAGTAAGGTACAGGCTCCAGGGTTTCTTCATCACGATAGATACCCACAACCGAGATACGGGCCGAAGGAATATGCTCAAGCACACCGTCCATCATCCCCAAACCAGCGCGCAGGATAGGCACAACAGTGACTTTCTTCCCCTTAATCTGTTTGACTTCCACCGGGCCATTCCAGCCATCGATAGTGACAGTTTCAGTCTCAAAATCAGCAGTGGCCTCATAGGTCAGTAAGCTGGCAACTTCTGCGGCCAGTTCGCGAAA
This sequence comes from Shewanella sp., assembly GCA_021462625.1. Taxonomy (GTDB): domain Bacteria; phylum Pseudomonadota; class Gammaproteobacteria; order Enterobacterales; family Shewanellaceae; genus Shewanella. The sequence continues at coordinate 12,918 of JAJNAU010000058.1, forward strand.
ACGTTTGGTACTGATATCCCGTTCGCGCATCAGGCCAATTTTGTGGCAAACCAGAGGATGTTTTACCTCAACGACTTTCATGGGGCTCTCCTGTTTTTCTTACGTAAACATAAGCAAATTTTTCCGAGTTTAGAGCATTTGTTTTTGCTATCAAACATAAAGTTTCTTCAGCGCGCCAAATCGTGAGTCCTATCGGGACAAGTGCTTGAATAGCTGTCAATCTGTGCCGTTTACCTCGCCATTCTCATCAGCAATTGACAGCAGATAATTTACCGCCAGCCCACAGCAGCTAAGGGATGGCGGCAAGTGTAGGCAAAACCTGTGATTTAATCGCCAAAAGGCACTCTTATGCTGTTTTTGACGCGGAAATGATGGTTTTTACGCAGGCAATGTCCGTTATGGCGGAAAATGCCAGCTTTCGACCCCGGTCCCAAGCTGATAGAATACCGCCGCACAAAAATCCAATAACGATGTACCCGAGAGGACCTCTGTGAGCACGCCTACCCCACTGAGCTACAAAGATGCCGGTGTCGATATCGACGCAGGTAACCAACTGGTTAATAACATCAAATCTGCTGTAAAACGTACCCATCGCCCTGAAGTTCTGGGCAATCTGGGCGGTTTTGGCGCCCTGTGTGAACTGCCAACCAAATACAAGCACCCTGTGCTGGTATCAGGTACCGACGGCGTGGGCACCAAGTTGCGTCTGGCCATTGACTACAAAAAACATGACACTGTTGGTGTCGATTTGGTAGCCATGTGTGTCAACGATTTGATTGTGCAGGGTGCAGAGCCCCTGTTCTTCCTCGATTACTATGCCAGCGGTAAACTGGATGTCGATACGGCCACCTCTGTGGTCAATGGTATCGGCGAAGGCTGTTTCCAGTCAGGTTGCGCCCTGATCGGCGGTGAAACCGCTGAAATGCCCGGCATGTACGAAGGTGAAGACTACGATCTGGCCGGTTTCTGCGTGGGTGTGGTCGAGAAAGCCGACATCATAGATGGCAGCAAAGTGGCGCAGGGTGATGCACTGATTGCACTGGCTTCCAGTGGTCCTCACTCCAATGGCTACTCACTGATCCGCAAAGTGCTGGATGTAAGCAAAGCGGATCCGCAGCAGGATTTGTCAGGAAAACCCCTGATCGAGCACCTGCTGGAGCCAACCAAGATATATGTTAAACCATTACTGAAGCTGATTGCCCAATCAGAGGTTCATGCCATGGCCCATATCACTGGGGGTGGTTTCTGGGAGAATATTCCCAGAGTGCTGCCGGACAACTGTAAAGCGGTTATCGATGGTAACTCCTGGCAGTGGCCTGTGGTGTTCAACTGGTTGATGGAGCAGGGAAACATCGCAGAGTATGAAATGTACCGCACCTTCAACTGTGGTGTCGGTATGGTCATCGCTCTGCCAAAAAATAAGGTGGATACCGCTCTGTCGCTGCTCAATGCCGAAGGCGAACAGGCCTGGCTGATCGGTGAGATTGCAACGCGCCAAGGCAGTGAAGAGCAAGTGGAGATCCGCTAATGGAATCAAGCTGTCGCATTCTGGTACTCATTTCCGGCAATGGCAGTAACCTGCAAGCCATTATTGATGGCTGCTGTGACAACCTTCAGGCCGATATTGTCGGGGTGATCAGTAATAACCCTGATGCCTACGGCCTTATTCGTGCCCATCAAAATGAAATCGATACCAGCTGTGTGATCCCCCTCGAAGGTGAAAGCCGAGGTGAGTATGATGCCCGTCTGGATGTCGCTATCGCCAAATACCAGCCCGATCTTATCGTGTTGGCTGGCTTTATGCGCATTCTCAGCCATCAACTAGTAGACAAGTATCAGGGACGCATGCTTAATATTCATCCTTCGATGTTGCCCAAATACCCGGGGCTCAATACCCATGCTAGAACAATCGAAGCAGGCGACAGCGAACACGGTGCCAGCGTGCACTTTGTGATCCCGGCGTTGGATGCAGGTCCGGTTATCCTGCAGGCCAAAGTGCCTGTTTATCAGGATGATACCCCTGAACTGCTGGCAGCGCGGGTACAGGAGCAGGAGCACGCCATTTATCCGTTGGTCGTCAAATGGTTCAGCCAGGGGCGCCTGGCAATGAAGGGCACTGAAGCTTGGCTTGACGGTGAGTTGATAGGTCCCTGCGGCTATGCTCCGGACTGATTGAATTTTAATCTTTGCGTAAACAAACCGTCTTTCAAGGCGGTTTGTTTATTCCCGAAATGCCAACCAAAGCTCATGGATGGTATCCCACTCCGGATAATGTTCGCACCTTCCCAACTAACATCTCAAAGATATGCCGCTGATATAATCAGTAACTGAACAAACTACACACAAAACCGTATCTTCTACATCAACATATTATGCCGTTAACAAATATTTCATTGAAGCCTTGTCCCCAAGGCACTATAGATTGAAAAAGACCTTAATTGAGAGAATACGAATGAAGAATATTATCTGTGATGTCGATGGCGTTTTATTACATAATAACAAACTGATACCCGGGGCTGACAAGTTTATCCACCGCATTCAGAAACAGGGCAATCCTCTAGTCATCCTCACCAACTACCCAGTACAGACAGGCAAAGATCTCCAAAACCGCCTGGGCGCAGCCGGCATCAATGTGCCTGAATCTGTCTTTTACACGTCCGCCATGGCAACTGCCGACTTCATGGCTCATCAGGTAGGCAACAAGGCCTTTTTGATTGGCGAAGGTGCCTTGACCCACGAATTGTACAACGCCGGATTTACCCTTACCGACATCAATCCGGACTTTGTAATCGTGGGTGAAACCCGCTCTTACAACTGGGAGATGCTCCACAAGGCAGCCAGATTCGTAGCCCAGGGCGCTCAGTTTATTGCCACCAACCCTGACACCCATGGACCGGCGTTCAGCCCGGCCTGCGGCGCCTTGTGCGCTCCTATCGAAAGAATTACCGGCAAGAAACCCTTCTATGTTGGCAAACCTTCCTCCTGGATAATCCGCTCCGCCCTCAACAGCATCAATGCTCACTCAGAAAATACCGTCATCATCGGGGACAATATGCGGACCGATATTCTGGCGGGTTTCCAAGCTGGACTGGAAACCATTCTGGTGACCAGCGGTGTCAGCCAACTGGAAGATATAGATAAAGAGCCCTTCCGCCCCAATCATATCTTCCCCTGCGCCGGGGATATTGATGTAGTGTAACTCTCTACTGCCTGAAGATCATACAGCCAGATCAGCCACCATGCCGGCAGACAGGTGGCAAACTCTGGCCTATGGAAATTAACCAAATTTGACTCAGGTGTCAGGCACAGTCCGATGCAAAGAGTCGCAGCGGCATGACTCATTATCGTCATCATTTTGTATCCCAACTTAATGCCCTTTCTAGCCTTAGCTTTATCCCCGTTGCTCTTTTGTAAATCCGGCGTTTTCATCACCGCAGACCGGACTAATGCAATTTTCCGGTATCGATAGGGATCTGCTAATTCAAACGGTTACCAACAAGTAGAAATTATCAAATCACCATAAAAACTGGCATATGAATAGCAATAATACACGAGAGAGCTGCAGATCTAGTTAATAATCTATGCAGGAACAGCGAAAATACAGATGATTCACCATTTTCAAATTTTGCATTTCACACAAAACATGGCACAGTAAATTCAATTCACCGTTTTGTTTTTATTGGAGTATTTTTTATGTGTTCTATTTTCGCCGTTCTGGACATTCAATCCGAGCCGGCAGCTCTGCGCACTGTGGCGCTGGAAATGTCCAGACTGATGCGTCACCGCGGCCCGGATTGGTCTGGCATCTATGCCGATGATAAAGCGATTCTGGCCCATGAGCGTCTGGCCATTGTCGATGTCGATCACGGTGCTCAACCCTTGCTCAGCGCAGATGAATCGCTGGTGCTGGCAGTCAATGGCGAAATATACAACCACAAAGAACTCAAGGCACAACTTGGTGACAAGTACAGCTACCGCACCAATTCCGACTGCGAAGTGATACTGGCGCTCTATCAGGAATACGGAGCTGACTTTCTGGATATGCTCAACGGTATTTTTGCCTTTGTACTGTATGACAAGAAGCAGGATACCTGGCTGATTGGTCGAGACCATATGGGGATTATTCCTCTGTACACCGGCTTTGATGCCGACGGTAACTTCTTTGTCGCTTCCGAAATGAAAGCACTGATGCCGGTTTGCAAGACCGTCGCAGAGTTCAAGCCAGGTCAGTATCGTTATGGAAAAGACACAGATCCGGTGCGTTATTACGTTCGCGACTGGATGAGCTTTGATGCGGTTAAAGACAATGGCGCAAACCGTCAGCAATTACGCCAGGCCCTTGAGGGCGCAGTCAGACGGCAGTTAATGTCCGACGTTCCTTATGGTGTACTGCTGTCTGGCGGGCTGGATTCCTCCATTATCTCCGCCATCACCCAAACCTTTGCCAAACGGCGGATTGAAGATGATGGTGCAACCGATGCTTGGTGGCCGCAGCTGCACTCCTTTGCCGTCGGCCTGAAAGGCGCACCAGATCTGGCTGCTGCTCAGAAAGTTGCCGATCAAATCGGTACTATTCACCATGAAATCCACTTTACTTTTCAAGAAGGCCTGGATGCGGTGCGCGATGTGATTTACCACCTGGAAACCTATGATGTCACCACCATACGCGCTGCCACCCCCATGTACCTGATGGCGCGTAAGATCAAAGCGATGGGCATCAAAATGGTGCTCTCCGGAGAAGGGGCTGATGAGTTGTTTGGTGGTTACCTGTACTTTCATAAAGCCCCCAACGCTCAAGCCTTCCATGAAGAGTTGGTTCGCAAGCTGGATAAACTGCATCTGTTTGATTGCCTTCGCGCCAACAAGGCGATGGCCGCCTGGGGGGTTGAAGCCAGGGTGCCCTTCCTGGACAAGGAATTTATGGATGTGGCCATGCGAATTAACCCTCAGGCCAAGATGTCGGTGGAGGGCAAAATCGAGAAGCAGATCCTGCGTGAAGCTTTCGAAGACAAGTTACCCCGCGAAGTGGCATGGCGTCAGAAGGAGCAGTTCAGTGATGGTGTCGGCTACTCCTGGATTGACGGCCTGAAAGAGCAAGCAGCTGAAAAAGTATCCGATAAAGAGCTGGCTAACGCCCGTTTCCGCTTCCCTTATAACACGCCGGAAACCCAAGAAGCTTATTTCTATCGCTGTATCTTTGAAGAGTTGTTCCCGCTGGCCTCTGCAGCAGAAACGGTTCCGGGTGGCAAGTCAGTGGCTTGCTCCACGCCCGAGGCACTGGCTTGGGATGAAAGCCTAAGTGGTGTGATTGACCCATCAGGCCGTGCAGTTCGCTCTGTTCACTCAGAAAGCTACTAATAACTCTTAAAGCGACAAGCCCCTCCCGGGGCTTAATTGGCTAGGGTCTGTTGACCCTAATAAGACCATGTAAACAAAAAAACTATCTTTAATCCCGCATCCCCCACGTTGAAAACCAGATTAATTTACCGGTTACAGATCACATTTTTCTCTTCCAATCATTTTAAATCCCGCCCAGTTGATTAAGGTGTGCGGCTTTCACCTTTGCTGTCCGAACTCTTCACCGGGCACAGTCTGGTTTCTCATGGCCATGGTTAAAGGCTATCAGGCTGCAATACCGTTCAGTTAAGGCGAATATAAAAAGAGCTCTGCTAAAGCAGGGCTCTTTT